>DASXFX010000155.1:0-7420 GCA_036489375.1 Binataceae bacterium (SeqCode) | reverse complement strand
CGGGAAACCGGATCGCCGCCGCCACGTTTTGCGTCGAGAGCGATGCAAAACGTGGTCTGACAGCGCGGTCGTCGTGAAGATAGCCCGGCGTGATGAGACGATCGCTCAGGGATTGGCAGGGGGCGTCGAGGACGGCGTGCGGTTTTTGCGTCGGCGGCGACGCCGTCGCCGCCGGCGCGGGGCGGGCGTGATGGAGGAGTCGCCTGCGGAGCGGCCTCCGTCACTGCTGCGGTCAGTGGCCTGGCCGGTGGCGGCCGGACCACTGACCGCCGTGCGAGAGGCAGGCAGACCTCGCGCGTCAGTCGCGGGCAGGCCGGGAATCGGCAGACTCTTCGTCCCGCGAAAACCGCTCGCGCCAATCAGGACGAGCACGGCAGCGATTGGCCACATGATGTACATGGGAAGGGTGAACCCAAGCGCGAACGCGAGCAGAGCCGAGCCGCATGCGAGGAGGCTCGCGATTTCGAGCGGTCGACGCTGCCGTTCGAGGTAAGCGATACGCTCGGTGGCGATAAAGCCCGTCATCGCGATAAAGAAGGAACCCGCCGTCAGCAGCCATCCGACCGGTTTCGAGTACATGTCGTGGGGCGTCAGGATGCGCATCGCGAGACCGGCCGCGCCGACCGGATTGAGCGAGCAGGACAGAAAGCTGACGGTGAGCACCGCGTACCAGACTGGGCCCCCGGCGCCGAGACAACCGGTGGAAGTACGAGTTGGAGCAGTTTGAGCCATAGGAAAATCCGAGCGTACGTGGCTTCCTCAATAGACGCGGTGCGTGCGAAGCGCCCGCCAGAGCCGCTTGCCTTCGCAGCGATGTTACAATCTACTCGTCTGTCGTCGGTGCGCGAAGCGGGGTCTCAGGATTTGCGGCGCTAGACGGTGAGCGCGGGCGGATCGCGCAGGCCAAACCTCAAGTGATACATGAGATAACCCCAGCGGAAGGTATGGACTTGAAGGCGGAGCGAATTGCCGGTGGTTTGGGTGGGTCGCGAGCGGGAACGGAACGAATGCAAGAACCCAATGCCGCGGGGGCACGGATGCGGATGGATCTGACCGGTGTGGCGGGGCGGGTGCTGGTGAAGGAAGTGAACTGGCTCGGTGACCTCGTAATCAGCCTGCCCGCGTTGCGCGCGATTCGCGCAGCGTTCGCGACCTCGACTCTGACGGTGCTGGTGAAAAGGGAGTTGGCGGGTTTCTTCGACGGGATGTCATGGATTGACGAGGTGATGCCGTACACGGTCGCGCGGGGCGTGCCTGGAATCGCTGACCGGATTCAGGTTGTCAACCGGATTCGCGCGCGGCATTTCGACCTCGCGATTCTCTTTCCGAATAGTTTCGAAGCGGCGCTATGGGCGACGATTGGCGGAGCGCGGCGGCGCGCGGGTTTTAGCACCGACTATCGAGGTGGGCTGCTGACCCATAAGGCACGACCGGCAGATGACGCCATGAGTGGTCATCAGCGCGATTATTGGCTCGCGATGATTCGCGACACCGTTGGTGTGAAGCCGATCGCGGGCGCGGTGGAAATGAAGCTCGAAGTGGGCAGTGCGCATCGTGAGAAGATGCGCGCGTGGCTCGAAGCGAATCGCAAGAGTCCGGGTGCGCCCTTGATCGCAATCGCCCCTGCGGCAGCGTATGGGCCGGCGAAAGAATGGCCGCTGGTACGATACGCGGCGCTGATCGACATGCTCTATGAGAGCGCGGGCGCGGAATGCGTGCTGGTCGGCGCGCCGTCGGAGCGACAGCTATGTGCGCAAGTGGCGGCGACGACGCGGTCCGACGCGATCGTCGCGGCGGGGCAAACCAATATCGGCGATCTGATTGCGTTGCTGTCGTTGTGCGACGGCTTCGCCGGCAACGATTCGGGCGCGATGCATCTGGCGGCGGCGGTCGCGATTCCAACGGTCGGAATTTTCGGTTCGACCAATCCGGAACGCACCGGGCCGAGCGGCGAGCGTGCGGGCGTGATCTATCATCGGATCGAATGCAGCCCGTGCCTCGCGCGCACCTGCCGCTTTGGCCACTACAATTGCCTGCGCGAAATCGCACCGGCCGAGGTCGCGCAGAAACTCGCGACGCTTGGAGCACTGCGGCCGGAGTCGAACTAAATATCAAGATCGGCGAGCGATAAAGGCGCATCGCGTCGCGATGATCTGCGGGAGCGAAATGAAATGAAGCTGGGCGAGATAGCGGCGAAGCTGGGACTTGAGTTGCGCGGCGATGGCACGGTCGAGATCGCGATGCCGGCGCCGATCGAGGCGGCGGGGCCGGGCATGATCACCTTTGCGGTCGGTGCGAAATACGCCACCGCGCTGCGGGCGAGCAAAGCCTCGTGCGCGATCGTGCCGGAGGATTTGGTGGCGGCGGCGCCGGCGGCGACTTTGCTCAGCACGAATCCGGCCTTCGACTTCGCGCGCGTGCTCGGCCTGTTTTTCCCGGCGTACCGGCCTGCGCCGGGCATCGACCCGACGGCGGTGATCGCTCCGGACGCGCGTATCGGCGAGGGCGCATCGATCGGCGCCTACTGCGTGATCGGCGCGGGTGTGACGATCGGTCGCAACGCCGTAATCCATCCGCACGTGACGGTGTATCCCGGCGTGACGATCGGCGACGACTTCACCTGTCATAGCCAGGTTTCGATCCGCGAGGGCGTCACTATCGGAAACCGTGTGACCCTGCTCAATGGCGCGGTAATCGGCGCCGACGGTTTCGGCTTCGTCGAACATCGCGGCGACCTGATGAAGGTGCCGCAGGTCGGGAGCGTGCTGATAGAGGATGACGTCGAGATTGGCGCGAACACGACCGTCGATCGGGCGACGATGGGCAACACGGTGATTCATCGCGGGGTCAAACTCGACAACCTGATTCAGATTGGACACAACTGCGAGCTTGGCGAATTTTCGCGGATGGCCGCGCAATCTGGGCTCGCCGGCTCCGTGCGGCTGGGAAAATGGTGTCAGTTCGGCGGCCAGTCGGGATCGGCGGATCACGTCAAGGTGGGCGATCGCGCACGGGTGATTGCGCAGGCCGGCGTGCATAACGATCTCGATGACGACGCGCTGGTCGGCGGTGCACCCGCGATCGATATGAAGGTCTTTCGGCGAATGGTTGCGGTCGAGCCGCGCTTGCCCGAAATCGCGCGACGCCTACGTGCAATCGAACAACGCCTCGGTATCGGCAGGCGCGAATAACACGCCGGGGTAGGGGAGATCTCGTTGAGGACCTATCGACCGGTCGCGATTCGCGCCGCGATTACTTGGGTTCGGGTTTGCCGGCGATCGGTGCAGGCGGCGCGGCGCTTGCGGCGGCATCCCGACGCATCTGCAGGAACGGTTCGAACAGATCGATCGGTACCGGAAAGACCGTCGTTGAATTGTGATCGGTCGCGATTTCGGCGAGCGTCTGCAGATAGCGCAACTGCAGCGTGATGGGACTCTTGCCCATGATCTCGGCGGCCTCGGCGAGGCGCTGGGCGGCCTGAAATTCACCCTCCGCGGCGATGACCTTGGCGCGCCGTTCGCGTTCAGCCTCGGCCTGCGCAGCAATCGCGCGCTGCATATCCTGCGGCAGATCGATGTTCTTGAGCTCGACCAGAACGACCTTGATACCCCACGGCTCGGTCTGCGCGTCGATCACTTCCTGGATTTTGGCGTTGAGCTTTTCGCGCTGGCTCAATAGGTCGTCGAGCTCGGTCTGTCCGCCGACCGATCTGAGTGTGGTTTGCGCAAGCTGCATCGTGCCGTAGAGATAGTCGCGGACCTCGGTCACTGCGCGCGACGGATCGATCACGCGAAAGTACAACACGGCGCTAACCTTGACCGTGACGTTGTCGCGCGTGATGACGTCCTGCGCCGGGATGTCGAGGGTCACCGTGCGCAGATCGATGCGGACCGCACGCTCGAGGATCGGGATGATGAAGATAATGCCAGGGCCGCGAAACGGACTTAGGCGTCCGAGCCGGAAGACCACGGCGCGCTCATATTCGTTGAGTATCTTGAGGCCGCTCAGCAGCACGATCGCGGCGATCACGATTACGATTCCAACTCCGCTCACCATCGGCAATCCTCCGTTATTACGCC
The DNA here is from genome assembly GCA_036489375.1 of Binataceae bacterium (SeqCode). GTDB lineage: Bacteria > Desulfobacterota > Binatia > Binatales > Binataceae > JADMIL01. The sequence continues at coordinate 3,341 of DASXFX010000155.1, read as the reverse complement.
ACCATCTGCGCAGGATATCAGGTTAACGAATATTCGAGGTGACGGTATTTGGCGCCTCGCCGGGGTTCCCGGCCGCTACGGTGCGCACTGTCACTTCGAGCCCACGCATCGCGATAATACGCGCGCGGGTGCCGGCGGCGATCGGTTGGTCGCTCACGGCGCGCCAGATTTCGCCGTTGACGAAAATCTGTCCGGCGACACCAGGTGCGATCGGCTCGCGCACCATGCCGATCTTTCCGATCATGCCCTCGCCGCCGGTGCTGACGTGGTCGCGGCGGGCGCGGATTACGATATAGCCGATGCCGAGTACGATCGCGCTGAAGCCTACGGCGGCGCCTGCAATGATTCCGTGATTGACGCCGAGATTGGTTTCCGAGGTATCGACCAGGAATAGCGATCCGATGACGAACGCGATGACGCCGCCGATGCCGAGCACGCCGTAGCTGGTGACGAAAAGTTCCGCGAGCAGCATGCTCATCCCGAGCACGATCAGGAGCAGACCGGCCAGGTTGATCGGGATCAGTTGAAAAGAAGTCAGCGCCAGCAGCAGGCAGATGGCGCCGGCGACGCCGGGCAGGTACGCGCCGGGATGCGAGAACTCGAAATAAAGGCCGATGACCCCGGCCAACATCAGTAGGTACATGATGTTGGGATCGGCCAGCCGATCGATCACATTCTGGCCGAGTGTCATGTTCGCAGCGCGCATCGCAGCGCCAGCCAGATCGAGCTTGATGGCGTGGCCGTTGCCAGTCGTGACGGTGCGGCCGTTGGCTTTCGCGATCAAGTCGTCGAGATCTTTCGCGACCAGATCAATGACGTGGAGCTTGAGAGCCTCACTCTCGCCGATCGAACTACTCTTGCGGACGGCGTCCTCGAACCACGCCTCGTTGCGGCCGCGCTGATGCGCGATCGACTTGGCGAACGAGGCGGTGAAGTTCTCCATCTTCTCGCCGACCTTGCCGGTCTCTTCACCACCGTTCGCGTCGATCGGATGCGCGGCACCGATAGTGGTGCCGGGAGCCATCGCGGCGACGTTGGCTGCACCCACGATAAAGGTGCCGGCCGAGGCGGCAGCAGCGCCCGACGGCGCGACGTAAACGATAAGCGGGACGTTCGCATTGAGCATCGACTTGACGATGGTCCGCGCCGAACTGAGCAGTCCGCCGGGCGTGTCGAGACGAATTATCAGCGCGCTCGCGCCGCCGGCTTGCGCTTTTGCGATCGAGCTATCGATGAAGTCCGCGGTCGCGGGATTGATCGATCCGTCGATGTCGATGAGGTCGATCCAACGGTCGTGCGGCGGTGCGGCGGGAGTGGGGGATGCGGCGATGCCACGGCCGATCACGAACAGTAAAACGATTGCGATTGATAAGGCGATGCGCAACGCCGACCGTGGCGTGAGCCGTATCGCGAGACCATTGCCGCGCGGCTTCACCTTGATTGTCCGTATGCTCCCGAGTCGATATTAGCCCCGTACTCCACGTTGCGGAATCGGTCGTCCCAGCTCCTTCATCACGGCTTGAATATCCGACCAGACCAGCCGCTTGTCGCTCGGATTGCGCAAGAGATAAGCGGGATGAAACGTCGGCATCATCTTGATTCCGCGGACCGTATGCCAGTTGCCGCGCAGCTTGCTGATTGGCGTCTTGATCTTGAGAACCGCCTGCACAGCGAAGGTTCCGAGGCCGACAATCACGCGCGGCCGCACCAGATCGATCTGGCGAAAAAGAAAGGGCTCGCAGGCTGCAACCTCGTCGCCTTCGGGATTACGGTTTTCCGGCGGACGGCATTTGATGACGTTGCAGATGTAAACTTCGGACCGCGTCAGGCCCATACCACGCTCGATTATATCGGTGAGTAATTGTCCCGCGCGTCCGACGAAAGGCTCGGCGCGAAGATCCTCGTCGTGGCCAGGCGCCTCGCCGACAAACATCAGATCGGCCTTGGGGTTGCCGACGCCGAAGACGATGTTAGTGCGCAGCGGGGCGAGCTTGCAGCGGGTGCATTCGCCGATGAAGTCGCGCAGGGCGGAGAGGGCGCCGGTCTTTTCGAGTCCGGGATAGAGATAGAAAAGATCCGAGGGCGCCGATTGAGCGGGCGAATCAGCGACGCCGGTCGAAGCGGACGGCGCGGGGATTTTCTCGGATATCGCGGTCGTTTGCGGTTCGGGCGTGGTTGAACGCGAGGGCTTCGAGGGTGACTTTACGGGGAGCTTGGCCGAAGACGTCGAAGCTGCGACGCCGCCGCGGCCTGTGAGTCCTTCAAGTCCTTCCTCACGAATCTGCTCGACGTAATCGCGCAACGAAGCGAGAAGCGTGGCACGGTCTGGTGGCGAGTTGCGCATGACTCTGCGGGCCGATGACGTCTAACGAGCGGCGCGGAGGGCGGAGGATTTCGGTTTGAGAGCGCGCAGCGCGAGCAGGCGATGGAGGATCACGTCGGCGACTTCGTCCTTGAGCAGTTTCGGCGTGGTCTCGACGTGGCCGTCGGCACTGAGCATTGTGACGATATTGGTATCGACGCCGAAGCCGGCGTCGGATCGCGAAACGTCGTTGCCGACGATGAGATCGAGTTTCTTGCGCCGCAGCTTGTCGATCGCGTTGACCTCGAGGTCTTCGGTCTCGGCCGCAAACCCGATCATCAGGCGCCCGGCCTTCTTCGCGGATAGCCGCGGCAGCTCGTCGGCGATCGGCGCGAGGTCGAGCATCAAGCCATTGGAATTCTTCTTGACCTTGTGCGATGCCGGGTTGCGCGGACGAAAGTCGGCGACCGCCGCCGCCATGATCAGTGAGGAGCACCACGGGAAGTTACGCGAAGTAGCGCTGAGCAGTTCGGCCGCGGTAACCGCGTCGATACGCTCGACGCCATGCGGAGTCGCCAGCGCCGAAGGCCCCGCGACCAGGCGCACCGCAGCGCCGCGCCGCCAGGCCGCGCGCGCAATCGCAAAGCCCATCTTGCCGGTCGATCGATTCGAGACGAAGCGCACCGGATCGATCGGCTCCTGAGTGGGGCCCGCAGTGATCAAGATGCGCTCTTCAGCGAGATCGTGAGTCGCCAGCATCCGCTCGATCTCGTCCACGATTACAGATGGATCGATCAAGCGGCCCTTGCCCTCGTAACCGCATGCGAGCGCGCCCGCGCCGGGTTCGATAATCGAGGCCCCACGCGAACACAGTTTCGCGAGGTTTTCGGCGACCGTGGGATGCTCGTACATATGCACGTTCATCGCAGGCGCGAACGCAATCGGACATTGCGCCGCTAGCAGAACGGTGGTGACGATATCGTCGGCAATACCGGCGGCCGCCTTGGCAATGAGATTGGCGCTCGCGGGCGCGATAACG
>DASXFX010000024.1:0-21744 GCA_036489375.1 Binataceae bacterium (SeqCode) | reverse complement strand
CAATTCTCGGCCGGCGCCAGTTGTTGGCGGCACAGCGGCACCGGGACGACCTTTACCGGGGTGTTTGGCGCGCACCAGCACATCACCGCCAGCGCGATCGGCCAGACCACCAACTCGGACGGCACGCGGACCTGGGTCACCACCGGGCCGTGGCAGCTCTCGCTGACCGGGCCGGGCGGGTTTTCCGCCAGCGATAACGGCGACGGCCATCTCGACGTCACGCTACCCGCGAGCGGGAAATACAGCTTCTCGATCGGCCCGTGCGCGGTGTGGGGCGCGCCGGGCACCGTCGAAATCTGCGCGCAATAGCGCCGCAAGGAGGCCGATATGCCAGCGCGGACCGGTCAGCAATATATCGACGGCTTGCGCGCGCAGGAGCGCGAGATTTGGCTCGGCGGCGAGCGGGTGCGCGACGTCACCCGGCATAAGGGGCTCTCGGGCGGGGTCAAGGCGATCGCCTCGCTCTACGACATGCAGCACGACCCCAAGCTGAAGAAGGTGATGACCTACAAATCGCCCACCTCCGGCGATCGGGTGGGCCGCTCGTTCAGCAACCCCAAGACGCGCGAGGAGCTGGAGACGCGCACGAGCATGATGCTCAACTGGGCGCGCACCACCAACGGCATGATGGGCCGCTCGCCCGATTTTATGAACGTGACCTTCGCGGCGTGGGGCGCGGCGGCGGATTTCTTTGGCGAGAAGCGGCCGGAATTCGGCGACAACATGCGCCGCTATGTCGAGCATCTGCGCGAGAACGATGTTTGCCTGACCCATGCGCTGATCAATCTGCAGCGCAGCCGCAACGTCTCGGGCATGTTCAACCTCGAGGAAGGCACCGCGCTCGAGGTCAAGAAGGAGACGTCGGCGGGGGTTGTCGTGCACGGCGCGCGCATTTTGGCGACGCTTGGGCCGCTATCGGATGAGATCGCGGTCTATTCGCCCCGCCTCGCGCGGCACAGCGAGGCGCATTCGACCTTCGCGATGAGCTTTTCGATCGATTGCGGCACGCCTGGGCTCAAATTCATGTGCCGCGACAGCTTCGATCTCGGGCGCTCCCATTTCGACGCGCCGCTCGCCTCGCGCTTCGAGGAGATGGACTCCGTCGTCATCTTCGACCACGTGCTGATACCCTGGGATCGCGTCTTTCTCTGCGGCGACGTCGCCCGCTGCAACGGCCTCTATGGCGAGACCAACGCGGTCGTCAACATGATGCATCAGGTGGTCGTCAAGGACGTCGTCAAGTCCGAGTTCATGCTCGGGCTCGCCGCCAGTATCGCCGAGGCCAGCGACGCCATGACGCTGCCTCACGTGCGCGAGCGCCTGGCCGAAATGATCATGACGACCGAGGTCATGCGCGCGTGCCTGCGCGCCGCCGAGGCCGACGCCGCGCCCGATCGATGGGGTCAATGGATGCCGGCGCGCGCCCCGCTCGATACCGCCCGCAACCTCTTTCCGCGCCTCTATCCGCGACTGGTCGAGATCGTGCAGCTCAATTCCTCGTCCAGCCTGATGGCGACGCCGTCGGAGGCCGACTTCGCCAGCGCCCTGCTCCCCGAGATCGAGCGCTACTTCGCCACCGCCGGCGCCCTCGCTCGCGATCGCGTCGCGCTCTATCGCCTCGCCTGGGATGTCGCCGGCAGCGCCTTCGGCGGTCGTCAGACCCTGTACGAGCGCTTCTTCTTCGGCGACCCCGTCCGCATGGCGAGCGCGCTGGTCGATAACACCGACCTCAAACCGCTCATCGCGCGCGTGACCGACTTCCTCAAGCGCCCCGACTAACCCCCGTTATGTGCTGACCCTGCCAGGCTCATTAGGAAGGATTTCACCCGTTTTTGAGTGTGGTCGAATTAGCTCGTCATAAGTTGTCTAAGTTTCATAGAGCACCTTCGCTTATGGGAGTGAAATATTTCACGACATTAGTCAAACTCATGTAACACGGCGAAATATCTTGGCTTTTCTTCTTTTACAACGCCGCGCGCGAGCCGCGAAAAAAGCTTGGATGGCGGCGGACTGCGCCCCTTCCCCGAACGCATGAGCGCCGCTCCTCGTTCGTGTAAACTGATGCGGATGTTCACCCCTGTCCGGACCGCTCTAACGACGCTCGGAACCCCCGCCGTGGGTCGCGACTCGCCCTCACGGCGGATGCCGCCGATCCGTCCGATCGCGACGCTCGCGCCGACCGCGCACCAGTCGATCGCGACGCTCACTCCGATCGTGCCGGCAACAGTCGAGGCGCTCGCAATCGACGCGCATTCAGCTATCGCGGGAGTCGCGCTCGACGCGCACGCAACCGTCGCAACGCTCACGCCGACCGCGCTCGCCCTCATCGCGATGTTCGTTCCGACAGCGGGCCGGACCGTCGCGACGCTCGCGCCGACTGGGCGCGGCGCGTGATCGCGTAGCGATGTCACGATTGCGCAAAGGGTCGCGGGTCTGGCGCGAGGCGGAAGTGTCGGACGCGGCGCGCGTGCAGATAGCGTGCACCGGACCGCTCTTTACGATCGAGCCGCGCGCGCTGTTCGATCGCGCCGCGCCGCTCGAAATCGAGCTCGGCGCGGGCCGCGGCGACTTTATCCTCGAGCGCGCGGCGGCCACACCCGAGCGCAACTTCCTCGCGGTCGAACTGGCGGCAACGATCGCCCAACTGATGGCGGTGCGGGCGGCGCGCAGCGGTATCGACAACCTGAAGGTCGTGCGGATGGACGCGCGTACGTTGGTCAACCTGATGTTGCCGGAGGCCAGCGTTGACGCCTTTCACATCTACTTCCCGGACCCGTGGCCCAAGGAGCGCCAGGTGAAACATCGGTTGTTCACGCCGTGGTTCGCCGCGAGCCTCAAGCGCCGGCTGCGCACGCACGCGCCGCTGTTCGTCGCCACTGACGTTGCCGACTACGCGCAGGACATCTTCTCCTTGCTCGGCGAGTGCGGCTTCGCACGCACCGAGATCGCGGTGCCGGGCGCCGAGACCACTGGCTTTGCGCGGCGTTTTCGCGCCGCCGGCAAACCGATCTATGCGGGCGCTTTCGTCGCTTCGGTGGCCCCCTCACGATGAATCTGACGGGTCGAAGCTACGTCATATATACACAGCTATTTGTGCCTTTAATTAGAGCGTGATGAAGCCTACGGATACGGTCAGATGCGATCGCGGCAGATGCGCGCGGCAGCCAGCTTGCGTTGACGGCATGCAGTGTCTAACCTTTCGATATTCGATGAACAAGCCCGTATTCCATGTATAAGCGGCTGGCGGCGGTAATGGTGGCGTGCGCACTGCTGGCAGCGTTCGGCTGCAGCTCGCGCAAGGTTCCGACCGGCGAGAACTATTACGTCAAAGCGACCCAGGAATACTCGTCGCACTTCTATGCGCCGGCGATCGACGATTATCAAAGGCTGATCGACGAGTATCCGTTCAGTCCCTACGCGGAAGAGGCCGAGCTCAATATCGGGCTCGCCTATTACAAGCAACACAACTACGCCGAAGCGATCGGCGCGTTCAACGACTTCCTGCGGATGCATCCGACGAGCAAACATCTGGATGTCGCGTCGTACTACCTCGCGATGTCGCATTACGATCAGATTGGACGTCCGGATCAGGACCAGACTCATACCAAGCTCGCGCTCGAACAGTTCCAGACGATCGAACAGCGCTTTCCCGAGAGCGACTTCGCTTCGGTCTCGCGCGAGCAAATCGATATCTGCCGCGAGATGCTGGCGCGGCACGACTTCCTGATCGGCGAGTTCTACGAGAAGCGCGCGAACTTCAAGGCGTCGGAGTCGCGCCTGGCCGAGGTGCTCGCGCTTTATTCCGACACGCCGATCGCGCCCGAGGACCTGTACCAGTTGGGCCTGACGCTGGAGAAGCAGGGTAAGAAGTACTCGGCGGCGCAGGCCTTCACCGCGCTCAAGATGCATTTCCCTAATACCCGGTATGCGGTCGAGGCGAACACCGAACTGCAGAAACTGCATCAGCCGATCGATACCGAAGAGGATCCGTTGAAGCTGGTGCTGGCGGAGAGCGGTTTCACCGACGATGCGCAGGCGGACCAGGTCTCCGTGCATGAAAGCCTGGACAGCCTCGCCGCGGCGAACGGCGGCGGCGCAACGGGCCAGGAAGGCCTGCCCATCATGCCCGATTCGATGAGGCGGACCGCTAGCAATAGCGGCGGAATCGGAGCCGAGCGCACGCAGGCAAATCCCGGTCCGGCAACGCTGAAAACCGTGCGATTGTCATCGTCGGATCCGCCGCTTTCGGTGATTTTCGATCTGACCGGGCCGGTCAATTTCGACCAGCATCTGGATAACGGCGCATCCTCGTCAACGCTCACGCTCTACCTGAAGCAAGTGACGCCGGATGCGGGGCTCGCGCGGCACATGGTCTTCGACAAATCGATCTTCCGCGACTGCGATATCGACAGTGACGCCAGCGGCACCAAGGTCGTCGTCAACACGATCCCGGTGACGCGCTACGCGGTGGTGCCGCTCGATCAGCCGCCGCGGCTGTTGGTGACGTTCACGCCGCAGGATACTTCGCTAGCGGCAGGTCCCACCGCCGGCTCGAGCGTAGCGCCGCCGGATGCGTTGGCCGCACCCGATCCGTCGGCGAACTGATTGTCGGCGCGCATCGTGCGCGGGTTTTTCTCAGGAAAAGACGTCAGTCGTGCGCAGGCCTAGAAAGCTCAGCACGATATCGGTATAGAGCCGCAGCCCCCATAGGAAACCCTCGATCGGCATCCGCTCGTCGTTGCCATGGTAGAGTGATCCGAACGGCATCCGCGGATCGAGCCGCACCGGCGCGAAGCCATAGCAGGTGGCCCCGAGCTGCGCGTAGAACTTGCTGTCGGTAGCCCCCGGCAACATCCACGGGATCGCACGAGCGCCGGGGTCAGCGGCTTCAGTGCGCGTCTTAATCAGGTCGAACAGCGGCGTATCCGGACTCGCCTCCACCGGCGGCCCGATCTTGATCACTTCGAGCACTGGCTCGGGGCCGACGATGTCGCGCAACTGAAGCAGGTAGCTGCGTTCGTCCTCGCCCGGAAGCGTGCGACCGTCCAGAATCACCCAGGCTTCGCCCGGAATGACGTTGTCCTTGTAGCCGGCGCGCAGGATCGTCGGCGTGACCGTGTTCGAGAGCATCGGCCGGAACAGCGGCGGCGCCTTGTCGGGCGGGATACCGAGGTCGGCCAGCGTGCGGCGCATCAAAGGCGTCAGCCGGCGCGGCATCGGCGTGCGCGTGATGCGCCCGATCAAATCGGCCATCCAGGCAATTGCCGTATCGGCCCGCGGCATCGATCCGTGACCGGGCGTCCCGCTCACCGTCATTTTGACCGTAACGAAACCCTTTTCGGCGACCTGGATCGGATAGAAGCGCCGCTCGCCCAGATGCAGTGTGAAGCCGCCGGTTTCGTTGAGCACGTGGCCCGCGCGAATCAGGTCCGGATGATGATCGACCAGGTAGCGCGCGCCAAGTTCAGAGCCAGCCTCCTCGTCCGCCACGGCTGCGACGATCAGATCTGAATTCGGCAGCGCGCCCGCACGTTTGATCGCGAGCGCGAGCCCGAGATCCATCGCGCACTTCGATTTCATGTCGATACTGCCGCGACCCCATACGCAGCCCTGCGCGATCTCCGCGCCAAAGGGCGCGCGCGTCCAGCGGGCGGCTTCGACCGGCACCACGTCGGTGTGCGAGGAGAGCATCAGCGGCGGCCGCGCACGATCGCGTCCTGCCACCCGGGCTACCAGGTTGGCGCGCGTCGGCTGCGGCTCGACGGTCGCGAACTCAATCGATTCGGCGGCGAACGCGGCGCCGAGATAGTCGGCGGCCAGGCGCTCGTTCCCCGGAGGATTGGTGGTATCGAGGCGGACCAGTGCGCGGAGATGGTCAAGCGTCTCGCGCTCGAAGGTTTCCCAGGCAGTTCTCATCAAGGTTTCAGTAATTGATCTTCGCGACGAACGGGCAGTCGCAAGGGCCAGCGCAAGGTGAACTCATAATCGATCGGTGACGCCTGCGAACGGTCTCGGAACTTCTCACGTTTTCAACAACTTGCTCACACGCACGACGGCGAGCCTCCGCAGTCTATCCACTACGCGAACCCCAGTGTAGTGTCTTTCACCTTTTTCACCGATTGACGCCTCGCGATGCTCGGGAAGCCGGCTGAGTCCCGCGACAATACCGAGACCCAACGATTTGAAAACCGTCGTCACCGGGTGACACTACTGATGCCTGAGCTCCGCGGTTGAGTCGGTCAGATAGTCGCGCTGGCGGTTGATCGGTAGCAACGGAATCATGATGTGGCTCCGTAGTCGGACCTTCAGTGATGGGCGGTTTATACGGCCCTCGGCGCGCGCCTGCAAGCAGCGGGCGCATGAGTAATGACGAGCCGTGAAGCGTCCTTTTTCACCGGCATGCGCTTACAGATTCCGGTGGCAATCGGGAAACCGCAGTTTACAATCAATGATGCTTACGCGAGACTGCGGGCCAGGAAATCGCCTCGGCGATTCGATCACGCTTTGAACCCGCGCTCGACCCTTTAAGCCCAGATGGAACCTGGCAGGTTCTCGCAGGTTTTCATCAGCGGCAATCGCCTCGTGCGGCAATATGCTGATGACCGGCGCGTCCAGTTTCTCCTGGTCTTCCTCTGGTTCCTGGGATTCTACGGCCTGACATCGGCGGGCAAGACGCACTTCGATGAACACGTGCGACTCGCCTACGCGCTCCTTCATGGCCATACGTGGATCGCGCAGCCGCCCTCGTTCATGGAACGCGCGAACTTTGGCGGACATGCCTATATCGTCCATCCGCCCTTGCCGGCGCTCGTGCTGGTGCCGCTAGTTGCGATTTTCGGTCCGTCGCTAAACCAGACGCTGGTATCGATCGTGATCGGTGCGTTCTCGGTGGCGCTGGTGTGGCGGCTATGCGGCTTGATCGCGAGCAACGCACAAGTCTGGCTGACGGTCTTTTTCGGCCTCGGCACAACCTTCTGGTACGAGGCGACGCTGGGCGACAGTTGGAACTTTGCGGTGGTCGTGAGCGTGCCGATAACCCTGCTGGCGCTCAACGAACTGTTCGGCAAAGCGCGCCCGTGGATAGTCGGGCTCTACGCGGGACTGGCGGCGCTCGCACGCTACGACCTGGTGCTGGCGTGGCCCTTTTACCTGATGCTGTTGTGGGCGCGCGGGCAGTCGTGGCGCTCGCTGTGGGCGGTCGCCGGTTTCGCGTTCGCGGCGGCAGTATCGATTTGGTTCAACGAGGTGCGCTTCGGCACGTTGGGCGACATCTCGCTGTGGCTGTTCACGCGCCACGACGGATGGCTGCAACGGCGGATGGGTGGCGGCTCGCCGATCCAGTTGCGCTTCCTGCCCGGGAATCTCTACGCGTTGCTGTTCATGGCGCCCGTTCTCGACGAGACCTTCCCCTACATCCATCCGCAAATCCAGGGGCAAGCGCTGATACTCACCAGCCCCGCCTTTCTGCTGGCCCTGAGGCCCAGCTTCCGCAAAGTGATCCCGCTCCTGGTGCTGCTCGCGGCGGAGTTCTGCATGGGTCCGGTGCTGTTATGGTACGCGAACGGTTTCATGCAATTCGGACTGCGCTTTTACGTGCAGATATTCCCCTTTTTGATCGTCCTGATGGCGCTCGGCGTGCAGGAAGCGGGAATCGATCAGATGGGCAAGATTCTCATCGTCGTTTCGATCCTGATGGTGGCCTACGGCACCTGGCATATTCGAACGATCGGATTCGCGCCAAACTGACCACGCCTGCCTTCGACCCGAAAGATCTGGCGGCGCGGTCCGCTCGACCAGCCGGGATCGAATAAGAAAACGTCAGCGCTGGCAAAATCGGTGGGGTTTCGCGACAATCCCGCATACGCCCGGCTCGTGCGATACTGCTATCGCAGGCCCATCGGCGTGCAATCGCTTTCGTGGAGGAACCGCAGTGAGCTGGGACTTTGAAACTGAACCCGAATTCCAAAAGCAACTCGACTGGATTGAGAAGTTCGTACGTGAAGAGGTCGAGCCGCTCGATTACGTACTGGGATCGCCCTACGACGTTCGCGATGCCAATCGCAACAAGCTGGTGCGGCCGCTGCAGGCCGAAGTGCGCCAGCACAAGCTGTGGGCATGCCATCTCGAACCCGATCTCGGCGGTCAGGGCTACGGTCAGGTCAAGCTCGCGCTGATGAACGAGATCCTCGGCCCCTCGCGTTTCGCGCCGACGGTTTTCGGCTGCCAGGCGCCCGATACCGGCAACAGCGAAATCCTCGCGAAGTACGGCACGCCCGAACAGAAAAAGAAGTATCTCGAACCGCTGCTGCGCAATGAGATCGTATCGTGCTTCTCGATGACCGAGCCGCAAGGCGGCGCCGATCCGAAGGTCTTCGAGACTCGCGCCGAGTTGAAGGGCGACAACTGGGTTATCAACGGCGAGAAGTGGTTTTCGTCCAATGCGCGATGGTCGTCGTTTCTGATCACGATGGCGGTGACGGACCCCGAAGCTCCGCCCTACAAGCGCCTTTCGACCTTCGTGGTGCCGATGGACTCGCCCGGCATCAGCGTGGTGCGCAACGTCGGCGTCGGCCACGAAGACGAACCGATGCGCGGCCATGCGTACCTCCGCTATCAGGACGTGCAGGTGCCGAAGGATCATCTGCTGGGCGAGCGCGGCGGCGGTTTCGTGGTGGCGCAGACGCGCCTCGGCGGCGGCCGCATCCATCATGCGATGCGCACCATCGGGCAGGTGCGGCGCGCCTTCGACCTGATGTGCGAACGGGTGCTCTCGCGCACTACGCAGGGCTCGCGCCTGGCCGACAAGCAGATGGTCCAGGAGAAGATCGCCGACTCATGGATCGACCTCGAGCAGTTTCGCCTGCTGGTGCTGCGCACCGCCTGGCGTATCGACAAGTTCAAGGATTACTTGAAGGTGCGCAAGGACATCGCGGCGGTGAAAGCACAGATGCCGAAAGTCTTCCACGACGTCGCCATCCGCGCCCTGCAAATCCATGGGTCGCTCGGCGTCACGACCGAGATGCCGTTTGTCGATCAGGTGCTCGAGAGCTTCGTGATGGGGCTCGCCGACGGTCCCACCGAGGTTCACAAGATAACGCTCGCCAAGCAGATTCTGCGCGATTACAAAGGCACCGAAGGCTTGTTCCCGAGCGCTCATATCCCGGCGCTGCGCGAAGCCGCCATCAAGAAATACGGCAGCCAGATTGAGCTGGAGGTGGGCGCACAGTGACGGCGATCGCGGCCCAGTACGATTTCACGGGTAAGGTCGTGCTCATCACCGGCGGCAGTCGCGGCTTGGGCCATGCGATGGCGTTGGGGTTCGGCGAATGCGGCGCCAAGCTCGCTATCGCGAGCCGCAAAATCGACTCGTGCGAAGCGACCGTGGCCGAGCTGCGCGCGCTCGGCAGCGACGGCTCGGCGCACGCCGCGCACGTGGGCAAATGGGCCGATTGCGATCGCCTCGTCGAGGAAGTCTATGCGCGCTGGGGCCGCATCGATGTGCTCGTCAACAACGCCGGACTCTCGCCGGTGGTGCCCTCGTCGCTCGAAACCAGCGAGGATCTCTTCGACAAGGTGATCGGCGTCAACCTGAAGGGACCGTTTAGATTGACGTCGCTGATCGGCCCGCGGATGGTCGCCGGCGACGGCGGCGCGGTCATCAACATCTCCTCCACCTCATCGATTCGTCCAGCGCCCGATACCGCGCCCTACTCCGCGGCCAAGGCCGGCCTGAACATATTGACGGTCGCATTCGCGCAGGAATACGGGCCGAAAGTGCGCGTCAATGCGATCATGGCGGGCCCCTTTCACACCGACATCAGTAAGAGCTGGTCGCGCACCGAGGGCTTCACCAAGGCCGCGCGCGCGGAGTTTCCCTTGCAGCGCGCAGGCGACCCGCCCGAGATCGTCGGCGCGGCGCTCTATCTCGCGAGCGGCGCTTCGAGCTACACCACCGGATCGATAATCACGATCGACGGCGGCTCGTCGTACCCCAAGGCAGCGCATACGGCCGCCGGGGGTTGAAGGATCGCGCGATGGCGCCACTGGATAGACCATGAAATTCGGCTACATGATCGATTTCCGCAACCCGCCGGGTTCGGGTCTCGAGTTCGCAGATCTCTACTCCGAGATGTTCCGCCAGATCGAGTTCATCGAAAGCGCCGGGTTCGATTCGGTCTGGCTGACCGAACATCACTTCACTGACGACGGCTATATGCCCGCAATTATGCCGATGCTATCGGCTGTCGCCGCGCGCACCCGCCGCGTCTCGATTGGCACCTACGTGCTGCTCGCGCCGTTTTATCATCCGCTGCGGCTGGCCGAGGATGCGGCCGTGATCGACGTCATATCCAAGGGTCGCCTGCGCCTGGGAATCGGCACCGCCTATCGCGCTGAGGAGTTCGCAGGCTTCGAACTCTCGCGCAAGCAACGGCTCGGACGCACGCTCGAGACTATCGAGATCATGCGCCGTGCATGGACTGGTGAGCGTTTCAGCTTCGCCGGCAAGTACTACAACTTCAATGACGTGCGCGTGTTGCCGCGACCCGTCAGCCAGCCGCATCCGGAACTGCTATGGGGCGGGATGACAGCGAAGGCGATCGAGCGCGGCGCCGAACTCGGACTCTCGTTCGCCTGCAATCTCGGCTCCCGCGAAATCGCGGTCTATCAGGATCGATTACGCCAGCTCGGCAAGGATCCGGCCGCCTTCAGCATCGTCAATAATCGCGTCGTTTATGTCGCCGATAGCGCCGATCAAGCGTGGGCTGAAATCGAACCCGCGCTGATGTACCAGGCGGAGCTGTACGGCAAATGGCTCTCGGAAGCGGCCGGCGGCACTCAGGACTGGATCGTTCCCGACCCTGCGCGCCTGCGCAAAAACAGCATCATCGGCACCGCGGCCGAAGTGCGCGAGCGCTTGGCCGGGATCATCGCGCAGACCCCGATGACCGAGCTGATTATCATCATGCAACTGCCCGGGCTCGCACCCGCCAAAACGATGCGCTCGCTCGAGCGTTTCGCCAGCGACGTCCTGCCGCAGCTGCGCTAAAGCCCGCGATTAGTGCGGCGCGAGTGCCTCGACTACCCGCATATCGGGCAGGCGATCGCCGGCCGCCGTCAGCGGAATCACATAAACGTGATCGGCGCCCGCCGCGTAATGCGCCGCGATCCGCTCCTGCATATGACGCTCGTCGCCCCATGCGATGATGCTATCGACCAGGTGGTCGCTGCCGCCTCCGCGCAAATCGTCATCACTGAAACCCATCGCCTTGAAGTTGCGCTGATACGGCGGTGCGTTCAGATAAAAGCGCATGAATGCCCGCACTCCCGCACGCGCCCTCGCCGCGTCGCGCTCCATCATCACCATCTGTTGCGCGAGCAATAACTTGTTCGGCCCCAACTCCACCCGCAGCCGCGCGATATGCGCCGGCGGCATCAGCGCCGTAATAATCCCGTCGCTCGCCTCCGCGCCCAGCCGCAACATCTTCGGCAATAATCCCGCCAGTACGATCGGCGGTTCATGGCGCGGCAGCGGCGCCTTGAATGGACCCGTTTTGATGCCGGCCAGGTACTCGCGCATGAACGTGACCGGCTTCGCATACTTGAGGCCGTTGCGGATCATGAACGGTCCCGCGCTGACGCCAAGCCCCAGGATAAAGCGATCCTCGAAGAGTTCGGCAATCGTGCGCGCGGCCGCCCCGGTCGCCATCGCTTCGCGCTTCCACACGTTCACGATCGCGGTGCCGATGACGATCTCTTTGGTCGCGCCTAGCAGATGCGTCGCCATCACAAACGGGTCGCGACCGAACGTCTCCGGCACCCACAACACCGAATAGCCAAGCTTCTCGACGGCATGCGCAAATTCGACGCTTTCCGTGTTAGACATCGTGTCGAAATAACCGAGGATACCGAGTTTCTTCAGGTTCATATCGTTCCAATAAGTTTCGCGAATCGCGCTGTGCGGCGCCTCAGCCGCGCGCGGGCGCCAGCGCTTCGACCGCGGCCATTCCCGGCAGCAATCCGCCGGCGGGATTGAGCGGCGTGATAAATACGTGGTTCGCCCCAGCCTTCCGATGCGCCTCGATCCGCTCGCGCAATACACGCTCGTCGCCCCACGCGATAATCTCGTCGATCAGCCGATCGCTGCCGTCGTTGGCCAGGTCGTCGTCGCCGTATCCCATCGCGCGCAGACTCCGCTGATAGGGCGGCGCAGAGAGGTAGAAATGCAAAAACGCACGAGCCGCGGCGCGCGCCTTTTTCGCGTCCGGTTCCAGCATCACGTGCTGCTGCGCGCAAATCCATTTGTCGGGGCCAAACTCGGCCCGCATCCGCGCAATGTGCCGCGGCGGGATCATCGCCGTAACCGTCCCGCAGGTTTCCTCGGCTGCGAGCCGCAACATCTTCGGCAACAGCGCCGCGATCACGATCGGCGTCTCATGCCTCGCGGATGGCGCCTTGTGCTGCGTCGCCTTCATCTTCGCCAGGTACTCGCGCATGAAACTGACCGGCTTCTCGAAGCGCAGGCCGTTGCGCGCCATAAATGGACCGCCACTGACGCCGAGACCCAGGATAAAGCGATCGTCGAAAAGTTCGGCGACCGTGCTCGCCGATCCCGCCATCGTGATCGCCTCGCGTTTCCATACGTTCGCGATACCGGTCGCAACTATCAGCCGCGTTGTCGCGCTCAGCAAATGCACCGCGGTCGGAAACGGATCGCGCCCAAAAGTCTCCGGAAACCACAGCACGCTGTAGCCGAGTCGCTCGACCGTGCGCGCATACTCCGCCGCCTGCGCACCACTCATCGCATCGAGATAGCCGAAAACTCCAAGCGCGCCGATATCCATGTGCAAACCCTCCGCCCTGCTGCCAATGCTCTAGCGCAGCCCGCCAAGGTTTGCATCACGCAAGGAATGGGATTGTGTAGGAAACCCGGAAGTGGTCAAGGAACTGGAAGGTTGAACGAGGAAGTCGAAGAATTGGTTGAGGAACTCAAAACTTTGAGTTTTTAAGAAAACTGAAACCTCAGCGAGGTTTCAGACTTCCCATTGGGCAAGACGCGACCATAACCTATCAGTCATGCGAAAACGGCACACCATCACTTTAGAAATCCGACTCGCGGGCTGGGCCGGTGCACTCGTTCCACTAAACACCACGGTCCGTTTCGCGCACCAATCCTGTCGCGTAAACCGTGCTTAACGAACCAGGAAAGGTCTCATCGACAGCGGTCGAATGGCCCTGCAATTTATCACTGTGGGAAGTGTGAAACCTTCACACCAGGCGAGCTTGCGAGCCGAGCTAACGAGTCTGCGAGGTGCGCAGAAAAACAAAGGCTCTCCGTTTTCACGAGTCTCCCCCTCTTCCTCCTCACGACTGGCGGCGTAGCGCCTCTTCGACGAAATCGAAACGGTCGTTGCCCCAGAACATCTCGTTGCCGACGAAGAACGTGGGTGCGCCGAAAACGCCACGCGCCACTGCGTCCTCGGTATTGCTACGCAAACTGTCTTTGACGTCCTGGCGTTCGCTCGCCGTGATCAGTTCGGCAAAGTTGACGCCCGAGCGCTGCAGCACGTCTCTCAGCACTGCCTTATCGCCAAGGTCGAGACCTTCGGCCCAAGCCGCGCGATAGATGGTGTCGTGGTAGGCGCTGAAGACGCCGAGTTTCTGCGCCGCGACGGCGCCACGCATCAGTGGGAGCGTATTGAGGATGAACGGATGCGGGTTGAGCTTGAAAGCGACGCCGTAGCGCGCGGCCCATCGGCGCAGCTCTTCGGCGAAGTAGCGAGCCTTCGCCGGCACCGTCATCGGTGAGGAATTGCCAGTCGCTTTGAGCACGGCGCCGAGCAATATCGGGCGATAGACCACCGCCGCCGCATTGCGCTTGGCGAAACCGGGCAACTGGATATTCGCGAGGTAGCTGAAGGGGCTGCCGTAGTCGAAAAAGAATTCCAACTGTTTTGCCATGAGAGTCTCCGCGCCTTCAGCTAGCGCCCTTTGAACACTGGCGTACGCTTTTCGTTGAAGGCCTTGATCGCTTCCTTGGTGTCGTCGGTCGCAGCCATTTCGTAGATGCTGCGAATCTCGTTTTCGATTTGGGTTTCGAGTGACTCGTTGATCCCGGCGTACATCAGGCGCTTGGCGGCCGCCAGCGCCCGCGTGGCACCCTGTGCCAGTTCGGCAGCGAGCGCACGGGTAGCAGGCAGCAATTCCGCGTCCGGCACGACTCGATTGACGAGGCCCCATTCGAGCGCCTCGCGCGCACTCAGGGTGCGATTGGTATAGGCGAGCTCGATCGCGCGGCCCACGCCGATCCGGCGCGGCAGGAAATAAGTCGTCGTGCCGTCAGGTGTCAGACCCCGGCGCGTGTACGCCATGATAAACTTGGTGGACTCTCCTGCGACGCTCATATCGCACGAGCAGGCGAGACCCATTCCGCCGCCGGCCGCCGTGCCGTTAACCGCCGCGATCACCGGAAACGGTGCGCGCACGATCCGCGAAATCGCGACGTGGAACAGCGACACCTTGCTCTTGAGCGCATCCGGCGCCGTATAGAAGGACTTCAGATCCGCGCCGGCACAAAAGAACCGGCCCGTGCCACCGCTGATAATCAGCGCGCGGACCGCGGTATTCTCTTCCGAGCGGATAATCGCGTCGAGCATCTCGCTCGAAAGCGTCTCGTTTAGCGTATTGGCGGCTTCCGGACGATTGAGCGTGATGGTCGCGACGCTGCCGGTTAACTCGTACGTTATCGCACTGTATGCGGGCATGATGGCGGGACCTCCTTCCACCGACTTGCACTCAGGCCTCGTTGATCGTCGCGCGCACTGGGCCTCGATCCGCTTCCGTTCATTCTCGATACCCTATCGCGCAAGCGGGTGAGCGCGGGTCACGTTAGCGCAAAGACGACGGCGATGCCCATTGCCGGATACGCCTGCGGCCATCCGCGGCCCCATCGAGGATCGCTGTGCCCTGAGACGGATCGTGCAACAGGCTCCGCGCGTTTATCAGGTTGCATCGTGCAACTCCGCCTTCTGCACAAGCAATAGCCAAACAGGTTTCATCATGCAACCGACATGGCTAACGCAACCCACGGCGCGCGCGCAAATCGGTTGCCCGATGTAACCCGTTTGCAATAGCTTGTGCAGCATGAGGCGCAAGACCTTCGCACGCATGAACTGTTCGATCGCGCGAGCCCTCGAACTGGTCGGCGAATGGTGGACGATGTTGATTTTGCGCGAGGCTTTCCTCGGCACGCAGCGCTTTCATGACTTCCAGCAAAACCTCGGCATCGCCCGCAACATCCTCTCGGCCCGGCTGAAAAAGCTGGTCGCGCGCGGCATCCTCGAACGGATTGCGGCGCCCGGCGGCGGACGCCGTTTCGAATACCGCCTCACCACCAAGGGGCGAGCCTTCTTTCCAGTCCTGATGGCCCTGATGCAATGGGGCGATCACTGGGTCGCCGGATGCGATCGCGCCCCGGTCAGAGTGGTCGATCGCGCGTCGGGCGGCGAGATCCAGGAAATCGTCGTGACGAGCTGCGACGGCCGCCCTTTGGGACCGTCGGACGTGATGATGGTGCCCGGGCCCGGAGCCGCTGCTGCCACCCGAGAACGCTTGACCGTACCCAAGACTCCAGTCGCGCGGCGCCGAGCGACACCGGTTCGCAGCGGCGCCGACGATCTCACTCGCGACGCCTGACCCCCCGACAGCACCCCGACTTGAGGATAACACCGATGGAAGTCAACGAATCGAAGCTGAACGAACTACTGGCAAAGCTGGTCGGCGATCTCGGCGCCGCCGCTGGTGCCGCGCTGGTGGTGATCGGCGATAAGCTCGGTCTGTTCCGCGGCATCGCCGAGGCGGGCTCCGTTACTTCGACCGAGTTGGCGAAGCGCACCGGCTGTGCCGAACGCTATGTGCGCGAATGGCTCGCGCAGCAAGCCGCCGCCGGTTACATCGAATACCACGCATCCGAACACGATGCCTCTGCCGGCCGCTACTCGATGACGCCCGAGCAGCAGTTGGCGTTCGTGGTCGAGGGCAGCCCGGCCTGCGTGCTTGGCGCCTTCGAGGTCGTTGGCTCGATCCATCGCGACGAAGTGAAAATCACCGAGGCCTTTCGCAGCGGCCGGGGCGTCGCCTGGCATGAGCATGACGTCGCGCTGTTTCGCGGCACCGAGCGGTTCTTTCGGCCCGCATACGCCGCCCATCTGGTGAACGAATGGCTACCGGCGCTCGACGGCGTGCGCGAGAAGCTCGAGCGCGGTGCGCGCGTGGCCGACGTCGGATGCGGTCATGGCGCCTCAACCATCCTGATGGCGAAGGCGTTTCCCAAGTCGCAGTTCGTCGGCTTCGATTACCATCAGCCGTCGCTCGATCACGCGACCGCGGCGGCGCGAGAGGCCGGCGTCAGCGCCAACACGCGCTTCGAACGCGCGGTGGCAAAGGACTATCCAGGCACCTACGACTTGGTTGCGTTTTTCGATTGCCTGCACGACATGGGCGATCCGGCGGGCGCGTCTGCGCACGTGCGCCAGAGCCTCACTCCCGACGGTACGTGGATGATCGTGGAGCCGATGGCCGGCGACACCGTCGCTGAGAATATGCATCCGATCGGCCGCTTCTGTTACGCCGCCTCCACCATGATTTGCACCCCGGCCTCGATGGCGCAGGAGGGTCAGGCGGCGCTCGGCACCCAGGCGGGCGAGAAGAAGCTACGCGAGGTGATCGGCGCGGGCGGCTTCACCCGTATTCGGCGCGCGGCCGCAACCGTCTTCAACATGGTGCTCGAAGCCCGGCCATGAATCGCAGTCTTCGGCCCATCGCGGAGTGAGCCGCGCGCTCCTTGCGACACTCTCCCATTCCGCCGCCTTCGGAAAGGCCTCTTCGGCTCGTCACTATCCCCACAGAATCGATCGCGCCTGCGCATGCTACAGTCGATCGGCAAACGCGATGGCGAGGAAGAGGGAGAGCGGCTGCAGGCGATGGTGATCAGGTCGGTTGTCTTATGGGTCCATGTGCTGTGCGGCGTGGTCTGGGTCGGCACTTGCGCGAGCTTCCTGCTCGCCATTTCGGCGCTGACGGCCGAATCCGCGGAATGGCGCGAGTTCGCCCTGCGAACGGCGCCGCGCATCAATCGCATCAATATCGTGCCGGCGCTGGTGGTCCCGATGACAGGTGCGGGCAACCTGTTCTCGGCCGCGCTCATGCGCCGGTCGCCATTCCCGCCCGCCTTCATCGGTATCGTCGCAATCAAGGTCGTATTGTTCTTCATCATGGGCGTGATGTTGGCGGCCGCGTTCGCCGCTGAGCGCTCGATGCGCGAGAGCTTCGCCGACGGCATCGGCGATGGGGTCGCGGCGTTGCACCGGTTGGTGCGTCTCTATGGAGCAATCGCGGCGCTTGGCACCATCGCGCTCGGCCTCGGCTTATGGCTGGCTGGAACCTGAAGTATCGAGAGTGATCTATGGATGCGCCACAGAAGCTGCAACTCGGTGAGTTCGCCATCGCGTTCCTGAGCGATGGCATCTGGCGCAACGACGGCGGATGCATGTTCGGCGTCGTGCCGCGAGAACTGTGGCGGCGCGAGCATCCGGCGGACCATGAGAACCGCATTCGGCTGAATCTGACCTGCCCCCTGATAATGCGCGGTAACGACGCAATCGTGGTCGATACCGGAATCGGCAACCGGCTGAGCCCGGTCGAGCGCAAGATATTCGATCATGGCGACGGTTGGCTGATGGGCAGTCTCAAGGCGATGGGGATGGAACCCGGCGACATCACCCACGTCGTCCTGTCGCATCTGCATTTCGATCATTGCGGCGGTATCGTGCAACGGCGCGAGTCGGGAACCTTCGAGGCCGCCTTCCCTCACGCGCGAATCCTCGTCCAACGTGGCGAAATCGAGGTCGCGCGGGACTCGCGCAACGAACGTTTGCGCGCCGCCTATCGCCATATTGCGGACTGCCTCGGACCGGTCAACGACCTGCTCGAACCACTCGATGGGGATACGGAAATCGTGCCCGGGGTCTCCGCGATCGTCTCGGGCGGCCACACGGAGCATCATCAATTGGCCGTCGTTCAATCCGGCGGCGAAACCTTTGTCCACCTGGCCGACATCGTCCCGACGCGATCGCATATGCGCGGTCCGTGGAATCAGGCCTACGACCTCGACGCCATTCGCACGATGGAGCAGAAGGCCGGATATCTGGCGCGCGCCGTCGAGGGCCGATGGTGGGTCTCGTTCGCCCATGACGATCGGGTCTTCGCAGCTCAGGTCAAGAAGGATTCCGGGCGGCTGGTTTTGGGAGCGGCGCTGGACGTACCGGCGGGACTCGACGGGTTATGAATAGCCGTCCTTTCTAGACGTCATAATAATTGCGGCAACAGCGAATCATTGCCCGGGCAAGTAATGATCGCGGCTAGGCGTCAACACCCCGCGCGAAACTTGTGGACAACGGCGCAAGAACTGCAAATGTTTACTTGCTTGGCTTCCGTAGCGAGTTATACTGCGGCTAGGGATGCTCCCTTCAAAAAGCACAAGCCAATCCACATTCCTTAAATCTCCTGGCGTTCGCCTCGACGATAAAAGGCTCGCCCAACAGGCCCAACCAAGGAGTTAGCTGATGGCGGAAACGAGCACCTTTGAGCAAGTAATCAAACGCGATCGTGCGGCACGCGAGTCCAAGCAATGGCGCGGAACGCTGCTTGAGTATTTAGAGATCGTCAAGGCTAACCCCCTGATGACGAAGCTCTCGCACGCCCGCATTTACGACATGATCATCACCCAGGGCACGCGCAACATCCATGATACGGACGATCCGCGCACCAAGCGTCTGTACAAGGATGAGCCGATCAAGGTTTACAATTTCTTCGCCGACGAGTTCTTCGGCATCGAGCGGACGATTTCGCAAATCGTGCGCTATTTCCATTCGGCCTCGCTGAAGGGCGAAGAGAGCCGTCAGGTCCTCTACCTGATGGGTCCGGTCGGTTCAGGTAAAAGCTCCCTGGTCGAACGGGTACAGCGCGGTCTCGAACAGGTTGACGCGGTCCACGTGATTGAGGGCTGCCCAATGCACGAGGAGCCCCTGCATCTGATTCCGCGGCATCTGCGCCGCGAGTTCGAGAAGATGCTCGGCGTCCATGTCGAAGGCGATTTGTGCCCGGTGTGCCGCTATCGCCTCAAGGAAGAATTCGGCCAACGCTACGAAGAGTTCCCGATCGAGACGCGCAGCTTCTCCAAGCGCAATCGCGTCGGCGTCGGCGTGGTGCCGCCGGTCGATCCGAACAACCAGGACACTTCGGTGCTGATTGGCTCGGAAGATATCTCGAAGCTCGACCAGTACTCCGAGGGCGATCCGCGCGTGCTCGAGCTTAACGGCGCACTGAACGTCGGCAACCGCGGGATCGTGGAATTCATCGAGGTCTTCAAGAACGAGACCGAATACCTGCATGCAATGATCACCGCGACGCAGGAAAAGGTCATCCCGGCGCCGGGCCGCCACGGGATGGTCTATGTCGATACCTGCATCATCGCGCATTCGAACGAAGCCGAATGGCAGAAGTTCAAGGCCGACCACACCAACGAAGCGATCCTCGATCGTATCGTGGTGGTCAAGGTGCCGTACAACCTGCGGCTTTCGGAAGAAGTAAAGATCTATCAGAAGATCATCCGCAACTCGGATTTCCGCGCGCACGTTGCGCCGCATACGCTGGAACTGGCCTCGATGTTCGCGATCCTGTCGCGCCTCGAACCCACTTCGAAATGCGACCTGATGACCAAGCTGCGGCTCTACAACGGCGAAGAGGTAGTAGAGAAGGGGCGCACCAAGAAGATTGACGTGGCCGAGCTCAAGGAAGACACCAAGCGCGAAGGCATGAACGGCATCTCGACGCGATTCATCATGAAGGCGCTGGACAACGCGCTCTCCGACAATGTCTCGGGCAACTGCATCAACCCGATCAACGTGCGCGAGGCGCTGATCTCGATGACCAAAGAGGCCGACCTGGCCGACGATACGCGCAAGCAGTATCTCGAATTTCTGCAGGACACGCTGCACAAGGAATATCTCGATCTGCTGGAAAAAGAGATCACGCGCGCGTTTGTCTATTCGTACCAGGAGCAGGCCGAGGCGCTGTTCCAGAACTACCTCGATCACGCCGAGTCGTACGTCAACAAGACCAAGGTGCGCGACCGCAATACCAAGGAAGAGCTGTCGCCGGACGAAGGCTTCCTGAAATCGATCGAGGAGCAGATTGCGATCATCGGGTCGGCCGCCGAGGGCTTCCGCCAGGAGGTCATCGCATACCTGTGGGCGACCTCGCGACGTGGTGAAAAGGTCAGCTACCGCAGCTACGAGCCGCTCAAGGAAGCGATCGAAAAGAAGCTCATGACCTCGGTGCGCGACATCTCGCGGATCATCACCAAGGCACGCACCCGCGACGAAGAGCAGACCGAGAAGTACGGCTCGATGGTGAAGAACCTGCTCGAGAACGGCTACTGCGAATCGTGTGTGGACGTGGTGTTGAAGTACGCGGCCAACAACCTCTGGAAGGACTGATCGGTTTATCGAACCATCGCCGCAGCGCGCCGACCACTTCCCCGTCGTGGGGCAGTGGTCGGCGACGACGCGCTCGGAGGCGCCAATTTCGGTGTCGCTGATGAGGCGCGCCAGCGTCGTGCAGCGGCCCGCCCCGGGGTATAATCAGAGGGTGGCTAGCGGGAGGCGAGGAACGTTGCCATGACGAGCGATACCATCTTTCGCGAATACCGCATCTCCGATGCCGAGCGATCGGATCGATCTGCGGGCGATCGCCTGCGCCATCGCGAGAAAGTACGCGAATCGATCCGCGAGAACATCGCCGACATCATCGCCGAAGAATCGATCATCGGCAAAAACAAGGACAAGATCATCAAGGTCCCCCTGCGCGGGATCAAGGAATACCGCTTCATTTACGGCGACAACGCTCCCGGCGTCGGACAGGGCGACGGCAACGCGCAGCCGGGGCAAGTGGTCGGGAAGACCGGCAAAGACGGCCAGGGACAAGGCGACGGCAAGGCCGGCGATCGTCCGGGCGTTGACTACTACGAGACCGACGTCACACTCGACGAGTTGATCGAGATCATGTTCGAGGATCTCGAACTGCCGAACCTCGAGCGGCGCGCACTGCGCGAGATCGAGACCGACCGTTTCGCCAAGCGCAAGGGATATCGCCACGTTGGCATACGCGTGCGGCTGGACAAGCGGCGCACGGCGCGTCAGCGCGTCAAGCGCGTACTGGCGACGCAACATCGCCGCGAAGCCCAAGGGCTCGGAGCGCCCAAGGATGCCGACGGCAACGAGCGTCGATTTCCGTTCCATCAGGATGACCTGCGTTACAAGCATCTCGAGACCGACGTCCGCGAGGAATCGAACGCCGCCGTCATTTGCATCATGGACACCTCGGGTTCGATGGATACGATGAAGAAGTATCTCGCGCGCAGCTTCTTCTTCCTGCTTTACCAGTTCATCTCGACCCGCTATCGCAACGTGGAAATCGTTTTCGTCGCTCATCACACCGAGGCCAACGAGGTCACCGAGGACGAGTTCTTTCACAAGGGCGAAGCCGGTGGCACCTTTATTTCGTCGGGCTACCAGAAGGCGCTCGACATCATCGCCGAGCGTTATCATCCGTCGCTTTGGAATCTCTATGCGTTCCATTGTTCAGACGGCGATAATTTCGATTCCGACAATCCGGCGGCATTGCGGG
>DASXFX010000012.1:0-22732 GCA_036489375.1 Binataceae bacterium (SeqCode) | reverse complement strand
TCCTCGCGGCGCAGTACATTCTCGAGCAGCACCTTGATAGAAAATGGCAGCCGCTCGAGGTTAAAACCGCGCTTGATCAGCGCCGCCAATGCATAAATCGTGTAGTTCTTGCCGCCTGCATCTAGCGCGGTCCGCGCCTCGAAACTGTTCTTCGTCATGTCTTTGAATCGCTTCCGTTTGCTTCGCTTTCAACCGAAAAAGATTTTAATCTGGCGCGCGGCGAATCATCGGCCGTGCGCGCCATCGCTGACTAAGTCACGCTTCTTTCGACTTCGACGCCATCAACATATCGCGAGTATTCGCTTCGGCAAAACCGCCGACCGGCACTATCCAATACTCGCGCGGATTTTGCCGCGGCAGCTAGCATTGCGCACGGGCCTGAACTCAGGCCGCCAAGGGCGAGCGCATCGCGTACACCCGCGTCAGTTTCACTTCTATCTGCACTACCTGGCGCGGCTTGCCGCTGCGCCCGGGCCGCGCCGGTCTGAGACTGCCCGGTACTTCACGCGCGCGGCCGTACACAATCGCGGCCGCACCGTCGGCGCGCCACGTGGTGAACGATACGCGCGGATTGCGCGCGAGATCGGCGCGCCTGATCGTGTTGTCGTAAATCACCAGGCGCAGCACGGCGCCGTTCAAGGTCGCATGGACCGGCGCGATATGCGGCCGGCCGCCCTCGCCTACCGTCGCCATCGCCACCAGTCGCACGCTCTGCCAGAACTCGACGAATTCGGCCGCCGACATCTGCCGATCCGGATACGCCACTGAATCCGCGACCGATGGCGTCGCCGTGCGCACGCTGCGGTCAATCAGAGCCTGTAGCGCCTGCAACTCCGACCGCGCTTCAACTCTATCTTCTACTTTAACTTGAGACTGTGACTCGGATCCGACTTCCGCTTTGACTTCTTTAGTTTCCGACGCCATTTTCGACCTTCAATTCGGCTTTTATTTACGTCCGGGACTGCTACTTTAGCGCTACGGCGATCCATTCACACGCACCCCGGGGCGCTCGTACACCCGCGGAGAAGAACCAATGAAGTCAGCCCTATGTGAAACCCTCGGCATCGATTTTCCCCTGTTTGCTTTCAGCCATTGCCGCAACGTGGTCGCCGCGGTGAGCCGTGCGGGAGGCTTTGGCGTGCTCGGCGCAACCGGCTTCTCGCCCCATGCGCTCGAACAGGAACTGAAATGGCTCGACGACAATGTCGGCGGCAAACCTTACGGAGTTGACGTTTTGATTCCGGAGAATATCGCGACCAAGGGCGAAAAGTCCGTTGGCAATGCGTCGCTGGCCGAGCGCATTCCGCAACGGCAGCGCGATTTCGTCCGCGAACTTCTGCTCAAGTACGACGTCGAACCACCGCCCCCGCGCGAAGCGGAAGGCGCCGCCCGCGGCGAACGGCCTGCCCGTTTGAACCTACAGGAAGACGCCGTGATGGAATTGCTGAAGGTCTCCTTTCGCCACCCGATCAAGCTGATCGCCAACGCGCTCGGCGTGCCGCCGCAATCGATGCTCGAGATGGGTCGCCAGAACGGGGTGCCGGTCGCTGCCCTGATCGGAGCGAAAGAGCACGCGATTCGCCAGGTAAAGGCGGGTGTGGACATCATCATCGCCGAAGGCTGGGAGGCGGGCGGCCATTGCAGTGAAGTTTCAACCCTCGTGCTGATTCCCGAAGTGCTCCGCGCAATCAAGCCGATTCGCAACGTGCCGGTGCTGGCCGCGGGCGGCATCGCTACTGGCCGGCAAATGGCCGCGTGCATGGCCTTGGGCGCTGCCGGCGCGTGGACCGGTTCGGTCTGGCTGACGACGTCGGAGTCGGACGTTTCCGAAGTTATCCGCGACAAGATGCTGGCGGCGACCTCGCGCGATACGGTCAGGTCGAAATGCCGCACGGGAAAATTTTCGCGGCAGCTCAAGTCCGCCTGGACCGAGGCCTGGGAAGGATCTGACAGTCCCGGTCCGTTGCCGATGCCGTATCAGACGCTCCTCAGCGAACCCGCTTTGCGGCTCGCCCTCAAAGCCGCCGAGCGCGGCAATCAGAGGGCCAACGAACTGGTGACCTACTGGGTCGGTCAATGCGTTGGCTTGATGGATGCCGTGAAGTCAACTCGCGCGGTGGTAAGCGAATTCATGGAGGATTTTGCCGCGGCAGTCGCTGAAATGAACTCGTTGATCGAGAGCTAGCGCGATCGCCTCGACACCACGACCGGTAGCTCGGCAGGCTATAGATGCCCGCGATCGAGCTTTCCGATTTGCTCAACGCAGAAGGGCGGCGTAATTGTACGGGCGCACTGAGTTTCCATATCCGCGGTTAAGTCGGCGGACCTGATCGACTGGAGTTCAACCGATGAAAGACGAACTTGCCAACCTCGATGCCACCGACCAGGCGGAACTGGTCCGCCGCGGAGCCGTCAGCCCACTAGAGCTCGTCGAGGCGGCCATCGCCCGCATTGAAAAGACCAATCCGCAACTCAACGCGGTAATCACTCCACTCTTCGATCAGGCCCGCGCGCTGGCCCGGCGCGGCAAGCTCCCCGATGGACCATTCGTCGGTGTGCCGTTTCTGCTGAAGGACCTGGTCTGTGCGTCGGGTGGCGATCCGATTCATAACGGGATGCGCCTGCTGCGCGATCTGCGCAACGTCGCTCCGCACGACACCTACCTGGCCGCAAAGTTCAAGGCCGCAGGATTCATCACGGTCGGCAAGACCAACACGCCGGAACTTGGGCTCAACGGCGCTACCGAACCCGAGGCATATGGCGCCACGCACAATCCCTGGAACCTTGCACATTCTACTGGCGGTTCCAGTGGCGGATCGGCCGCGGCAGTTGCGGCGCGGATGGTCCCGGTCGCGCATGCTAACGATGGCGGCGGTTCGATCCGCGTGCCGGCGAGCGAGTGCGGCATCCTCGGCTTGAAGCCATCGCGAGGACGCGTTTCACTCGGCCCCGATGTCGGTGACTCATGGCACGGCCTCGCGATCGAGGGAGTCGTAAGCCGATCGGTGCGCGATACCGCGGCAGTGATGGACGCGATTTCAGGCAACATGCCCGGCGATCCCTACGCGTCGCCGCCTCAATGCCGCCCGTTCCTGCAGGAGGTCGGCGCCAACCCCGGAAAACTTCGCATCGGCTTTCTGCGGCGCGCGCCGCAGGGTGGCGCCACCCTCCATCCCGACTGCGTCGCGGCGGTTGAGGATGCTGCCCACCTCCTCGAATCACTGGGTCATTCGGTGGAAGAGTCCCACCCTGCCGCACTCGACGAACCCGAGCACGGCAACTCCTTCGCCGATGTGGTCGCGAGTCATACCGTGGCGACGCTGCGGCAGCTTGAGCAGCTCGTTGGCCGCAAGCTCACTCGGGAAGACGTCGAACTGTGGACGTGGACCTTCGTCGAGCGTGGCATGCGGATCTCGGCCGAGCAGTATCTGGGGGCGGTAAACTGGCTGCAGGCGTGGTCCCGAAGGGTTGCAGCTTGGTGGACTGAGGGATTCGACCTGCTGCTGACGCCGACCATCGCCGAACCACCACCGCTGCTGGGTACGCTCGTGGCGCAGCCCGCGAATCCGACCGGCGGCTTGCGGCGCTTGATGGATCTGCTCCAGTTCACCCCGGCCTACAACATCACCGGGCAGCCGGCCGTATCTGTGCCGCTCTACTGGAACAACGGAGGTCTGCCGATCGGAACGCAGTTAGTAGCAGCTTTTGGCCGCGAGGATTTGCTGATCCAGGTAGCCGCTCAACTGGAGCAGGCCCGCCCGTGGAAGGATCGCCGTCCGCCAGTCTGCGCGTGAACACGCACCCTCTCATGGAGCTGAACTACCATCGCCCGGTTCGGCTCCATCGCGATTCCCGTCCCGTCCCTTGGTCAGGCACTTGCCGAAGGACTAAGCAGCCGGGCGCACGCGCGCGCAATCTGCAGTTCTTCGTCGAGCGGTACGACCCACAGCGCGATGCGCGAGCCGTCGGTGCTGATGCACGCTTCGCGGCCATCGGCGGCTTCGTTACGAGCGCTATCGATCGTGATTCCGAGAACTTCGAGGTCGCTGCAAACCTGCGCGCGGACGTTGGCCGAATGCTCTCCGATGCCGCCCCCGAATATGATTGCGTCCACGCGTCCGAGGACGGCCGCATACGCGCCGATATACTTGCGCACGCGATACCAGAACATCGCGATTGCGAGCGCTGCATCTGCGTTGCCACCGCGCGCGGCAGTCTCGAGCTCGCGCATGTCATTGGAGAGACCGGAGACACCGATTAGTCCCGATTCGCGGTTGAGAATGCGCTCGACTTCGTTTGGCGACAGCCCCTCGCTGGTGGCGAGAAAGCTGAAGATCGCAGGATCGAGATCCCCCGATCGTGTCGCCATCATCAGCCCTTCGAGTGGCGTAAGGCCCATCGAAGTGTCGATCGATTTGCCCTCGCGAATCGCCGCCGCCGAACATCCCGCGCCGAGCTGCAATGTGATCAGATTGAGCGTCGCCGCGGGACGCGCCACGATTTCCGCATAGCGATCGAGCATCCACGAATGGCCGATGCCGTGAAAACCGAAGCGATGGATTCCGTGGCGCGCGGCGAGCGCACGCGGAATCGCATAAGTGCGCGCCATCGGTGGAAGTGTGCGATGGAACGCGGTATCAGTCACGACGATCGACGGTACCTTCGGGAACTTCTCCCGCACCGCGCGCAACGTCATGATCGCCGGCGGATTATGCAGCGGCGCGAAGCGCGACGCATCGTCGAGCGCCTTGATGACGTTGTCATCGGCGATCGCCGGTTCGCTCACGTGATCGCCGCCGTGAACGATCCGATGCGCGATCGCATCGAGCTGCGGCTTGATGGCGCCTTCGTCGAGCCATTCCAACGCGCGCAGCGCGGCTTCCGCGTGATTCGCGACGGGCGCGGCGGCGTCCAGGTTACGGTCGCCCGCGGTCATCTTCGCATGCGCGTCAGGACCAATTTCCTCAAAGACACCGCGCGCGATTCTCTCACGCAAAGCGCCATCAGCGCCGATCTCAAGCAACTCAAATTTGAGCGAAGAACTGCCGCAGTTGAATACCAGTATTTTCATCGCTACCGCGGACGCTAACGAAAGGCTGCAGTTCTCACGGTAACCCAACGCGGCGCTTCACGCGAAGAGCGCCACCCGCGACCGGTTGTTCCGATTGCTCCAGTCGCGGGCCTGAATCATTGGAAACGGACGCGACCATCAGGGCATCAGCACGCTTGATCCGGTGGTGTTACGTTCGCCCAACGCACGATGCGCCGCGGCGGCGTCGCGCAACGGAAAGCGCCGCTGCACCTCGCACTTGACGGTACCTTTTGCGATCGCGGCGAAAAGTGCCTCCGCACGTTCGACCAATTCCTCGCGCTTGGCGGTGTAGGTTTGCAGCGTGGGCCGGGTGAGGTAGAGCGAGCCCTTGGCACTGAGGATATTCACGCTGAACGGCGGCACGATGCCGGACGCCTGTCCGTAGGCGACCATCAGGCCGCGCGGGCGCAGGCAGTCGATCGACTTCATAAAGGTTGCCTGGCCGACCGAATCGTAAA
This sequence comes from Binataceae bacterium (SeqCode), assembly GCA_036489375.1. Lineage (GTDB taxonomy): Bacteria > Desulfobacterota > Binatia > Binatales > Binataceae > JADMIL01. The sequence goes on along the minus strand of DASXFX010000012.1, from coordinate 17,182 downwards.
CCACCGGGAGCATCGCACCGCCAGTGATTTCCTTGACCCGCGCCACGATATCCTCACGCGTGTAAACGATGGTGTGGTCGCATCCATGAGTCGTCGCTAGCCGCGCCTTCTCGTCACTGCCGACCGCGCCGATCACGGTCGCCCCCAAGTGTTTCGCCCACTGACACAGGATGAGTCCCACGCCGCCGGCTGCTGCCTGAACCAGGATGGTATCGCCGGGCTTGATCGCATAAACCGAGAAAATGAGTGCCTGTGCGGTCATCCCTTTGAGCATCGCTGCAGCCGCCGTAGCCTCGTCGATCGTTGCGGGCAGCTTCACCAGGAAACGCGCGGGTATTACGCGCGCTTCGGAATAGGCGCCCATCGGACCGCCAGCATACGCGACGCGATCGCCCGGCTTCAGCTCCGTAACACCGGGTCCGATCGCCTCGACCACGCCCGCCGCCTCGCTGCCGGGCGTGAAGGGCATCGATGGCGCTGGATAGACCCCCGAACGGAAATAAATCTCGACAAAGTTGAGACCGATCGCATGATGGCGCAGCAGGACCTCGCCCGGGCCGGGGGCCGGCACTTCGACCTCGGCGAGCTGCAACACCTCGGGTCCACCGATTTCATTCACCACAATTGCTTTCGCTTTCATCGCGAGACTCCTTTCGGATTAACGCAAGCCCACCCAGTCTGGATCGGCAGCGGCGCGCCAACGTGCGCGAATCGCCTCGAAGCGCGCGCGCTCGAGCGGACCGTTGGCGACGAGCGCCGCATTCTGCGTCCAGCGGGACGGCTGCGTGGTGCCGACGATCGCAGTGTGAACACCGGGAACACTGAGCGTGAAGCGCAGCGCCGTTTCGACCGCTCCGTCGGGATCGCTCCGCAGAAAATCGTAACGCAGTTGCTTGAGTCGCCGCCAGTATGGCTTTTCGTAATCTCCGATGCGCCAGCGGCTGAAGCGCCAGGCGGCGTTGGCGATTGGCCGTTTGGCGATAACGCCGATATCGCGCGAGACCGCGGCCGGTATTGTCAGGTCGATCGCTTCCTGGTCGGCAATATTGACGGAAGTTTGCAGGGTGTCGAAAATCCCGCTTTCCACCGCATACAGCGCTTTGGCCCCGTCGCCGCTGTAGCCGATTGCGCGAGCGAGGCCCTTTTCTTTCATCCGGACGAGTGCGCCGATGAGCGCCTCGTCGCGCAACTCGGCCTCCTCACACGTATGGAACTGGAGCAAATCGACGTGATCAGTGCGCAGGCGCTTGAGGCTGCGCGCAAGGCTCATCTCGATCAGCTCGGGCGTCCAGTCTGCGACCGGCAGTCCGGAGGCGTGACCGCATTTCGTGAAGAGAAAATACTCGGAACGGCGATGACCGACCGCGGCGCCGATCAGCTCTTCGCTAATGTCGTAACAGGCCGCAGTATCGATGACATTCAGGCCGCGATCGAGCGCGCTGTTGAGCAGCTCTTCGGCCGTCTTCGCAGCGACATGCCTATAACCGATTTCGGATCCGCCAAAGCCGAGGACGCTCACTTCGAATCCGGTTCTGCCCAGCCGCCGCGTTTCCACAATCACCTTCCGTTGCCCTGGCACTCACCGTTCCTAAACTCGGTCGCACCTTCGAGCCTAAAAATTCGCGAGGGCCGATTATTTCATCTCGTGGAGAACTTGCGCCAGCCCCACAATCGAGTCAGTCGCTTGGCAAATCGCGAATCGACGCCGGCAGCTTGAACGACCCATCGACCTCGCACGGAAATTCTATCGTCGCTGCGACCGCGTCGAGATTCAACGCGCCATGGATATGCGGAAAGGGCGTGCGCGGCCGCTCATCGTCCGGAGTCGCCGGCGCTTCATACTTGAGTTCGGCCACCAACTTGCGTTCGTCGATTCGCAGCAACAGCAAGTCGGTCGCCGCGCTGAAGAAGATATTCGCGGTATCGACCACCTGACCAATCGTCGAGCAATGAATGAAGCCCTCGACGTCCAAAGACGGCGGGCGGTACTCGCCGCGACGGCGTGCCTCGTCCCACTCGGCGCGCCGGAGAATGTGGAGAATCATCGGGCTATTTTCCCCTGAAACCTTATGCCGGGAAAACTGTCCGCCACCTTCCATTTTGCATTGCGACATTGCGGCAATTTGCATTAGCCGAGCATTCGCGCGGCTAAAAGCAGTGCATCCGCATGAGTTTACTCACGGCATGGATGCTGCTCCTTCCCTGTTTCCATGATGGACGTAATTTTTATTGCCGCAACCTGCGCGTTCTTCGCGATCGCGCTCAGCTATGTCTGGGGGTGCATCCGCCTATGAGTCCCTGGGAACTGGTGATGGGCTCGATTATGGCTGTCGGTCTGACGGCTTACCTGGTGTACGCGATGCTGCGTCCCGAGAAGTTCTAGGAGGGCGCGATCATGCTGGCAAACGCAATTATCCAAGTCGGAATTTTCTGCGCGTTGGTGACGGCGATCAGCGTCCCGCTCGGCCTCTATATGGCGCGGGTCTTCGCCGGTGAGCCGACGCTGCTCGATCCTGTGCTGAAGCCGATCGAGCGCACTATCTACCGGGTTTGCGGAATTCATCCCGAGGCCGAGGAAACGTGGGTTGAATATGCCGTCTCGATGCTGCTCTTCAGCATGGTGGGAATGCTGGTGCTCTATGCAATTGAGCGCCTGCAATATTATCTGCCGCTGAATCCGCAGCAGTTCGGCGCGGTCGCGCCCGATCTCGCATTCAATACCGCTGCGAGCTTCACCACCAATACGAATTGGCAGGCTTACGGCGGTGAATCGACCATGAGTTACTTCACCCAGATGGCCGGGCTCGCCTTCCACAATTTCGTCTCGGCCGCTGCGGGAATTGCGGTCGCGATCGCCGTGATTCGCGGCTTCGTGCGGCGGAGCGCGCAGACTATCGGGAATTTCTGGTTCGATATGACGCGCGCAACGCTATGGGTGCTCTTGCCGATCAGCGTCATCGGCGCGCTGGTGCTGGTGTGGCAGGGGGTCCCGCAGAACTTCAGCGCGTACACCCACGTCAAGACGGTCGAGGGGACCGACCAGGTAATCGCGCAAGGCCCGGTCGCATCGCAGGAAGTAATCAAGGAGCTCGGCACCAACGGCGGCGGCTTTTTCAACGCCAACTCGTCGCACCCGTTTGAAAATCCCACGCCACTGTCGAATCTGCTCGAGATGCTTGCGATCTTCGCGATTGCCGCCGGGCTCACGCATACCTTCGGCAAGATGGCGGGCGATCGGCGTCAGGGCTGGGCATTGTTCGGCGCGATGGGAATGCTCTTTCTGGTGGGAGCGACCTGCGCGATCAAGGCCGAGCAGAGCGGCAACCCGCAGTTCGCCGCGATGGGCATCAACCAGACCGCGAGCGCCGCTCAAAGCGGCGGCAACATGGAAGGCAAAGAGGTCCGCTTCGGCATCGTTAATTCGGCGCTGTGGGCGACCATCACGACTGACACTTCGTGCGGTGCGGTCAACTCGATGCACGATAGTTACACGCCGCTCGGCGGCCTGATTCCGCTGCTCAATATACAAATCGGTGAGATCATCTTTGGCGGCGTGGGTTCGGGGCTCTACGGAATGTTGGTGATGGCAGTGCTCGCGGTCTTCATCGCGGGCCTGATGGTCGGGCGAACGCCGGAGTATCTAGGCAAGAAAATTGAAGGGCGCGAGATGAAGCTGGCGATGCTCTTCATCCTGATTTTTCCGACGGTGATCCTGTTGCCAGCCGGTGTCGCGATCGTAACCAAGGCCGGCCTTGCCGGGATCAGCAATCCTGGCCCTCATGGCTTCTCGCAAGTGCTGTATGCGTACAGCGAGGCGTCCGCCAACAACGGATCGGCCTTCGGCGGACTCAACGCCAACTCACCGTTCTACAATGTGACGCTCGCGATCGTGATGCTGTTCGGGCGTTTCATGATGAAGGTGCCGGTGCTCGCGCTGGCCGGTTCTTTGGCGGCCAAACGGGCGGTTCCGGCGAGCGCTGGAACCTTTCCGACCAACGGCGCCATCTTCGTGATTCTACTCGTGGCCGTAATTCTAATCGTCGCCGCGCTGACCTTCTTCCCCGCCGACGCACTGGGCCCCATCGTCGAACACCTCGCGATGATGCAGGGCAAGCTGTTTTGAAGACAGGAGTAATTTCCAATGGCTGAGCGTAATGCAACCGCGCTGTGGGACAGCGACATCGTCAAGGGCGCGCTGGTCGATTCGATGCGCAAGTTCGACCCGCGCATCCAGGCCCGCAATCCGGTGATGTTTGTAGTCGAAGTGACCGCCCTCGCGGTGACGATCATTCTCGTTAAGAATCTCATCGCGGGCAGCGCTGGATTGGTCGGATTCGAATTGCAGATCGCCCTGTGGCTGTGGTTCACGGTCGGCTTCGCGAATTTCGCCGAAGCGATGGCCGAGGGGCGCGGCAAGGCCCAGGCCGATAATCTGCGCAAGACGCGCACGCAAACGCAGGCTCGTCAGATCAAGCAGGACCAGGAGATCATGGTGCCCGCGACCTCGCTGCGCCGCGACGACATCGTGATGGTCAAGGCGGGCGAAGTAATTCCCGGCGACGGCGAAGTGATTGAGGGCGTGGCCGCGGTCAACGAAGCCGCGATCACAGGGGAATCCGCGCCTGTCATCCGCGAGAGCGGTGGCGATCGCAGCGCGGTCACCGGCGGCACCACCGTCATCTCTGACTGGATCAAGGTTCGCATCACGGCGAACCCGGGCGAGACCTTTCTCGATCGCATGATCGGTCTGGTCGAGGGCGCGCAGCGTCAGAAAACGCCCAACGAAATCGCCCTGAGCATTCTGCTCGCCGGGTTGACGATCATCTTCATGCTGGTCTGCGTCAGCCTCTATCCCTTCGCACTTTACGGCGGCACCTTGCTCACCCTGCCGGTACTGGTGGCTCTGCTCGTGTGCCTGATTCCGACGACCATCGGCGGACTGCTCTCCGCCATCGGCATCGCCGGGATGGATCGCCTGGTGCAGCACAACGTGCTCGCGATGTCGGGCCGCGCGGTCGAAGCTGCGGGCGACGTCGATACGCTGTTGCTCGACAAGACCGGTACGATCACGCTCGGCAACCGCATGGCGACCGAATTTCTGCCAGTGCTCGACGTTCAGGTTGAAACGCTCGCCGACGCTGCGCAACTGGCCTCGCTCGCCGACGAAACCCCGGAGGGCCGCTCGATCGTGGTGCTGGCCAAGCGCGAGTTCAACATTCGCGGCCGCGATCTCGCCGATACTGACGCACTCTTTATTCCGTTCACCGCGCAGACGCGCATGAGCGGCGTTGACATCGGCGAGCGCAAGATCCGCAAGGGCGCGGCCGATCAGGCGGTCAAGTTCGCGCGCGACAACGGTGGCACAACCCCACCCGAACTCGCCGGCATCGTTGAACGGATCGCCAAAGCCGGCGGCACCCCGCTGGTGGTGGTCGAAAATGCGCGCGTGCTCGGCGTCATCCATCTGAAGGACATCATTAAGGAAGGCATCAAGGAGCGTTTCGCGCGGCTGCGTGCGATGGGACTGCGTACCGTGATGATCACTGGTGACAATCCGCTGACCGCCGCCGCGATCGCCTACGAGGCTGGCGTCGATGATTTTCGCGCCGAGGCGACTCCCGAGACCAAGCTGGCGTTGATTCGCGAGGAGCAGGCGCAGGGCAAACTAGTCGCGATGATCGGTGACGGCACCAACGACGCGCCGGCCTTGGCCCAGGCCGATGTTGGTATCGCGATGAACGCCGGCACCCAGGCCGCGCGCGAAGCCGGCAACATGGTCGATCTCGATTCCAACCCGACCAAGATCATGGAGGTAGTGGAGATCGGCAAGCAATTGCTGATCACCCGCGGCGCCCTGACCACGTTTTCAATCGCCAACGACGTCGCCAAGTACTTCGCGATCATCCCGGCGATGTTCGTGATCGGGTATCCCGAACTGCAATCCCTCAACGTAATGCATCTCGCGACGCCACAGAGCGCGATCCTCTCGGCCGTCATCTTCAATGCCTTGATCATTATCGCGCTGATCCAGCTGGCGCTGCGCGGCGTGCAGTACCGGCCAGTTGGCGCCGCCTCGATGCTCACGCGCAACCTGCTCATCTACGGCTTGGGCGGCGTCATCGTTCCGTTCATCGGAATCAAGGCGATCGACCTGATGGTCGCCGCTCTGCACCTGGCCTAGGAGGACGAATCGATGAGACTCTGGACTGCAATCAAAATGACGCTCGTGCTGACGGTGCTCACCGGCATAATCTATCCGGTGCTGATAACCGTGATCGGCGAGACGATTTTCCCCTTCCAGGCGCATGGCAGCCTGATTGCCCGAGACGGCCATGTCGTCGGCTCGCAGTTGATCGGGCAGAACTTCAGCGCTCCGGGCTACTTTCATCCGCGCCCGTCGGCCGCCGGCAACGGCTACGACCCGACCAGCTCGGGCGGGTCGAATCTCGGTCCCACCAACAAGGCGTTGATAGATACGGTGCGGCAACGGCTCAAGGAAGTCCTGGAACAGAATCCGGGAAGCGCGGCGGCGGACGTGCCGGTTAGCCAGGTTACCGCGTCCGGTAGCGGCCTCGACCCTGACATCAGTCCGGCCGGAGCGGAGATGCAGGTGGCGCGAGTGGCGAAGGCGCGCAGGATGACCGAGGAAGCCGTGACGGTCCTGGTCCGAGAGAATACGCGGTCGCGGTGGGCGGGAATAATTGGCGAACCGGGCGTGAACGTGCTCCAGTTAAATCTCGCACTCGACAAGCTGAATACGATTCCCCGCGCGAGCGCGAAGTCCGACTGACCACGCCGGCAGTAGTCGATCAATTAGACTATTGGAGGCGCTGTGGCAGATGACGCTGTCTGAGCGGGGAAGCGATGCCTCACGCGATTCGGCTTGGACTCGCGACGGCGGCCGACGGTTATCGCTTGAACGCGCCGCTTATGCGCCGACAATGACTAATTTCGGCTAAAATCTTCGACGCCGGTAACCGTCCGTTGGCGACCTCCGGCATGATTTTGAGCACTGCGCAGAGCGCCGCGTATCACGATGAACGATGATGGTCGCAACGATCCGGAGGACTTTCTCGACCGTGTGCCGCAATCCAGAAAGGGGCGGCTGAAGGTTTACCTCGGCGGTGCCGCCGGCGTCGGCAAGACCTACCGCATGCTCGACGAAGCGCATCAGTTGCGCCAACAGGGTCAAGATGTCGTGATCGGCCTGGTCGAGACTCACGGCCGCGTCGAAACCGCGTCGCGCGTCGGCGACCTCGAGCTTGTCCCGCTGCGCCAGATTCCGTATCGCGGCGTGACTTTGGAGGAAATGGACGTTGACGCGATCCTCGCGCGCAAGCCCGACCTCGCGATCATTGACGAATTGGCCCATACCAACGTCTCCGGCTCGCGCCACAACAAGCGTTACCAGGACGTCGAGGAGCTTATCGCCAACGGCATCGGCGTGATCACCGCCTTCAACGTGCAGCACCTGGAGAGTCTCAACCAGATGGTGCGGCGCATCACCGGCGTCGATATCCGCGAGACCGTTCCGGACACTTTTCTCGCACACGCCGACCAGGTCGTCACGGTTGACGTCCCGGTCGAGGAGCTGCGCCAGCGTCTGCGCGAAGGCAAGATCTATCCGCCGGAGCGCGTCGAGCAGGCCCTCAAGAATTTCTTCAAGCCGGCCAACCTGGCCGCGTTGCGCGAGTTGGCGCTGCGCGAAGTCGCCCGCGATCAGAGCCGCCAACGCGAGGAACTCGAGCTGCTCAAACGTGAGGGCGGCCGCCGCACCCACGTTACCGACCGCCTGATGGTATGCTTGTCTTCGAATCCCGACGGCAGCGACGACATCTTGCGCAAAGCCGCACGCACCGCCGCCCAGATGAACGCCGAATGGTACGCCGTTCACGTCGAGACCCCGGACGAATCGGTGCAGAAGATCAGCACGTCGGACTTTCGCGCCCTGCTCGACAACGTCAACCTCGCCGCCGAGCTGGGCGGCGAAGTGGTCTGGCTCAAGGCCACCGATGTGATCAAGACGCTCACCGACTTTGCCCGCGACAAGCAAATCACGCGCATCATCGTCGGGCGAACGCATCCGAACCTATGGAACCGCATGCTCGGTCGATCGATGACCAACCGGCTGCTGGCCTCGGCCGCCGAATTCGATATCGAAGTTATCGGGCGCGACCCGCGAGATACAAAATCATGAGTCCACCATCGCTGCGCAATCGCATCCGCAACGGCACGTTGGCGATGCTCTTCATAGCGGTAACGCTGGTCGCACTGGCGCTGCCGGAGGTCCATCGCCTGGGCGGCGCAATTCGCCGCACGCTCTATCGCAACTACGTCAGCATCGAGGCGGCGCAACACATGCAAGCGGCGCTGTGGAATCTGCAGCTGGCCGAGCGCGACGGACGCGCCGCCGCCGCGTTGCCCGCCAGCCGTGGCGAATTCTCGCATTGGATTAAAGTCGAACGCGACGACGTGACCGAGGTCGGCGAAGCGTCGCTGTCGCGCAATATCGATGACCGCGGAACCGCCCTCTTCGCTCAGATCAGCCGCGGCGCCAAAACCGACGACCTCGACCCGGACTTCGCCGATCTGCATCAACTGATCGATCAGCTAGTCGCGATTAACCGCGATGCGATGTTCCGCGCCGACGGCCGTTCCAGCCGGATGAGCGACCGGCTCACCTACGAATTCGCCGCCGGCCTCGTCATCCTCCTGCTGCTCGGAATAGCGCTGTCATGGACCATCGCGTGGAATCTTTCGAAGCCGCTCGACGAACTGACCGAGCGCTTGCGCAGCTTCAGCCTGCGCGGCCCGTCATTGCGTCTCGGCCCCCAACCGCTCGCCGAGCTGCAGGGCGTGGCGACCGAATTCAATCGCATGGCCGAGCGCCTCGAACAGTTCGAGAAGCTCAACGTCGATCGCATCATCTATGAGAAGAGCAAGACCGAGGCGATCATCGAGCGCCTCGAAGACGGTATCATTCTGATCGATCCGGCGGGCGTCGTTACGCACATTAACGAAGTTGCGGCGATCATCCTCGGCATCGCCCGCGCCGACGCGCTGGGCTCGCCCTTCAACGACCTCGATAGCAATCATCCGCATTACTTGCGCGTGCGCACGGCACTCGGCAACGGCACCAAGATGCTGCTGTCGGACAGCGCCCGAGTCGAAGTCGATTTGCACGTGCGCGGCCGCGACCACACTTACGTGCTCAAACCAGTGCCCCTGCATCACGGCGACAATGAGCCGCTCGGCACCCTGCTCATCCTGCAGGACATCACTTATCTGCGCGATAAGGATCGCGCGCGGGTCAACCTGGTCGCGACACTCTCGCACGAGCTCAAGACCCCGCTGACTTCGCTCGCGCTCTCGGCGGAATTACTCGATCGCGGCAAAGGCAATCTTGAGCCCAAGCAGCGCGAACTGCTGGCAACGGCGAACGAGGACATCGGCCGCATTCGCCATCTGGCCGACGACCTGCTGAATCTCGCGCGCGGCGAAACCGGTACTATCTCGATTCGTAGCATCACGGTTAATCTTGCCGGAACGCTTCGCGCCGTGATGAATGGTTTCGCGCTGCAAGCCGAACAGAAGGGCATCACGCTCAAGAACGGGATTGCTGATTCGACTCCGCAGGTCGTCGCCGATCCGGTCAAGCTCTCGTGGGTCGTGTCGAATCTCATCGCCAACGCGATCCGCTATACTCCGAGCGGTGGAACCATCACCGTCTCTTCCACCGCCGCCGCCGATACCGTGCGCTTCCAGGTGCGCGACACCGGCCCCGGCGTTGCCCCGGAAATTCGGGATCATCTCTTCGAACGCTACGCGCAATGGAGCGCCAACGGCACCGAACCCGGTTCAGCCGGACTCGGACTGGCCATCGCCAAGGAAATAGTCGAGGCCCACGGCGGTCGCATCTTCGTTGAAAGTACTCTCGGCGAGGGAACCTGCTTTAACGTCGAATTGCCGATGCCCAGGACTGAAATATGGCCAAACTCCTAGTCGTCGATGACGAGAAAAATATTCGCGCCAACCTCGTGACTTTTTTCGAGGGCGCCGGCCATCAGGTCAAGACCGCCGAAAATGGATCGCAAGCGCTCGCCCTGCTCTCGATCGATCCCGGCATCGACCTGATGCTCACCGACTATCGCATGGCCGAAATGAATGGCCTCGAGCTTTTGCAGCAGGCCCGCCGCGAGGTCCCCAACCTCGCCGTCATCCTGATGACCGCGTACGCCACCGTTGAAAACGCAGTCAATGCGATGAAGGCTGGCGCCTACGACTACCTGACCAAGCCGTTTACTCTCGACCAGGTCGAGCACGTGGTCGATCGTGCCCTCGAGGCGCAGCGCTTGCGCACTGAAAACCGCGTGCTGCGCGACAGTATCGAGGAACGCCCGCTGATCGAATCGCAAAGTCCTGTCATGCGTCAGTTGCTGGAGACTGCGCGGCGCGTCGCGGCGAGCGAGGCGACCATCCTCCTGATGGGCGAGAGCGGTACCGGCAAGAACGTACTCGCGCGTCAGATTCATCGATGGAGTCCGCGCAGCGAAAAGCCCTTCGTCGTGGTCAATTGCACCACCCTCTCCGAGCCGCTGCTAGAAAGCGAGTTGTTCGGACACATGCGCGGTTCCTTCACCGGCGCGATCAAGGACAAGCCCGGACGACTCGAGGCGGCGCATCACGGCACTGTCTTCCTCGACGAGATCGCTGACCTGAGTCCTCCCTTGCAAACCAAGTTCCTCCGCTTCGTGCAGGAACAAAGCTTCGAGCGCGTCGGTGGCGACGACACTATCGCGGTGGACACCCGCATCATCGCCGCTTCCAATCGCGACTTGACCGCCGAAGTCGCGGCTCACCGGTTTCGCGAGGATTTGTTCTATCGCCTCAACGTGATCGCGCTGCGCGTGCCTGCCCTGCGCGAACGCCCGCAGGATATCGAGCGGCTCGCCGAGAGCCTGCTCATCGTGGCCGCGGCCCGCAACCATCGCTCGGCCCTGCGCCTGTCGCCCGAAGTAACCGCCACGATGACCACCTATCGATGGCCCGGGAATGTGCGCGAGTTACGCAACGCTATCGAGCGCGCCGCGGTCCTGGCGCAGGGCGACCTCATCACCCCCGAATACTTGCCCGATGCGATGTTTCAGGACGCGCCACCCGCCTCCGCACCCGGCGCCCATCCGGCGAGTCTGGAGGAGGTCGAACGCGAGCAGATCATGCGAGTGCTCGGGGAATCTCCGACACTGGAAGACGCCGCCGAAACGCTCGGTATCAACGTCTCGACGCTGTGGCGCAAGCGCAAACGCTACAAAATCGAATAAATGGCGGCGGTCGATAAGCCGCCCACATTATGACCGCCGTTTCCGGTAGCACCGGCGCACCGCGATGAACCCACACCGCCGCCGCACTCCTTGTCGCGTGACGGGTTGCGCCCCCGCCACCCCACCTGTGCGCTTCATAATGAGTTGACGAAATCTCCGATCTCTTCCTCTTTCTCCAGTTCCCGATGCCACACGTCGGTAAAGTTCACATTCACCGTTCGCACGTAGCGATTGGCCGCATATACCGGATACGATTCCCAATCGAAGTTCTGTTTGAACGCGCGCAAATCGTCTGTGGTAATACTCAGCGACACGATTGCGGCTTCCGTCCCCGCCACCGCATTCCCGTACTCGTCGTGACGGCTCTCACCCGGCGCTAAGAGATCGGCGCGAATCGTCTTGACCGCGGGGAAACAAACCGCCACCTGATGCAGCCCGCGCATCAACTCGCCCATCTGTTCGCGCAAATCCACCTGCCCGCCGTGATTCTCGTCGTCGGCATAAATTGTCAGCGCGATTGTCGATTGATCGGTCAGATCGAGCTTCTCGACCGTGCCGCTGCTCTCCAGCATCGCCGGCACCGATTCGCTCGTCGGCACCCCGTCAATCGGACATGGCCCGGCGGGATCCTCGCTCGAAGCGCCCATGATCAAGGGCAACCCGACCAGCATCAGCGGCGCGAAGCCGAAGAACAGCATCCGCCGGAAACGCTGGTAGCCGGTGAGTTCGACCCAACGCGAGCGTTGCCTGCGCAACGCTCGCCCGAGCGACCGCTTCATCGGCTGAGGCCCGCGTCGATCGTCATCGGCCGCAACTCCGTGGACGCCATCGGAGACGGAATCTCGAACGCTGCGACCACCTTTAGGTCCTGCGTGATCCGAGCAACCACATCCTGCACAAGCCGCCATCTCCGATACTCCTTATAGGCGCATTCCGTAACCTAACAGCTATTAACAGCCGCGGATACGCGCGAACTTCATCTCACACGGATGCCAGGGACCGGCCGTGCACGTACTAATAGACGGATACAGTGTCAATTAGTCGTATTATGTAAGGGGATTTAGGCCAATCAGCAGTGGCCATAGATGAGACTAAGGCGTTTCGATACGAGCAAAAGAAGCGACAATGCGGTTCTCTGAGGAACGCATGCCGCTCCCACTATGCCCGCAATCGACGTCTTCTCCCTATCGTTCTGCCACAAGCCTGAAACGCATCTCTCGCACTCACATGCGCCACTTGAGTTGCCCGCGGCATCAACCTGCAAACCGCCTTCATCTCAGACGACCACTTGTACATCACCTTCGGATGATCGATCTTGCTGCTGAGCGTGCGATGACGATCGTTCTTCCAGCTATTGTCCATCGAGTGACCAGCAACGCGACGTGCTCAGCGCCATTCAGAGCCTTCCTCCCGCTACTCTCGAAGCGCAGACCGGCAGAGCGATCCTGTTGCATAACCATGCTTAACGGACCACGAAGGGTCTCATCGATGGCCGCCGAATGGCCCTGAGCTTTATTGCTGTGGGAAGTGTGAAACCTTTCCACCAAGCGAGCTTGCGAGCCGAGCTAACGAGTCTGGGAGATGCGCAGAAACAGAGAATCTGAGGTTTCACGAAAAATCAGTTCCCTGTTCCTCACCATGCTCCCCTTGCTTCCTGATTCACGATTAGGAAGACGGCGCAGCGTAAGTTGCGCGCCGCCGCCACTGCATCATTTGAAACGACGACACCCCTCTCTCATCGCTCCCGATTGTCCTGACCAAGATCTCATCGCCCCGTAATCTTTTAATCGGACCGCTGCAACTAAACGTGCTATGTGATGGTCCAGAAAAGCCGATCGTTTCCCGAGGCTCTCAAGGAGAATGCGGTTATGAAAAAGTATGCGGCGGAACTAATTGGGACCTTCGTCCTCGTCTTCGGCGGATGTGGCGCGGCGGTCCTCGCCGGCAGCCATATCGGCTTCGCTGGCGTCGCCTTCGCCTTCGGCTTTTCGCTGCTCGTGATGGCTTATGCGATCGGACCGATCTCCGGCTGTCATATTAATCCGGCCGTGACCTTCGGCCTGCTCCTCAGCGGTAAGTTCGAAGCGAAGCACGTCCCCGGCTACGTCATCGCGCAGATCCTCGGCGCGATTATCGCCGGCGGCGTCCTCCTGGTCATCGCCGGCGGCACCAGCGCCGGTTACGATCCTACCGTCGCGGGCTTCGCCGCCAATGGCTACGGCGCGCACTCGCCGGGCGGTTACAATCTGACCGCCGCCTTCGTCGTCGAAGTAGTCATGACCTTCTTCCTGGTCTTCACCGTGCTCGGCTCCACCGACATCAAGGCGCCGGTTGGCTTCGCCGGCATTCCCATCGGCATCGTGCTCGTGCTGATCCACCTGGTGAGCATTCCGGTGACCAATACTTCGGTTAACCCGGCCCGCAGTATCGGACCCGCGGTGTTCGTCGGAGGATGGGCCCTGAGCCAGCTCTGGCTCTTCATCGTGGCCCCGCTCATCGGCGCGGCGATCGCCGCGATCCTATACCAGGCGGTTCGCGCTTCCGAACCTCTACTCCCGGTACGCGTGGCCGAGGCCGCGCTGCCCAGCGAGCAGGCCGAGCGCGCACGCTAGTAACGACTTCCTGAAATGATAAGTCCGGCCGGTGACGCCTATCGCCGGCCGGACTCAGTCCGCGAACGTGGCTGAGACCAATAGCGTGTCTCCGGCCCTAACGTTCGCGCGCCCTACTTCGATAACAGCACCTTGCCGGTCGTGCTGTCGATATTGAATATCCAGAATGCCGACACGTCCTCCTGCAGAACCATCGCGATCATACCGACGCCGGGCGCGAACAGGTTGTAGCCGGTATTGGTGGTATGAGCCGGACCGACTTTGCCTTCGCAAAACACGCGGAACAGCACCGCCGGGAAGGTACCGGCCGGCACCTTCACCTGGTAAGTGCCGACGTAAGTGTAGGAGCCGTGCACCGCGCCCGAATATCTCTGATCATCCGGATCATCCAGATAGTTGACCGAGACTGTTTGCGAGTACCTTCGCGTCTCTCCCGGCTTCATGCCCTTGGGTACGAACGGGTTCGCCGGTCTCGTCACTACCACCACACCTTCGCCCGAGTCGGCCACTGCCGGCATGATGATGTCGCCCTCCGCCGTCTCCCGCAGAAAACCCGCCAACGACGGCGATAGCTGAAACCGCCACGCCGACTTACCGCTCGGTCGCCGCGCTTCGCCCAGCATCAACGTCTGGCTGTTGCCCTTGTTCTTTCCGGCCGTGACCAGGTACTGCAAAGGCTTGCTCTTGAGTGGAAAGAAGACCGTTGGATCGCTGATCGGCTGGCTTGGTAAAGCTGCGCCTACGACTCCGGGTCCTAGCTCCGCATCAAGCTTCGCCTGATCGGCCGCGGGCACCGGCAGCACGACGCCGTCGGCGCGCGCGTTCCCCGACGCCACCAGTATGAAGCCGAGCGTAACGGCTACGTACAATTGCCATCTGCCTGGTCGATTGAAGTTACTCATTATCAAGTTGGTCATTATGATGATCGCCACACCTTTAAGGTCTTAACCTGTACGTTACTTATCTGTCCTAAGTTATCTGCTTACAGAATCGATTCCGAACTCCTCGCACTCACGCGAGCAAAGACCCCGCTACTTCGGCCACCGCTTACTGCCTGAACCAGCCAGGTCGCTTCGCCTTATGACATCGGACCGATCTCTGTGTCTCCCTTCATCCGATGACCACCCTCATTGCGCGTCGAAGGCGAAGATCCGCTTCCAGTCCCTCTTCATGCTGATCACGTTCCAGCCCTTGGACTTGGCCTCATCGTAGAGCGCCTTGGGTGAAGGTCCCCACCCGCGTATCCGGCAGTCCCGCGGCTGGACCATAGGCATATTCGCGATCGGCGTCGTCGTGCAAGACCATCATCATCAGCCGCGCGCCCTGCCCCGCCGAGGTCCATTCCTCCATCTCGCGATCGCCGGTCGAATTCCCGAACGCCGCCAATGGCCGCGAGCCGGTGAACAGGTAGATGTCTTCCGGCTTGCCCGAGAAGTTGTTGTTGAACAGCGAGTACATCTACAACAAGGAAGGGCAAGGGATCACGCAAAGAGCAAGTACCTGCAAACCGTAAGTAGGTGATCGATCTATGCTACTGGTTTGCGCCAGACCACTTCCCGCCCGAACGGTCGGCACCGACTACGTTGCCGCCCGCCGGGTCCGCTTCAGGAGTATCCTGACTGGCATCATGAGCGTCTCGGCGACGGGACGAGCACAGGAATGGAGGCCTCCAGGAAGGCTCAATCGAAGAGCGAGATCGAGGGCGCCGATGGACGGAATTCGGGGGCCAAAACGCGGCTGAAGATCGGGTTCTGGGCTAATACTGAATGCGAGTTAGTCTGAGTGCGGCTAATGGCGTGAAATATTTCACCCTCGTTAGAGGACATCTTTTGTAATGTCATGACAAGTTTATTCAGGCTAATTTAGTCACATCCAAAACGGTGCGGTGCAGAAAATGGAGAAAGATGTCCTGATTGTGGGGGCCGGTCCGGTCGGATTGGTGATGGCAATCGAACTGGCGCGCTACGGCGTCGGCGTGCGCCTTATCGACAAGCAGGCTCAGCGTACCGACAAGTCCAAGGCCCTGGTCATCTGGAGCCGGTCGCTCGAACTGTTGGAACGGGCGGGATGCAGCGCGGGACTGGTCGATGCGGGCTACAAGGTCACTACGCTCAAGATCTCGGCGGACGGGAAATCGATCGCGCGAATGACGCTCGAAGGATTGGCGACGCCTTATCCTTACGCACTGATGATTCCGCAGAGCGAAACCGAGCGGATACTCGAAGAGTTCCTGAACACGCTCGGAGTAAGCGTCGAGCGTTCGGTCGAACTGACGCGGTTCGACGCGTCGGACGATAAGGTCGTGGCGGTGCTGCGCCACTCCGACGGCACCGAAGAAACTGTCGAGAGCGCATGGTTGATCGGCTGCGACGGTGCTCACAGTACCGTGCGCCATCGGCTCGGGATGGAGTTTGAGGGCGAGACCTTACCGGTCGACTGGATGCTCGCTGACGTGCACCTCGAAGGCCTTCCTCGCGCGCCCGAAATCAACGTCGTGTGGCACGCGGACGGCATCCTCGCGACTTTCCCTATCGCGGAAGACCGTTACCGCGTCATCGCGGACACGGGAGCTGCCGCGGGAACCGCCACGGAGAAGAACGCGCCATACTCCGAGCCCGCCCGCGAAGACCCTAAGCGCGTCGTCGCGGATATGGGAACAAATGCGGAGAACTCCGCGCCGCGCCCGGAGCCCACCTTAGAAGATATTCAGCGCAGTATTACGGATACGGCGGCCGCCGCGGAAGCTGACGCGGACACGACCGCTCCCCACTCGGAGCCGACCCTTGAGGAGGTCCAGGCGCTACTGGATAAGCGCTTTCCGGGAGGCGTGCGCGCCGTCAATCCGGTTTGGCTTTCCTACTTTCGGATCAATGAGCGCAAGGTAACGGACTATCGAGCCGGGCGGGTCTTTCTCGCCGGCGATGCGGCGCATGTGCATAGTCCCGCAGGCGGCCAGGGCATGAACACGGGGATGCAGGACGCGTGCAATCTCGCATGGAAGCTCGCACTGGTGGTTCATGGGACCTGCTCCGCCGAACTACTGGACAGCTATAGTAGCGAACGTAGTCCGATCGCGGACGAGGTGTTGAAGGTGACCGGCCGCATAACGTCGATGGCTACGCTTACGGGCAGTTTGCCGCAGTGGCTGCGAAATCATACGGCGGCGCTGCTACTGGGCCTTCCGCTAGTGCGGAGACTTGCGGCAGAGGCGGCGGCGGAGATCTCGATCGGTTATCCGCATAGCCCGCT
>DASXFX010000202.1:0-5131 GCA_036489375.1 Binataceae bacterium (SeqCode) | reverse complement strand
GCACCTTTTGCTCAACCGCTCCGGTCTTTGCAAAATGCAAAAATAAAATTCATCGAGGTTTGGCTAAGGTGTGCTTATATTATAAGTGATTCGGACTGGAGTGAGATCCATAGTCTAATGCTTATTCGTCTTTTGAAGCGTCCCGACCGCCGTGAAGTGACCCCCGAATCCTTCTGCTCGACCGGCCATCCGGCCAAGTCGCGCAAGCAACGATGCGCCGTTGAAGTTCGCCGCCCGACGGACCAGCCGATCACGCCGATGCCGGGAGAAATCGAGGCGGTCCGCACGATGCTCGCCG
The DNA here is from genome assembly GCA_036489375.1 of Binataceae bacterium (SeqCode). Classification (GTDB taxonomy): domain Bacteria; phylum Desulfobacterota; class Binatia; order Binatales; family Binataceae; genus JADMIL01. The sequence goes on along the minus strand of DASXFX010000202.1, from coordinate 4,833 downwards.
AAATTGAAGGGATGCTGGCGGGGTTGTTCGGGCCTTCATACGACCGCGGTCCAATCGCGATCGCGGCGCGGGCCAAGGCCACGGCCCTGGTTGAAGCTCACTTTGACGACGTGGTCGAACAGTGGGCCTCCGCGGTCGAGCAGAATTTCCAGGAGTGGGTGCCCCTCAACCGCGAGGGGATGGGCAATTCGCTGCTGCGGTTTCTCGCCCACCTGCGCGACCCCGACGATGTCCAGACCTTCGTGTATTTGCGGCGCCATTGCCAGGAAGGGATGCTCGCGCGCGCCAAGCCCTCTCAATTCAACTTTTTCCACATCGCGTTAAAGCAGGTGATCCTCAACCTCGTGCGCGCCAAACTGCGTGGGCGCCATCTGGAAATCGTGCGCGACGTCGTCGTCGCTGCCATCGACGAGCGCCGCCTTATGGTCGCGCAATTCTACATCGAGTCGCGCGAGAACGCCCTGCGCGCCTCCGAAGAGAAGTACCGCAACTCCATCGACCACGCACCCGATCCAATGTACGAGATCGATCCGGTGACGCTCGAGGTCCTCAGCGTAAATTCTGCCGCCCTCGAATTGCACCATCGGATGCCCTATGAACGCGATATACCGCTGGTCGGCCAGCGCCTGCCTGACCTCGTTCCACCCGAGCTCCAGCCGCTCGTGTACCAGCATATCGAGACCGTGCGGGCCACCGGCTCGGGCCAGGCCATCGACCTTGAATTGCGCGGCCATTACTTCGATATCCATTCCGCCCTGATCACCGCCGGCAAGCGCCAGTTCCTCCAGATGATCCTTCACGACGTCAGCCAGCGCCATGAGATGCTCGATTCGCTGCTCAAGGCCGAACGCCTCGCCGCCGCCGGGACCTTCGCCAGCGGGGTCGCGCATGAGGTTAATAACCCTCTCGCGTCGATCTCCTCGCTGGTGCAATCGCTGGTCCCCGACGAGACCGACGTCGAGCGGCGCCAGACCCTGCATACGATTCTCTCGCAGATCACCCGCATTTCGCGTACGCTCAAGGATCTGCTCAATTTCGCGCGGCCGGCGCCGGGCGAACACAAACCGATCAATCTGAACGAAACTATCGCCGAAACCCTGCGCCTCGTCGCCTACAACAAGCGCTTCGCCCGCATCCGCATGGAGCCCGTGCTGGCGCCCGACCTGGTCCCGATCTTTGCCGACGGCAACGGCATCCAGCAGGTTCTGCTGAATCTCGTCTTCAACGCTGCCGACGCACTCCAGCAGGACGGCGGCGTCGTCAAGGTCACCACCGAATATCAGCGGCCGCCCCAAGGTGGCGACGGCGCGGGACGCGTGCGTGTCCGCGTTACCGATAATGGCGTCGGCATCCCGCCCGATAACCTCGAGCGCGTTTTCGAGCCCTTCTTCACCACCAAACCGGCCGGTGCCGGCGCCGGGCTCGGACTGTCCCTGTGCCAGCGCATCATACTCAACAATCACGGCACCATCGGCGTCGAAAGCGCGATGGGCAAGGGCACCACCGTCACCATCTGCCTGCCCGCTCACGTTGACGCTAATAAATCCGCGGCCGCTGCGAGTCTCCAATGAAGGCAGAAGAGCAAGCCGTCGAGCAGGTCTGGACCCACGCCCAGAGCGGCCCCTTCCGCGTCCTCGTCGTCGAGGACGAGGAGTTAATGCGCGCGATTATCGTGCAACTCCTGCGCCGCGAGGGTTACGAAATCTTTGAAGCCAACGCGGCCGACACCGCGCTCCAGATCTTCGAGCGCGAAAAAATCGACCTGGCCGTCCTCGACCTCAATCTTAGCGGCGGCGGCAGCGGTCTCGACCTCCTCGGCAAGATGCACGAGCTCGATTCCGAGGTCATGGGCGTCATCGTCACTGCCTACGCCAGCATCGAGTCCGCCGTCGAAGCCCTGCGCCAGGGTGCCTACGATTACATCACCAAACCCTTCGCCAACGATCATCTGAAGGCGGTCGTACGCAAGGCGCTCGAATACAAGGCCGCCTTCCGCGAGAACCGCTTCCTGCGCCGCGAGTTGCGCGAGAAGTATCGCTTCGAAAGCATAATCGGCAATTGCGATGCGATCGATCAGGTCTTCCGTGTGATGGAAAAGGTCGCGCGCACCGATTCCAGCGTACTCATCACGGGCGAATCGGGCACTGGCAAGGAATTGGTCGCCCGCGCGATTCATTTCAGCTCGGAGCGCGCCAACAAGCGCTTTCTCCCGATTAATTGCGGCGCCCTCCCCGAAAACCTGCTCGAAAGCGAGCTCTTCGGCTATAAGCGCGGGGCCTTTACCGGCGCTTCGCAGGATAAAATCGGCCTGCTCAAGGCGGCCGACAAGGGCACCATCTTTTTCGACGAAATCGGCGACATGCCGCCCGCCCTGCAGGTCAAGCTGTTGCGCGCTTTGCAGGAACGCGAATGTTATCCGCTCGGCTCCAATGAGCCCGTCTCATTCGACGTGCGCGTCCTCTGCGCCACCAATAAGGACCTCGAACGCGAGTCCCACGAAGGACGCTTTCGCGAGGAATTACTCTATCGAATCAACGTCATCACGATTCAATTGCCACCGCTGCGCGATCGCAAGGACGATATCGCCCTCCTCGCCAATCACTTCCTGCGCAAATACGAAAAGCCTCTTGGCCGATCCGCGATGCGTTTTTCGAAGGGTGCGATGCGCGTGCTGATTGGCTACGGATGGCCCGGGAATGTTCGCGAGCTCGAAAACGCCGTCGAGCGCGCCGCCATCCTCGCCGAGACCGACGTCATTCATGCTCATGATTTGCCCGAAAAGCTCCACAGCACCAGCATCCCCATCGCCGCCGCAGATGCCACCGGGATGACCTTGGAGGAACTCGAGCGCGAACACATGCGGCGCGTGCTCAACGAGGTCAGCGGCGACAAGGTCAAGGCCGCCCAGGTCCTTGGCATCCACCTCTCGACCCTCTACCGGAAGGTCCAGCGTTATCGTCTCGAAAATGAGGGTACGGGCCAGCCCGCGCCGTCCAAACCGGCGCTGCAGCACGCCTGATGGCCGCGCCACAGGAATAAGCCGATCCCCTTGGGAGTCCTCAGAGACGTAGCATTGACCGTAGGCTACTAGTAGAGTTAAGCCATTGGATGAGCCGCCAGCGGCGCGTCCGGAGACTAATTATGGACCTATTCGCACCCTCTCATTTGCTGATCCTGCTGGTGATCATTCTGATCATTTTCGGACCGAGCAAACTCGGGGATGTCGGCGGGGCCTTGGGCCGCGCGATTCGCGACTTCAAGGGCGCGATGAACGAACCTGACAGCCCGAAAACCGTCACCAAATCGGCCGATACGGTCACTACCGACTCAAAAGCCGACAAACCCGCCTGATTCTTTCACCGATTGACGCTCGCGTTGCGACAGATCCCGGCAAGGTCCCGCGTCGCAGCCGACGCTCCTGCTGTTGCTTCCCCGCTAGATCGCAGCCGAAAATGTTTCGTCTATGGCGTTCTCGCCCGCGCGGAACTCGCCCTTCTTGCCTAATGGGTAGTCTGACACCTCCACGAGGTTTCAGTTTTCTTGTGGTTTTTCGGCAGACATTCGAAGTCGGTACTTTTCGCGTCTTCTCTAGGTACTTTTACCTGCTGAACTAAGCACTTAACCGGATTGGGCCATCTACCACTGTTGAATAGCCTCCGAGTGTCCACTTCGCGAACTGTTCGCCTACTTTCGGCTAGCAGGGATCGCGTGGGGCGGTGGGAGGCAACGTGGGAGAGAATCATTTACCAATCGACGAACACGCTTCGACGGAACCGTCGACAGCCGCCGCCGAAGCGCTCGCGCCCGCCAGCCCGAATTCATGGCGCAACGGACTGCGGCTCGAAGCGGTGGCCAATCTAGCTCACGAACTGCGCACGCCCGTGCAGGTCTTGCTCGGCTACGTTGACATCTTACGCGACGACTACGGCGACCAATTCTCGACCGAACCGCGCGCCCTGCTCGACCGCATGAACGCCAACGCCCATGACCTCGCGCAGACCATCGACAACCTGATGCATTTCGTATTGAGCGAGGTGAAGGCGGAAGTGATGATCGACGAAGACGTTACGCCGGGCAGCTTGATCGCTGAGATTACGCCGGTGCTCGAGGCCGCAAACCAGCACAAGCATCTCAAGCTCGAATTCGATTTCGCCGTCGCGCCGGCCTTGTTCTGCGTTCCGCGCCGGCCGCTCAAAGCGATCCTGCTGAACCTCGCCGTCAACGCCATCAAGTTCACCGACTCCGGTTCGGTGTCCAGTGCAATTCACTGCAATCTCAAGCACGCCCGATAGATTCGAAAACCTATATCCCATCGCTAGTTTAAGCCTTCAGCTTATTTCTTGACATTGCACGGTGCTGCACGCATTATGGTACCTAATCTGGTACCTAACCTGAGGGAGCATCATGCAGAAGAACCTCACGCACGCCGCCGTCGCAGCCCTGAAGCCTCCTATCGAAGGGCAAATCGATTATTGGGACTCTCGCAAGCCGGGTTTCGGCGTACGCGTTTCGATGGGCGGCACCAAGACATGGCTTCTCATGTACCGGCAGGAGGGTCGCAAGCGTCGCCTTACGCTCGGCCGCTTCCCCGCGATCTCGGTCGCCGATGCTCGAGCGCGCGCCACGGCCGCGCTAGGCGATATCGTCAAAGGATCGGACCCCGCGTCAGAGCGGGCCCGGGCGAAGGCTGACCCCACCTTCGGCGAGCTCGCCGAGCTGTATCTCAAGCACCACGCTCGCGCCAAAAAGAAGCCTCGCAGTGTGCTCGAAGACCAACGAACTCTGGACGCCAATCTGCTGCCCGCCTGGCGTGACCGCAAGCTCCCAACAATC
>DASXFX010000199.1:0-2457 GCA_036489375.1 Binataceae bacterium (SeqCode) | reverse complement strand
CGCGCGTTTCCATCTTGATACCGAGATCCTTATCAATCATTTTTGACTTCTCAACGGATTTGCGCTTTACCTCTTGATCGGTTCGCGCTACAAGGATTCGTCCGCTGAGGCAGGGTGCCCGGTGAGATAACCTGGCGAGGTAAATTCGGGCGATAGCGCCCGCGTGCGATACATAAGGTTGGGCTCAAAGCCTGGATCCGCTGATGGACCGGGACCCCGAGCGGAACTTGAGCGCGTAGGTGAAGGTGCGCTTTGGATGCGGGGTTGCCGGTTAGTGGCGGCTCCGCATTTTGCGTTACAGGACGGGTGGACCAGACCATGGCAAAAGACAAAGTCCGCGTTACCGACCTCGGTCGGATGAAGGCCGAAGGCGCGCCGATCGCGATGTTGACGGCTTACGATTTTCCTTTCGCTCGCATTTTCGACAATGCGGGAGTGGACGTGATGCTCGTCGGCGATAGCCTCGGCATGGTCGTGCAGGGTGCCGATAGCACCTTGCCGGTCACCCTCGACGAGGTCATCTATCACACCCGGATGGTCGTGCGCGGGCGTCGTCGCGCTCTGGTTGTGGCCGATCTGCCGTTCCTGACCTACCAGGTCAGCGTCGAGCAGGCGCTGGCCAACTCCGGCCGCCTGATCAAGGAGGGCGGGGCGGAGGCGGTCAAGCTCGAAGGCGGCATTACGATGGCCGAAACCATTCGCCGCGTCGTCGATATCGACATCCCGGTGATGGGCCATATCGGCCTGACGCCCCAGTCAATCCATCGCATGGGCGGTCATCGCGTCCAGGGACGCAAGTCGGGCCGGAGCGCCGGGTGTCGTGAGCGCCTGCTGGAGGACGCCGCCGCGATCGAGCAGGCGGGCGCCTTCGCGATGGTACTCGAAGGGATTCCCGCTGAACTCGCGCGCGAGATTACCGAACGCGCCTCCGTGCCGACGATCGGTATTGGCGCCGGCGTCGGATGCGATGGTCAAGTTCTCGTGATGCACGACGTGCTCGGACTCAGCGAATCCTTCATGCCGCGCTTCGCCAAGCCCTACGCGAACCTGTGGCAGGACGCTTCGGCCGCCGCCACCAGCTACATCCGCGAGGTGCGTGAGCGCTCCTTTCCCACGCCCGAGCACAGTTACGGTCTCAAAGGAGCCTGATCGCGGTGGAGATTATCGCGTCGCCGACCGCAATGCAGCGCTGGTCCGAGGATGCACGCCGGCGCGGGGAAACGATCGCCTTCGTGCCGACCATGGGCTTTCTGCACGAGGGCCATATCACGCTGATGCGCGAGGGTCGCGCGCGCGCCACCTTGCTCGCGAGCTCGCTCTTCGTCAACCCGACGCAGTTTGGCCCGAACGAGGATTTCTCGCGCTATCCGCGCAACTTCGAGGGCGACTGCGAGCTGATGCGCTCCGTGCCGGTCGATGCTCTGTTCGCGCCCGAGCCCGAAGTGATGTTTCCGGCCGGCTCGCAGACCTGGGTCGAGGCGACCGAAGTTACGCAGGGTCTGTGCGGCGATCATCGTCCGGGTCATTTTCGCGGCGTCACCACGGTAGTTGCGAAGCTCTTCAATATCGTCAAGCCGCACCTCGCGCTGTTCGGCGAGAAGGATTTTCAGCAGCTCCGCGCGATCGAGCGGATGGTCGTCGATTTGAACTTCGACCTGCAAATCGTACCGGTGCCAATCGTGCGTGAACCCGACGGCCTGGCGATGAGCTCGCGCAACGCGTACCTCTCTCCCGAGGAACGGCAACGGGCGCTCGCGCTCAGCCGCGCCCTGCGCGCGGCGTGCGAGGCGGCCGCGCGGGGCGCACGCACCACCGCCGAGCTGGCGCTCGCGGCCCGCGTCGTGATCGAACGCACGCCCGGGATCGAAATCGAATACGTTACCGCGGCCGATTCGCAGACGCTCAAAGCGCTCGAGGAATTCGATCGCGCGGTAGTCGTCGCGATCGCGGTGCGCGTTGGCAAAACCCGTCTCATCGACAACCTGGTGGTGACGCCTTCCGCTCGTCCGGCCCGCTAGCCGACGATTCCAGGTCGAATTTTCGTCCAATCGCGCGATCGCCATTCCCACGCCGCACTTACTTGAGGAGTTAACTTTTGGCCATGCGAATCATGCTTCGTTCCAAGCTTCATCGCCTGCACCTGACCGGCGCGGATCCCGATTACGAAGGCAGCATCGCGATCGATACCAACCTGCTCGCCGCCGCTGGAATCATCGAGAACGAGATGGTCCACGTCTGGAATGTCACCAACGGCGAAAGGCTCGAGACCTACGCTATCAAGGCGCCTGCCGGTTCCGGCGAGGTCTCGCTCAACGGTGCGGCTGCCCTGCGCGGTTCGCCCGGCGATATCATCATCGTGGCGACCTTCGCCCCGATGGACGAGGTCCGCGCGCGGCGTCACGTTCCGACCGTGATTCACGTTGACGAGAACAACCGGCCGCGTGAGTTAGGCCTCGC
>DASXFX010000180.1:0-33845 GCA_036489375.1 Binataceae bacterium (SeqCode) | reverse complement strand
GAACAGCGGCATCGCCTCGAACCAGTTGAGATCGCGGCCCAAGGCGGCGCATTCGCCGACGACGATCACTGCGGGCGCCTTCAGCCCCGCGGATGCAGCTTCGTGGGCGAGCGTGCCGAGCGTCGCCACGATGGTTTTCTGCGATGCGGTGGAACCCCATTCGATGGCGGCGGCGGGAGTCTCCGCGCCGAGGCCGCCGGCAATCAGGCGCGCGAGATGAGTCCGCATGCGCGCCGTCGCCATCAGGATAACCAACGTGCCGCGGCGGGCCGTCGAGCGTGCAAGATCGTCCCACGGGATAGCATCGGCGGAGTCACGGGCCGAATCCTGATGGCCGGTGACGAAGGTCACGAACGAGCCGCGATCGCGATGGGTCAACGGGATTCCCGCGAAGGCCGGCGCCGCAATCGCGGAGGTCACGCCCGGCACCACTTCGAAGGCGATTCCTGCCGCGGCGAGCGCCTCGGCCTCCTCGCCGCCACGACCGAAAATGAACGGGTCGCCACCTTTGAGCCGTACGACGCGGCGGCCCGCGCGGGCGTGTTCGATGAGGATGCGATTGATTTCGGACTGATCGGTGCTGCGTTCTTCGCCGCCTTTTTTACCGGCGAAAATCCGCTCGGCCGAGGCGGGCGCGAGGCGCAGGACTTCGGGACTTACCAGCGCGTCGTAAACGACAACGTCCGCACGGCGCATCACGTCGGCGCCGCGCATTGTGATCAGGTCGGGCGATCCCGGACCGGCACCGACCAGGAAGACCCGGCCCTCGTCGTCGGTGACGGCGCGACTGGCTGGCTTTGCGACGATGTGCCGAGGCTTCATCGTGGGTCACTCATTCATGCTCGATCAATTCGCGAGCGCCGCGATCGATCATGCGTTGGCCTAACGCGGTACCGATCGCGGTGGCGACTCGGATCAATTCGGTGCGCATCGCGTTGCCGGGGAGTGGCAGCGAAATCTCGTCGGCGAGGTTTTGCGAGCCGTCGGAACTAAAGAGCAGCGCGCGGAGTGTCAAAGACTCATCGCGGGCGCTGCCTTTGACCCCGACGGGCGAAACGCAAGATGCACCGATGGTCGCGAGGAACGCTCGCTCGGCGGTCGCTTCGGCGAGCGACCGCGAATCGTTGAGCGCGGCGACGGTAGCCTCGATTTCATCGGCACGGCCGAGTACGCCGTCGGTCAGCGCTTCGAGCGCGAGCGCGCCCTGTCCGCCCGAGGGCACGAAGTCACGCTCATCGAGTTCGATCAAATTGAGGCCGTCGAGCTTGCCGAGTCGTTTGAGGCCGGCCATCGCGAGAACGATCGCATCGAAGTCGCCCTGCGCCAATCGTGCGAGCCGCGTGTCGACATTGCCGCGCAGCGGCGCGACGTCGAGGTCGGGGCGTCGCCGTAAGGCTTGGAGCCGCCGCCGCGTTGATGACGTTCCGAGGCGTGCGCCAGGCGCCAACGCGGCCCATCCGACGGTTGCGCGGGTGATCAATGCGTCGCGCGGATCCTCGCGTTGAGGAACCGCGGCGAGGCGATATTCAGGAGGCAGGATCGCGGGCAAATCCTTCATCGAATGCACCGCTAGATCGATGCGCCGGTCGGACAAGGCCTGCTCCAGTTCACGGATGAAGAGGCCCTTGCCGCCGATGCGCGCGAGCGATGCGGTCGTGAGCTTGTCGCCGCTGGTGCTGACGCTGACGATATCCGCAATGAGACCGGGCAACGCCGCTTCGAGGTGATTTTTAACGAGGTGGGCTTGCGCGAGGGCGAGCGCGCTTGGCCGCGATCCGATGCGGAGTCGGAAGCTCATTATTGGAAACTCATTGGATGATGCCGGCGCGACCATTAGGCATCAGAACTCGTCGTCCTCGCCGAAATCGTAGTCGAGTGCGTTGTCATCGAGCAGATTGGGAGCGACATCCTGCGACGGGCCGCTCTCGGCAGCGAGGTCCGCGCTCAGCAGGCGTCGCGCAATCTCCGCCGCAAACACGCCGTCGGCCCCGTCGGCGCGCCCGTCGCGAATGCCGGACAGAATTCGATGCAGGAGTTTGTTGACCAGCCCCCGCGTCAACGATTCGATGCGCTCGCGTTCGCCGGGCGCCAGGCTCATCAGCCACGCGCGATGACGCTCGAGTTCGAGTTCGCGCAACTGCTCGACACTGCTGCGGATATCCCTGATGGCGGGAACCAGTTCCAGGCCGTCGAGCCATTTGAGGAACGATTCGACTTCGAGGCTGACGATGCTCTCGGCCTTTTCCGCCTCACGTTCGCGATCGCCGATCGATTCCTCTACGACCGCGCTCAGGTCATCGATGTCGTAGAGGTAAACGTTTTCCATCGAATTGAGCTGATCATCGAAATTGCGCGGCACGCCAAGGTCAATCAGCAAGACTGGGCGGTAGCGGCGTTCGCGGATCACGCCTTCGAATTCGTCGGGGCCAATGACGGGGCGCGCAGCGGAGATCGATCCAATGACGATATCGGCGAGCTTCAGGTAGGGCTGAAAACCGTCGAAAGGCACGGCCGTGCCGTCGAGCTTGCGCGCGAGGGCGACGGCGTTATCGAAGGTGCGGCTGGTTATCAACAGCGATTGAATGCCGAGGCGCTTGAGATTGCGCGCGGTCAGCTCCGCCATCTGTCCGGCGCCAATCAGCAGCACGGTCTTGTCGGCGAGGGTGTCAAAGATTTTGCCAGCGAGACCGACCGCCGCCGAGCTCACGGAGACCGAGCCGTGGCCGATCAAGGTCGCTTTGCGCACCCGCTTGGCGACCGAGAACGCCTTGTGAAACGCTCGATGGAGGACCAGGCCGGCGGTGCCCGCCTCCGCCGCCTGCGCATAAGCGTTTTTGAGCTGACCCAGGATTTGTGGCTCGCCTACGACCATCGAATCAAGGCTCGCGCCGACGCGGAACAGATGGCGCACGGCCGCACGCGCCTCATGCCGATAGAGCGAGGTGGCAAACGCGGTCGCATCGACGCTGCGATCATCTGCCAGAAAGGCGGTGGCCTCAGCGTGCGCGCGATCGCTCACCTCGGTCACGCCCATGATCTCGACGCGGTTGCAGGTCGAGATCAAAGCAACTTCGTTGATTGCGGGGGCGGCCTGCTTCAGACGCGCGAGGGCCGCGACGATATCGCCCTCCGGATAGGCCAGGCGCTCGCGCACAGCCACGGGCGTTTCGCGATGATTGACGCCGAAGATGAAGATCGTCTCGCGCATGGCTCTAGCCGAAGTTACCTCCGTGCTTGCCCGTCGCGAGCAGGCTCACGCCGACGAAAGAGCCTACCAATACCGTGAACACCGCGATCGTCAGGGTCGCGGCTCGCCGTCCGCGCCATCCCACGGCCAGGCGGGATTCCAGCAGCCCGGCATAGAGGAACCAGATTATCAGCGTCCACGACTCGGCCGGATCCCACGACCAGAAATGGCCCCAGGTGGCATCGGCCCAGAGCGCTCCGGTGACGATCGCCAGGCTCAACATCAGAAAGCCCCAACCGAGTAGGCGATAGTTGATGCGGTCGAGCTTTTCGAGGCTCGGGGTGCGGCTGTCGGTTGGCAGCAAGGGACGTTTGGTCTTGAGCCGTCTTTCATAGACGAGGTAAACCAGGCTGACGATTGCGGCCAGTACGAACAAGGCGTAGCCGAGCAAGGCGAAGGTTACATGCACCGGCAGCCATGCGCTGCGCAAGCTTTGCGGCATCACGATCCGCGCATGGCTCATCGTCGATGCGCCTATCCCGAGCGCAACGATCACGATGGGGCCGACGTACACGCCGATCACCGGCATGTGAAAGCGCACGATCAGCACCAGCCCGGCGATCGCGGTAAGCCAGGCGAGGAAGACGAGCGCCTGCCCGAAGTCCGTGACCGGTATGTTGCCGGCCTGAATTCCGCGCATGAACAGGTCGCCGGTCTGCAACGCGGCGCCGCCGCCGAGCAACGGGCTCGCCCACTGCGACAGGCGCCCGCGCAAACCCGCGCGCTCCATCGCGAAGCCCGTGGCCGATAGCGCATAGCAGGCCAATGCAGCGGTGAGCCAATAGATGTTCATCGCTTGCTCAAGGAACTTCGTTCGCGCGCCCGTGCGGACAGTTGGATCGATAATCGGCGGCGGAATCGACACGCGCTGGATCAAATCCGATCTCGGAGAGACCGGCGTGGAGGGTTCGCTTCACAATCGCATCCGCCGCAGCGAAGTCGCTGGCCTTGAGGCATTCGAGCAGATCCGAATGGACCAAAATCCCGAGCAGGCGCGCGCGCTCCGTCTGCTTGGGTTCATGCAATCGCAGCCATTGCCGCGCTCGCGCCAATAGTTCGACGATCAGTTCGTACTCGTGACCGAAATGATCCTCCAACTCCTCGCGGATTCTGCGCGCCAACGCCGGACTCGCACCCCCGGTGGCAACAGCGAGCTGCAAACTGCCTCGGCGGAGCACCGACGGCGCGATGAAGGTGCAGCGCTCGGGTTCATCTGCGACGTTGAGCGGCACTCCCCGTTCACGCGCCTCGGCGACCACGGCGATCGTCGTCGCGTCATCGCCGGTCGCATCGAACGCGAGCCACGCGTCCGCAAGATCGCCCGGCCGATAGGCGCGAGCGAGGTGGCGGACCTCACCGGCATCATTCATCACGGCCAACCCGGAGATGATGTCCGGGCTGATAACCACGACGTTCGCGCCGGCCTCGATCAGCGATCGGGCTTTGCGTTCGGCTATTTCGCCGCCGCCAATCACGATGCAGGTGCGTTCGCTGACATCGATAAATATGGGCAAATATCCCATCGGTGTGCTTCATCTTATTACAGTGATTTTACAGATACATCAGCAACGGATTGCGCCGCGATTCTCATGCTGACGTTTGTATGTGGTCGAAGCACCACGCCGATGCAACGTCGATGCGTGTGCAGGCGTCGGTTCCCCCCACCTGCAGGGGGACCACCAAGGTTGATTATTCCGCGAGAGATTAACAACAATTGTGGTTGACGATCGCAGATAATCGGCCAGTCCAAGTGCATGGCGGGGCGTTCCGCAGTTCGTCTGCGTTGGGAGAAGGATGCGATGAGCGACGGTATCGTTCGCGCAATCAATCAAACGCGCGGCACCACGCTGTGCGAGTTTATCGAGAACGCCGGCGGTCTTGCTGGACAATCGCGGGGTCTGCTGGGTCGCGACCGCCTGGAAGCGGGGCACGGGATGCTTTTCGTGCGCGGCCGCTTCGAGCCGTTCATGTGGATGCACATGTTCTTCATGCGCTTCGCGATCGATATCGTTTTCCTCGACCGCAACGACACCGTCATTCGCATCAGCCACGCGCTTAGACCGTGGCGAATGTCGTCGATCGTTTTTGGCGCGCGCAGAGCACTCGAGTTGGAGGCTGGCGCCGCCATTCGCAGCGATACGCGTATCGGTGACTCGATTGGGTTCGAACCCGCCTGACTGATTGCTCCCCAGAGATAACGGGCGCCATGCGCTGCTGATTGATCCATGCAGGTCAGCCTGGATAATCAGTAAAGACTAATTAACGCATTCAATGACTTGATATGCATAAATTTAGTCTGGTTATTATGTGTTGACCAGTTAATGCGAATTCGGTAAAACTAGCTGCGGTGGTCAAATTTAATCTATCGCTAGACGAGAAGTTGAACATTAACTCTAGCCCACAATAAATGGTCTAGAAGATGGATCACGATGGCGATGGGAACATTCGGAGCAAGGTCAGTTAAGCGCGCATAAGCGCAACAATTAGGAGGAGCGAAGAAATGACTGTTCTAACCAACTTTTACCTGAGGAACCGCGAGCGCTTGGCGCGCCTTGCCAAAGGTCAGACGATGACTGAATACGCGCTTATTCTCGCCGCGGTCGCGATCGTCGTTTTCATCACTTACGAGATCATGGGGCAGGACATCGGCAAGTTGGTCAACAACGTCGATAGCGCCCTCACCACGACCTGATTTCGAAGCATTCGATTCGAGGTCTTCGAATGCGGTGAGAGTTACGGCTCTCGCCGCATTTTCATTTCTGGCATCGGCATGTGCCAGTTCACGGCGGGAAAACGTTTATGGCGTCCCGCGCGTGCGATCCGTAAGGGTCGTTTGACACAAGTGCGACTGGCTTTCTCCTTTCCCGCTGGATCGCCATTTTTTTGCCGCAGTCCCGCAGTCGGTTCCTCAACCATCGGACGATAATCGTCTTTTTCTATCTTTGACGACGGATTAGATCACGGCACGGCCTGTGCGTTAGTGCATTCGAGGGGCTGGGCGGCTCAACCGCGCACTCGGCCCGGCCGTTTAGTGGCCAAGGTAGGAATTGACGTTGGAGCAGAGGCACGCGACGCGGAGCTACCTGGGAGCACGCGAAAAGATCAAGCGATTCTGCAGAGCTCAGACGATGACGGAATATGTACTCATCCTCGCAGCGGTCGCGGTCGTCGTATTCGTAACCTACCTCGTCATGGGACAGAGCGTCATCAAGCTGACCAACCGGGTTAACAGCACTCTCACCACAAGTTGATCGCGGAGTTTTACACTTTCGCTGAGAGGGGCTGGAGGGTTTCGACGAAAAAGCGGCGCGCTTTCAGATGTTCGGCCCTTACCCAGACAATCAGAGATCGGTGTCCTTGGGCGAAGCCATCGTTCCCTCCCGTTGCTCGATTTCATTCCCGAAAATTCGCGCAAGGAGGGCGACCGAAGTCTCCGACCTCGCGCGCACGGACTTCGCGGCACCGGCAGAAGAGCCGTCCGGTTTTTGACGATCAAGCCAATTTTTGGCTTTTGGGCTGCCGCGGACAGATTTCAACCATCAATGCTAACGACAACTAATCAGTGAACAAATAAGCATGTCGTGCTAGCCCGCAGTCAACAGTTCGGTCGATAGAGCAAAGCATTCGGGGATAACGGTTTACGTCTCAATGGCATTCGCTCGGAACAGAAGCATCATTTGGCATCATTCGAGTATCATTTGATGCTCTGAGGCAAGCTCGCCTGAACCAAGGAAGCCGATTCACGACACAATCTAAGCATTGCCAAACGTCTCAAGGATTAAGTTGACTTAGTCTAATCAAGACCATATAGTCATCCGCTGAGTCGGAGAAAGTGTCTAAAGCATAAAATTGGCTATGCAAATTTCGAAAACGATAACTCGGTTGGTTAATTCAGGACCGAGCCCGATTTTGCGATGCGCAGTGCCTCAATAATGAAGGATGAGTCAACGGCAGCGGTCAACAATGATTTCTCAAGGCTGGGTAAGCCATCTAACCGGTAGGAGAATGCATTGCGATGAGGGGGATTACTGGTCTGTACGTGCGGTTGAGAGCGCTGCTCGAGGGTCCTACGCGAGGCCAGACTATGAGCGAGTACGCTTTGATCCTCGCTGCCGTGGCCGTCGTGGTCTTCGTCTTCTACCAGACGATGGGGCAGACAATCGAGCACTTGGTCGAATGGGGCACGATCCACAACGATCTGCTGGCCAGCTGATGAGGCCGGGTCGGGGCAAAACGGCGATGCTGCCAAGTTTCGGAGGGCCGACCTGCGGCACGCATCTGTTTGATCGCGCTGACCGTGGGCTTCCGTGGGTTTTCTGCGGTCGCCAGAGGGGCGAGAGCGCGACGCTCGTCTCGCGCGGCACCATCGGGTGGATGCAGGACCCCGCGCGCTCCGACATCTCATTTGTTTCGCTCGACGAATTCTCAGTTGGAGACCGTGACCGTGCGTGAGAAGGCCGATGTGCGAGGGCAGCGAGAAAGAACCGCATGCGCCTCACGGTCGGTGCGACTCCATGACGCGCGCTGGCGGTTCTTCGGTACAGATACGGGCTCTAACAACAAGGCGACATTGAATATTACTTGTAGCAAGGATTTGCGGGAACGTGCTAGTTGTTGCGATGCAACTGGCGCTGAGAGGCGACGGGCCCGTGCTACGGCGGCGATTGATTGGATCGCGGCAATCGCACAGCAGGCGTTGGCCGACTCCAGCGCAACCCACTGCGAAGACCGCGACGCTACGCGGTTGGTCAGGTCGCCTGCGGCAACCAGGGCGGAGGGGCTTCGCGGCGTGGCGCGCCCAATTAGCATCACGGAAAATCTCGCAACATTCACTTGGACGCCAGCGTCGGATTCCAGTGGCGGATTGAGCACTGCGGCCTCTGCTGACGCCATCACTTTGAATGCGGGCGCCGTCGCCTCCGCCGATCGGCCTTCGCTTCGGGCGGTCAGTAGAGCCCGGTTTGGCGACGCGGGCAGCGCGCTCGTTTTTTCGAGCGTTGAGGATATTCCGAACAGACCTGGGCGAGTCGTGATCAACTTTCCATCACGTCTGACTGAGCCAGGTACCGCGACCGCATCGTAAGCGCGGTCACTTGAACGTTGACCCGGCAAGTGGGCTGCGGTCCGGGCAGGGGAGGATAGATGAGAAGGCCATTTGTTTTCGTTTCGCTGGCTTTGTTCCTGGCGCTGGTGGTTGCGATGGTGGTGTATTCGGCGTTGAAGAAGCGCGAAGCCGAAGTCCAGGAAGCCAGGCTTCAGTCGGTGAACATTATCGTCGCGGCGCGCGAACTCGGCATCGGCAACAAGATCGACGAGAATTCGGTCAAGAGCGTGCGCTGGTCGCGTGACTCGCTGCCTCCCGGCGCGTTCACCGATGCCTCCGGACTAATCGGCAAGTATACCAAGTCGAGCTTCGTCGAGAATGAGCCGATTGTCGCTGACCGCCTGTTCAGCGGTGACAAGAATGCCGGAGTGCTGCCGCTGTTGATCCCGCCCGGGATGCGCGCGCTTTCGGTGCCAGTCGATGAAGTAAGCGACATCGCGGGCTTCGTCCTGCCGCATGCGCACGTGGACGTCCTGGTGTCGGTAACCAGCAACGACCGTCCGCTATCGAAGATTGTACTCCAGGACGTCGAAGTGCTGGCGGTCGCGCAAGATATCCAACAGGTTGGCGACAAGCCCCAGGTAGTGCACGTGGTCACGATGCTGGTGACGCCCGACCAGGCCGAGCGGTTGACGCTCGCCAGCGGTCAGGGTGGTTTGCGGCTCGCGCTCAGAAATTATGACGACAAGGCAGTGGTGGCGACCGACGGTGTCACGGTGGCGCAGCTACTTGGGGCGCAACCGGTGGCGGCACCCTTGGCGGTCCAGGAACACCTTGCCTATACCGCACCGCGACCGCGGGTGAAGCCGGTTAGCGTTGAAGTGCTGCGCAACGGCACCAGCACCGAATCGGTATCGTTCATCAAGTCGGGCGCTGCACGGGAAGCCCCGATAGAGGAGGCGCCGCCACCTCCGCAGGAGCCGGCCGCTTCCGCGGAGCCCGAGCCGAACAGCGAAAGTTCCGACAGCTTCTCTTCGGCGGCGCCGGCGCAGCCCCCGGTAGCCGCGTCGAAGGCTGCTTTCGCGGCGAGCGACCCCGCGACGGGAATCGTGGCGCACGGCGACGGAAGTGCCACTGCGCCGTTCGAAGTGTCGGGCGGCTCCGTCGGTCCGGCGGCCGGATCAGGGCCCAGCGCCGAGCCCGATACGGAGACCTCTTATAGTGGTCCCCGATCGAAAACGATCGATGTTCCGTGAGGATGGCGCGAAGAAGGTTGAGGTACTGAAAATGAAGGCAAAAAGCAGGATAACACTACTTCGTTCGTTGCTTGGGGGGCTCGGCCTGCTGACGCTCTCCGCAGGCTTGACCCTCGCTGCCGACGCGAAGGAGCCACAGTTCTCTCCGGCTATGGCGCCGACCACCGCATCCTCATCGACCGTGGCTACGGCGACGGCGGCACCGATGACGATTGCCGACAATTCATCGGCAACAGCGGCTACTGGCTCTGAACCGGTGTTGTTGCCGCCGGTCGAGACACTGCCGTCAGTTCCCGCATCCGCGGTGCCGGCGACTTCCGCCGGATCGGTCACGGCGGCGATGCCGGCTGCGGCTGCACCGAGGACCGTGGCCGCCGCCTCAGTACCCGCGCCGGCTGCTGCGCCGCCGGTGACGTCGGCGATGGCTGCTCCGAGTGCGACCAGCGCCGCATCCGCCAACGGTAATGCGACACTGGC
The DNA here is from genome assembly GCA_036489375.1 of Binataceae bacterium (SeqCode). GTDB lineage: Bacteria > Desulfobacterota > Binatia > Binatales > Binataceae > JADMIL01. The sequence continues at coordinate 23,821 of DASXFX010000180.1, read as the reverse complement.
GCAGGCGTCAGGTCCCGCGACGCTGCCGCCAGCAACGAGTACCTACACGGCGCCCGTGAACCCTCCTTATACTCCGGCTCGTCCCGTCAATTCGACCGGCGACCCTTTTATGGTGATGTCGAGTCAGACGGCACAGTCGCGGTCCGGCCGCTATAAGTCCGATCCGCTGGTGCCTCCGCCGAGCGATTCGATCACTGGAGGAACGCATTATCTGCCTGACGATGTAGTCGAATTGTCCGCTGGATCGTCTTCAATCTACGATTTCCCACGGCGCATTCGCCGCATCTCGATCGCGGATACCGGAGTGGCAGACCTGCAAGTGGTCAATCCGTTTCAAATCAACCTGGTCGGCCATAAGGAAGGTTTCACCACGCTCGCGGTGTGGGACAGCCGTGGCCAGTACGTCGAGCGGCAAGTACGGGTCGATCCGTTTGGGCGTCAGCAGGTGATGCTCAACGTCATCGTTTCCGAGTTGAATCGTTCGCGGATGCAGGCGCAGGGAATTAACTGGTCGTTTTCGATGCCGCGTCTGGGACTCTCGGTGCTCGGACTTCCGAACAATCTATCGACGATCAATCAGGGTCAGCCGACGGCTGCCGCCGGTTCGCTGATACCACTGCTGCTATCGACCAACGTCAATTACGCGGTCGCGGCGGGCAACAGCAATTACCAAACCTTGTCGTTTTTCCAGTTCCTCGAGACCCACGACCTCGCGAAGATTCTCGCCGAGCCAAAGTTGATGGCGAATTCGGGCGAGAAGGCCGAGTTTCTGTCGGGCGGCGAAATCCCGATCGTTATCGCGCAGGCGTTGAATACGTCGATCGTGTTCAAGGAGTTCGGCGTCTCGGTTATTTTCGTCCCCACGGTTATCGGCCGGGACGATATCCTGCTCGAAGTGAAGCCCGAGGTTTCGGAACCCGACTATGCGAACGGGGTTTCGATGTTTGGGTTCACCATTCCGTCATTCGTTACGCGCCGGGCCCAGACCTTCGTGCGCCTGAAAGACAATCAGATGCTGATCATTGCCGGCTTACTGCTGCGGACCAAGACGGCGCACGTGTCGAAGACTCCTTACCTCGGGGATATTCCGTATCTCGGTTATTTCTTCAAGAGCACAACCTACCAGGATCTGAATAGCGACCTGGTAATGGCGGTGACGCCGCAAATTGTCGGACCGATTCCTTCCAGCGCACAGCCGATGCTGCCGACGGATAAGCCCGACATGACTGCGGATAGTGTTCGCACGCAGCGGGTTTATCCCGAAGATACTACGCGGCCTCGATTTTAGCGCGGTGCTGATGACAGCGGGAGTGTGTGAGTGGCAGGGATAGGAACGAAGGCCGAGGGCAAGCGTGGCGTACTTAGCGTACTGCTGGTGGGCGAAGTTGAGGACCATCGCAGTGAAGTAAAGGTCGCCCTTGCCGCCCTCGGCGATCCGGCGCTGGAGATTATCGAGGCAGCGCCCGGTTCGAGCGGGACCAATGGTGGTCCGCCGCCCGATGTCACGATGGTGCTGTTCAACGGCGGCAACGAAGAGGCGTCGTTGAACTTTCTGCAGGCGCAGGCGGAGGCGTCGCCGCGCCCGGTGCTCTTCGCCCTGGTACACGAACGCTCGCCGGTTCTGATGCGACGGATCTTGCGGGCGGGCGCGGACGAGCTGTTGTTCCTGCCGCTCGATCCCGGCGACGCGACTCGCGCACTGCTGAAGATCAGCGAAACCCGGCGCCGTGCTGAACGTCAGGCCGGCGGCGTGATCGTTTCGATGGTGAGTACGGTGGGCGGCGTTGGCGTCACCAGCCTGGCCGGAAACCTAGCGCTCGCGTTGCGCTACACGCTCAACAAGCGCGTGGCGGTGGTCGATCTCGATCTCCAGGCGGGGAGCATGGCGGTGTTCCTCAATCTTGAGCCGGAACGCTCGATCATGCAGTTGTGCGAAAGCGATCGGCGGCTGGATTCGATTCAGCTTGAATCGGCGCTGACCAAGCATCCGTCAGGGATTTACCTGCTCGCGGCGCCCAAGCGAATTGAGGACAGCGAGCTGGTCGCCGATCGCACGATCGGCGAAGTACTCGAACTGATGCGTCAGTTGTTCGACTTTGTGATCGTCGATTGCGGCGGTTACATCGATGAAAACGCGGTGGCCGCGTGGGAACGATCGGACCATCTGTTTTACCTTCTCGATCAATCGATTGCGGCCGCGCGATGCGCCTGGCGCTTCGTCGATCTTTTCGGCCGGCTGGGCCTGTCGGGGGTCGAGCCGAACTTCATTCTGAGCCGCTTCCTGCCGCATCATCCGATCAGCGAGGCGCAGATTACGCATACGCTGGGCCGGCCGATTTACGCAAAAATACCGCGTGACGAAAAAGTGCTCGAGCGGATGCAGTTGCGAGCGCAGGACCTGTGGCAGGTCGGCTCGGGTTCTCCGCTGGCACGGGCGATTGAAGAGTTGGCGCGGCGGTTGGCGATGGGGGGCGAGGTGGTCGCTGAGCAAAGCGGTGGTTTGGTCTCACGGCTCCTGGCTGCACTGGGCGGGCGCGCCTAAAGGAATACAAGTATGAAGCTGGTCGATCGAATCTCTTCCCAGACCGCTCAATCCGCGCAGGTTCCGGTACGGACATCGCTGATTGGCGGAAACCCGCGGCGGCAGCGCGATACGATGGCCGACGGCTTTCAGCAATTGAAGCTCGCCGTCCACAATCGCCTGTTCGAAACGCTCGATGTTTCGCGCCTCGAAAACCTCGAGCAGAACATGGCGTCGAGCAAAGTTACGCAGGCGATCACCGACATCCTGAACGAAGAGGGGCGCTTGCTGACCGACGCCGATCGCGCGCGCCTGGTCGAGGAAATCAAGAACGAATTGCTCGGCCTCGGCCCATTGGAGCCGTTGCTCTGGGACGACGACATTAGCGACATCCTGGTTAACGGGCCGAATCATGTTTACGTCGAACGACAGGGCAAACTGTATCTGACCGAGGTTCGCTTCAACGACGAACAACACTTGATGCTGATCATCGATCGCATCGTTTCGCAGGTCGGCCGGCGGGTTGACGAAGCCTCACCGATGGTCGATGCGCGACTGGCCGACGGTTCGCGTATCAACGCGATCATCCCGCCGCTGGCGCTCGACGGACCGACGCTCTCGATCCGCCGCTTCGGCAAGAAGCGCTACACGGTGGACGATTTGATCGACAAGGAGACGGTGAACGCGGACATGGTGGACTTCATGCACGCGATCGTCAAAGCGCGCCTGAATATCCTGGTCTGCGGCGGCACCGGCTCCGGCAAAACCACGATGCTCAATTGCATGTCGTCGTTTATTCCTGGCGACGAGCGGATCGTCACGATCGAGGACTCCGCCGAATTGTTGCTGCAGCAACCCCATGTGGTGAGGCTCGAAACGCGGCCGCCCAACGTCGAGGGCAAGGGCGAAGTGACGCAGCGCGAGCTGGTCAAGAACACTCTGCGCATGCGGCCCGACCGGATTATCGTCGGCGAGGTTCGCGGCGGCGAAGTCTTTGACATGCTCCAGGCGATGTCCACCGGCCACGACGGCTCGATCGCGACGGTTCACGCCAACACTCCGCGTGACGCGATTCAGCGGCTCGAAATGATGATGCTGCTGTCAGGCGCCTCGATTCCGCAGCGCGCGATGCGCCAGCAAATTGCCTCGGCGCTCAACATGGTAATCCATGTCAGCCGCCTCTCGGACGGATCGCGCAAGATGATGCGGATTTCGGAAATCACCGGGATGGAAGGCGATATGGTGATGATGCAGGATCTGTTCGAATTCAAGCGCACCGGTATCGGGCCCGCCGGCAAGGTGTTGGGCCAGTTCCGCTACTCGGGAATCCGCTCGATGTACAGCGATCGGGTGGCCGCGGCGGGCTATCGGATCGATATGCAGCCGACGCATTCGAGGTGAAGTGACGCCATGGACCTGTACCTCGCGGTCGGCATTTTTACCCTGGTATTTATCGGGGCGCTGGTCGTCCTGACCCATCGGGGCGGCGAGTCGGATCAGAAGCAGAATCTGATCCGGCGGATGGCGCGGCCCGAGGACGACTTTGACGTTGATATCTCGCGCCAGACGCGCGTGCGCGAATCGGGCGAGCTGCTCGCAATCCTGTGGAAGCTCAACCTGCTGCGCAAACTCGAAGAGAATATGTGGCAGGCCGGCATCTACATGCGCGTGTCGGAGATGCTGCTGATAATCGTGCTGATGTTCTGTGCGGGCCTCTTTTTGGGGCAGGCGCTATGGCACGACCTGGTGTTTGCGATTGGCTTCGCTGTGGCTTTTGGCTTTCTGCCGATCCTCTACATCCGGTTTCGCCGCGTGCGCCGGATGAAGGCTTTCGTGCTGCAACTGCCGTTCGCGCTCGATCTGATCAAGTCGTCGCTCGAGGCGGGCCATTCGCTGAATCGCGGCCTGCAGGTGGTGGTGCAGGAATTCAGCGATCCGTTGGGCAGCGAGTTTCGCACAGCGCTCGAACAGACGCGCATCGGCTTGCCGTTGCCCCGAGCGCTGGAAGATATGCTCAAGCGCGTTCCCGAAGATGACCTGCGCCTGCTGGTGGTCGCGGTAAAGGTGCAAACGGATGTAGGTTCGAGTCTCGCCGCGATAGTCGGGCGGCTGTCAGAGATCGTCCGCACCCGGCAGCGGCTCAAGTTGCAGATTCGAGCCTTGACCGCGCAATCGCGGATGGGCGGGATGATTGTCGGTGCGCTGCCGATCGCAGTCCTGTGCGCCTTCAGCCTGGTCCAGCCGGGATACGCGGCGACCCTGTTCAACGATCCGACCGGTCTGAAAATACTCAAAACGGCGATAGTCCTCGATGCCCTCGCGTTTTTCACAATACGGCGCTTGCTCAAGCTGCGGTACTAGCGGCGGCAGGGAAAACTGCAATGTCATCGTCCCTATTGATTAGCCTCTTCGTGTTCAGCCTCGTCGGTGTTGGTGGAGTTGCGATTTACGTCGCGCTCTACGGCAGTCATCGCGTAGTCGAGGAACGCTTCAACGATCTCGCGGTGAGGATTCGCGCGTCGCAAGGCACCTTGGACGACGATGCACCGCAGGACGAGAGCGTGAGCCGCTTACTTTTCAAGTGGGCGAAAGCGCGCATTCCAGCGCCCGATCCGAATACTCCGTCGGGCGAAAAATTATCCGAGACCTTGCAGCAGGCGGGCTATATTGGCGGCGGCAAGGCGCATACATTCCAGGTCTTTCGCGTGCTGACTGCGATCGGACTGGGAATCCTGATGGCCGCGTTCGCCTCGATCTCGGGTAAGCGCTTCGGGATGGTGGCGCTCATGGCGATAATCGGAATCCTGCTGGGTACGCTGGTTCCGACCTTCTACATCAAACGGCGCGCGCGGATTCGTCAGATGGCGATCGCCACGCAGCTTTCCGACGTTCTCGATCTGCTGGTGGTGTGCGTCGAGGCCGGGTTGGGATTGTTCGAGGCGATCAAAATCGTCGGCGTCGAAACGCAGCGTCAGAAACAGGAGATTGGCCGCGAGCTCAGCTTGGTGGCCTCGGAGATTTCAGCCGGGGCATCGTTGGGTCAAGCACTGCGCAACCTGGCGGACCGCACCGCGGTCGAAGACATCAAGCCGCTCGCGGCGACGCTGATTCAGAGTGAGCAGTTGGGCGCGCAGATCGCGCCCGCGTTGCACGCCAGCTCGGACGCGCTGCGTATGCGTCGGCGGCTGCGAGCGGAAGAGGCCGCCCAGAAGACGACGATCAAAATTCTCTTTCCGCTCGTCCTGTTTGTATTGCCCGCGATGTTGGCCGTGATCTTGGGGCCCGCGATCATTCAGATCATTCACACCATCGCGCACTTATATCGAGATCGTTCTGGTTGTCGGGTGTGTTAGGGGACACTCTCGCAGTCTGGAAACCGCGCGCGCTCCAATCCTCCTGGAGCTCAACCCGAATCCGTGAAAGGCTAGTACAGGTTGAGCCGCTTCATCAGCCGGTAGAGTGTCGTGCGATCGATACCGAGCGTGGCCGCCGCTATTGCACGGTTCCCGCGCGCTTCATCGAGTGTGGCTTTGATTTTCGAAGTCGTGGCCCGGTCGAGATATTCCTGCAGATTCTCCTTCACCTGCGAAGGTTGTGGTTCCAAGGGATTTCCGAGGACACCGGCAGCCTCAAATGGTTCCACGGTTAAACTTTCGAGCGCGAACGCATCCGGGGTCAGCAGCTCGGCTCCACTCAAGACGACCGCGCGCTCGATCGCATTTTCGAGCTCACGCACATTGCCGTGCCACGGGTACGCGACTAACAAGCGCTCCGCTTCGGGCGCCAGCCGCAGCGGACGGCCAGCCTCGGCGGAATAATAGGCGAGGAAGTGTCGCGCCAACGGCAGGATGTCCTGCGGCCGTTCGCGCAGCGGCGGAATCCGCACTGGAATAACATTGAGGCGAAAATAGAGATCGCCGCGAAAGCGGCCGGCCGCAACCTCCGTCCGCAATACCCGGTTGGTCGCCGCGACGATGCGGACATCGACCTTGCGCGGTTTGTTCGCACCGACTCTAAGGACCTGGCCGTCTTCGAGCACGCGCAGCAGCTTGGCCTGGAAGTCGGGGCCCGCCTCGGCAATCTCGTCGAGAAACAGGGTGCCGTCCGAAGCGCGCTCGAAACATCCGGCGCGCGCCATGATCGCTCCGGTGAAGGAGCCTCTTTCATGACCGAACAGTTCGCTCTCGACCACGCCGTCGGCGAAAGCTTTGCAGTTGATAGCGACGAATGGACCCTCGGCGCGCTTGCTCCAGTAATGCAGCATCCGCGCTATGAGTTCTTTGCCGGTGCCGCTTTCGCCCTCGATCAAGACGGTGGAGCGGGCTGGGGCGACCCGCCGGACCATCTCGACCAGTTGCTTGGTCTGCAAACTTTCGGCGACGAAGCCTGCGGCCGAGCTGGCCACCACCAGTTGCTCACGCAGCCGGCAATTTTCGCGCTTCAGACAGCCCATCTCGAGTGCGCGTTCGACGATCGCAGCGAGCGCGTCATCGTCGAACGGCTTGGTCACGTAGTCGAAAGCGCCCTGGCGCATCGCCGCGACCGCCGAATGCACGCTCGGATCGCCGGCGAGCATTACGACCGGAACGTCGGGCCTGCGCGCGCGCATCCGGCGCAGCAGGTCCATGGTATCGACGCCGGGCATTTGAACGGAGCACACGACGACATCGGCGCCGCCGGTCTCGACGGTCGCGAACGCGGTATTGCTATTGGAGCATGCCGCGGTTTCGAAGCCGGCTTTAGTCAGTGCGTTGGCGGCCAGGTGAGCAACCGTCTCCTCATCCACCACCAGCACCCGTGCTTTCAGGGTCCCCACGAAGTCTGCCATCAATCCGCCGATTTTCGCGACTACATACGCCAATGTTGCACACCTGCGGAATCGTTGTCGACGTGCAACGATCTTTCATTAAAGAGAGGGTTTCTCCAGCGGCGCTTTGGGCGAATCTGACTCATCGCTCGACGAAACTGCGCGGTCCCGCGACTTCGCTGTTGCAATTTCGCTGCGGTGCTTCGCCATCAGCCTCGCAGGAGTGCGTGCACGCACAGATCAATCGGGCGGCTGTCCGGTATTTGGATCGGGATCATCTCTCGACTGCGATTTCCAATCGGCGTTCAGGTAGGTTATTGCAACACCAGGTTCGGTACGCGCGCGGCCGAGTATCACGGCGGGGCCGACCGGCCAGCAGAATGGCGCTGCAACCGCCAAAAACACACTGCGAGGAAAGCGGATGAAAGTAGAAAATCTCAAGTACAAAGACGGCGACCTTAATCTGCATGGACTGGTTGCCTACGATGAGACCGTTTCGGGCAAACGACCGGGAGTCGTGATCATGCCCGATGCCTTCGGCATCGCCCCGTTCGTCCGGGAACGGGCGGAGCGACTGGTCAAGTTGGGCTACGTTGGATTCGGCGCGGATCCATACGGAGACGGTTTCGTCGCGAAGGACCTACAGGAAGGAATCAAGCACGCGATGAAGCTGCTGGAGGACCCCGTTGTGGTTCGGCGGCGCGTGCGCGCGGCGCTCGATAAAATCGCGTCGTTGCCGCAAGTCGATTCGAGCCGGTTGGCGGTGATGGGTTATTGCATGGGCGGAACCTGCTCGCTCGAGATTGCGCGGTCCGGCGCCGCAGTCAAAGGCGTGGTTTCGTTCCACGGCGGATTGGCGACCAAGCAGCCGGCAGAAGAGGGCCAGGTAAAGGCGAAGGTGCTGGTGTGTAACGGTGCGGACGATCCGTTTGTGCTGCCCGCGCAGGTCGCCACCTTCAACGAAGAGATGACCAAGGCCGGGGTGGACTGGCAATTTATCAACTACGGCGGAACGGTCCATAGCTTCACCAATCCGGATGCCGCTTCGATCGGCGCACCGGGAATCGCATACAACAAATCGGCCGATGAGCGCTCGTGGCAGGCGATGACGTCGTTCTTCGCCGAGATTTTCGCCGCATAGAGGCGGCCGGGCATATGAATGACCGGCATCTGGCCGACCGGAATCTGACCTGAAAGATGGCTAGTAGCGAACGATCGATCAGGCGCAAGGATATCACCGGGCTGGCGCGCGAGACCTGGTCGCGCGTCTGGTCCGAGCCAATGCCGAGCGGCTGGAAGGTCTACATGGTGCGCAAGACCGTGATCCAGCAGGTCTTTGGCAGACGGGTATGCGGCGTAACGTTGCACGATCGCAAGACGATTCTGATCGGCCGTCACACCCGGCGTTACAGTTTTGAAACGCTGGTGCACGAATTGGCGCATCTGCGCACGATCGACGAAAAGATTGATCACGGCCCGCTCTGGGATTACGAGTTCAATCGCGTGGCGCGACCGGCCTTTGGCCCGGAGCTGCGGAGGGATATTTAAGCCATCGGGCGAGTGGGCTTTACGCGGCCGCGGGTTGTAACGCTCGAATGAGAGTGGCCGTCTCGAACTGGCGCTTGGGCGATGTTGGAAATCGTTCTCTATACGCGCAACGAATGCTGCTTGTGCCACGAGATGGAGGAGATTGTTGCGGCCGCGCTGCCGGACTTCGAGGCACGCTTCGAACGCGTCGCGATCGACGGCAAACCTGAACTCGAAGCGCGCCACGGAACGGAGGTTCCGGTTTTGTACGTCAATCAACGCAAAGCGTTCAAATATCGATGTACTCCGCGCCAGTTGCGCAAGCGACTGCTGCGCGACGCGAGGCGTTGAGATGCCATCGCGAACGCCACATAAGCTGCGTCTGATTTTCTCGACTGTCGCGAGCGAGGAGCAAGCGGCTTCGATTGCGCGTGCGCTGGTCGATGAACGACTAGCCGCGTGCGTCAATATCGTCGGACCGGTGCGCTCGATTTATCGCTGGCGCGACGCGATCGAAGACGAGCGCGAATTCCTGCTGCTCATCAAGACGCGCGCTACGCTCTATATCAAGGTGGAAAAACGGATTCGCGAACTGCACAGCTACGAAGTGGCCGAAGTGATCTCGACCAGTATCGATCGAGGGTCGCCACCTTACGTCAAATGGATGCTTGAAACGACCGGCCCGCGGCGCACTTCCGAACCCTCAAGGCGAGCGAAGCGAAACACGAAGGGCGCGTCTGGCAACTGAGCGCGACGGCATCGCTTGAACGGTCGGGATTCAGAAACCGCGAGCGGAACATTGGTCCTCAGCGATGCGGCAATCTCGCGAGCAACCTCACGGCCAAATGACCGCTGACATCGAGGATGCCGATCGCGTCGCGCGCTAACGCGCAACCTACGGGCCGCAGTCGTGTCTGGCGCGCAGCCAGCAAACCCTGAGAATCTTGGAAAAGTTGGCTCCCCGGGCCGGATTCGAACCAGCGACCCGACGGTTAACAGCCGTCTGCTCTACCGACTGAGCTACCGGGGAGCGCGCGAGAAAACTGAACCCTATTTGGTATTCGCCTTGAACGCAGGAATCAAGAACGTCCGTCCCGATTGCTAGCGATGCGGCCCCCCGCCGGCGGATTCGGAGGAGTCTTCCGCGTCGCTCAGCATGCGCATTCCGTAGCGGATCATAGCGGTCAAATGCTCGATACGATTGAGGAGTTCGGACTGCATCGCAACTGGCGCCTCGCGCAGATCGTCGGCGGCGTCGGCGAGATTATCCCGCATCAGGGCGAGTGCGCGCTCGAGGCTCTGCTGATCGCCGCTGCGCCGCTCGGCGCGACGCCGAGCCTGCTGAAACTCCCAAAGTTGAATTATCTCTGCCATAGCCCAAGTTCCCGGCCATCGCCAAAATTCCCGCATCCGGGCACTGACTACCCCACTTATTATTGCGCTTGCGCCGGGCTGGCGGGAAGCGCTCGGCACGCAATCCATTTGGCCAAACGCTTCGAATGGCGCGACGATCTCGTCGCCGCCTGGGCCTGTCGGACGGTATTCCGAGGACCCTCAACCTTGCGCCACGACGGACGCGCGGAACACCGCCGTGCGGCGCATAAGTATGTCCGTTCGCTTGCTCAGCGCAGCTTGCGCCCCGATGCGCGCTTGGCCGCGAGCGTCGCTGCGCCATCTCCAGCCACCCATCGAATCTGGCGCGCGAGTCCGTTCAAAATGTCCAGCTCGCGTGGTCTGACGCCGCTACGGCCGAGCATTGCGCGCACCGTGAGCATGAGATGATCGGGATTGTCGTCCGGCAGGAAACCGATCTCGACGAGCGCGTCGGCCATGCGCCGATGCATTTCCTCGACCGCGCCGGCGGGAGCGAATTCCTCGACCTCGATTGGCGCGCGCCCCGCGCCTGCCGCGATCATCAGTTCGTATGCGACGACCATCACGGCCTGCGCGAGATTGAGCGACGGATAATCCGGTGCCGTCGATATAGTGATGAGGCGCTGGCATTGTGCGATTTCGAGGTTGCTCAGGCCGAAGTCCTCGGGGCCGAACACCATCGCGATGCGATTGGCCGCGCCTTCCGCCACCAACTCCGACGCCGCCGTTCGCAGCACGCGCGTCTCGCTGCGATACGGACCGGTGCGGCAGGTGGTGCCGACGCTTAGCGTGCGGTCGTGGAGCGCCGCCATCAAGTCGGGATAAATGCGCGCGCGCTCGAGGACATCGTCCGCATGCACCGCCATCGCGGCCGCGACGCGAGGATCGTAGTCGCGCGGCGCGACCATCCGCAGGTCTCCGAAGCCCATGTTCTTCAATGCGCGAGCGGCCGCGCCGACGTTGCCCGAAGACTTCGGCGAAACCAGTACGAAGGCAAAATTATCGAGTGCACCCATTAATTGTTGCGTCCGCGCCACAACCGATTGACAGCCGCGACGCGCCTCAGAAATAACAGAATTCGCAGCGCGATGGGCGTTTTCAACCTAACGGAGCCTCCCGCGAACCAATTAGGAGCATCTCGGGCGGTGCGCTATGGTAGGCGCAGGCAGCATTTGCGATGAAAATTGTTTCATTTGGCGATGTGCACATGGCGACCCGCAACCTCGCGCGGATGGACGCCGTGATGCGCGACACCGACCTCGTGATTGTCTCCGGCGACCTCACAAACTTCGGTGGTAGCGACGATGCGGGCAAGGTCATCGACGACGTGCGTCATGCTTGTGCGCGAGTGCTTGCGTTGCCCGGCAACCTCGATACCGCCGAGGTCATCCCGTTCCTCGAGCGCGCGGGCGTAGCGCTGCATGGGCGCGGAACGGTGATTGACGGCGTCGCCATCTTCGGCTGCGGCGGGTCCAATGTAACGCCCTTCAACACGCCTACCGAATTCACCGAGGACGAAATTTACGCGACGCTCCTGCGCGGCTACGGCGAGGTTCGCGACTTGCGTCCGCTGCTGATGGTTTGTCATCCGCCGCCGTTCGAGACTCGCTGCGATCGGATCGCCGGGGGCCGCGCAGTGGGGAGCACCGCCGCGCGTCGTTTTATCGAAGAGTTCAAGCCCGACCTGTGCATCTCCGGGCATATCCATGAATCGGCCGGCGTCGATACGATTGGGCCGACCACGATCGTCAACGCGGGTCCGTTCAAGGACGGCGGCTATGTCGTGGTGCGAACGGCCGACGGCAAGCTCGACGCCCGACTGGAGTTTCTTTGAGGTGCCGCCGCTCTCGCGCGCCGTTCAATCGCTCGGCATCTATGGCGGAAAGATCGTTAACGGATGGCCGCTGATAATCCGCAGCGTGGGCCCGCTGTTGCGCCGCTTCGTCTTCGAGCGCTTCCGCAGCTAGTGCGCCATCATCGCGATGCAGCCCGCAGGGTTAAGGCTGACGCGGACAGAGCGCGTGATGTGATCGATGGCGCCAGCGCCAAAAGCATCTTTCGATGAGGGGAGTTCATAGTATCGATGAGTCCAGTTGAGGGCGTGCGGATGCGGTTCGATCACGTCTCGATCGCAGTGACCTCGATCGATCGGGGAGTCGGTTTCTTCACGCGTTATTTTCCGACCCAGCCGCGCAACGACAAGCAGATAAGCGAACAAGCGCAGGGCGGCTTTCTGTGGCAGGACTTCTATCTCGGCGGCGTTCCGCTCGAGTTCATCGAGGAGTTGCCCGGCCGCGAGGGCTTCATCGCGCAATTCATCCAGCGTCATGGCGAAGGCCTGCATCACATCTGTTACGAAGTCGATCGCATTGGTCCGATGATCGCGGCGCTCAAGGCCGGCGGCGTGCGCGTGGTTGACGAGCACGACTTTCCGGATGGACAGAAGACCTGTTTCATCTCGCCGCGATCGGCCTTCGGAGTTTTGATTCAGTTGTGGCAGCCGCTCGACTACAGCCGGCCCGCGCCACGTCCGCCTGACGACGGTCGCGCGCGTTTCGACCACGTCGCGATCGCGGTGCGCAACATCAATCCGGCGATGGAATTCTTCCGGCGCTACTTCCCGGCCGAAGTCGTCAACTATCCGGTGCGCAGCACTTCGCAGGGCAACTTCGTCCTCGCGCATATCGACGCCGCAGGCTTCAAACTCGAATTCCTGCAAAGCCCGGGGCCGAATACCGAGGACGATTTCGTGCGCGGCTTTATCGATCGCTACGGCCAGGGAATGCATCACGTGACGATCGACGTAAAGGATTTCGACGGTACCCTCGAACGCTTGCGCGCCGACGGCCATCGCATCGTCGGACGTGAATCAAACTGGCGCGGCGAGCGTCAATTCTTTATCTCACCGCAGTCCGCGATGGGCACACTGGTGCAAGTGTGGGAGGGCCTCGGCGGTCCCGGTGCGGGCAGTGAATAAGGCAGCAGCCCGTCCTCACTGCGGAAATCATAGATGTTGAGAGCGATATACTTCGACGTTGCGGGAACCTTGATCGTGACCCGCGAACGGATCGGGCTGAGCTACGCGCGGTTGGCGCAGCGCTACGGCCTCGACGCCGACGACAAGGCAGTCGGTGCCGCCTTCCGGCGGGTCTTCGGCATGGCTCCGGGATTGGCCTTCGGACCCGGCCACGAGTCGTCGGCCTTGCGCCGCCTGGAGCGCGAATGGTGGCGGCGGGTAGTGACCGACACCTTCGCCGAGTTTGGAGAGTTCCGCGATTTCGACGGCTACTTCGACGCGCTCTTTGACTTTCTCGGTGATCCGGCGAACTGGAAGGCCGATCCCGAAGCGGAGCAACTCCTGGCGCAGCTCAAGGAGCGCGGACACACTCTCGGCGTAATCTCGAACTTCGATTATCGCGTTTACGGGATTCTCGAGGGCCTGGGCCTGAGCCGCTATTTCGACTCGGTGACGATTTCATCGGAGACCGGATGGGCCAAGCCCGCGCCGGAGATCTTCCAAGTGGCGCTGCAGCGGCATGGGATTGCGCCGGGTGAGGCCTTGCACGTGGGCGACTCCGAACAGATGGATCTCGCTGGGGCACAGGCGGCGGGAATCGCCGGCGTGCTATTGGATCGCAAGGCGGCAGAGCGTTGCTCGATTTCCGGCCGCAGCGCCCGCGTGACCGCACTCCGCGCAGTGACGGAGGCTGCGGATCGAATAATATTCTCTTGACCGTGCACGCGCGTTTATCCTTAACTGACGGCATTTTCAGGGAGCTTCGGGGACTGATCTCAGGGGGACCAGGTGAGTATTTATGAAGCCAGTGACCGTGGTTCGCCGGCTGGCGCTCGGATGCGCAACGGTGATGATGGCGATTGTGGTGGGGGCCGCAATCGCGTCTGCACAGAGTCTGAGCGAGCTGAATCGCCGCCTCGACGCGCTGGAACCGCAAGTGGCCGAAGCGGTCAGCAATCCTTCGGTAGCCAGCGAGGTGATTTCGCAACTGGATGCGGCCGAGGCCGAATTCGCCCAGATCGCAGAAGGGGCGCGCGCTAACGGCACGCTCTACGGCGCTTACGACCGGTTGGAGTCGATGCTCAACCGGATGTATTCCACCTACCAGAAGAAGAAGGACGCCTGTATCGAGACCATCGATGCGGGCGGCTCCTGCGACTACGACCAACCCGAGCAGTTGGCGCTGCGGGCGCTGTATCCGTTGTCGTGGCTGCGCTTTGAAGGGGCGTCGCTGTATGCCAATGAACCGGCGACGGCGCGGCGCCTGCTCAATCAGGCGATCGACGGATTCACCGATAGTTCGCTGTTGATCCTGTCGCCCGAGTTGATTCGCGAGAACCTGATCGGGCGCGCCTACGCGGAGCGCGAACTGGGCAAATATCAACGCGCCGAGTACGCGCAGGCGGTGGCCGACTTCAAGCGCATCCTGGAGGCCGGGCCGGGCACGCGCCAATATCGCCCGGCGCAGCAAGGGCTGGCGGCGACCTACACTGCGATGGGCAAGACCCAACAGGCGGAAGGATTGAACGCCAAGATGGCTCAAGCGGCGAGCGGTCCGCAGCGCGAAGGGCTTGAGATGCTGCATCTGCGTGAGATGTTCCAGCAGGAGCAAGCCGCGGCCGATCCGGCCAAGCGCGCCGATCTGCATCATCAGATAATCGAGTACGCGCGAGCGCGCGAGGATAGCAAGGACGACTGGGCGATCGTGGTGGCGACGGCGGGCGATAACGTCCGCGATCCGACGGCGGAATTCGGCGGGACTGCGGACGGTTTCGAGAACTGGCTCGGCGCCAACGTTGCGTACTACAAACATCAGAACTTGCCGGCCGCGAATATGTATTGGGCCGCCGCGCGCAGCGGCAAATATCCCAAGGCCTACAAGTATGCCGCCGATCTTTTTTACGTCGGCGGCCGCGTGGACATGGTCGAGAAGGTGGCGCAGGACATCGCGAGCCAGCCCAATAATCCCGACGCCCAATGGGCCGCGTACATGCTCTTCAAGATTCCGCGCCTGGAATGGGAGCGGGGCGGAATGCGGAGCGTCGAGCTCAAAGATAAATGGGTGGCCGCCGCGCAGAACTATCTCAAGAGCTATCCGCAGGGTCATTACGCGTACGAGCCGCGCTTTCGCATGGGCGAGCTCTATCAGCGCGACGGCAAGTACGTCGAAGCGGCCAAGGAATACGAGCAGGTTCACGGCAATTCGGACTATGATTTCACCGCGCGCTTCAACGCCGCCGAATGTTACTACCGCGCGTTGGCCGCTGCGGGCGGCGTCAAGAGCGACAACCCAGGCCTGACTCCGGCGGCCTCGACGGCGCCGGTTGCGCCCATCAGTGCGGCGGATTTAGAGGCCTTGCGGCAGAAGACGATCGCGGCGCTGATCGCCGCGATCAACCTGGAGCCCGAGGCCGAACGCACGGCGCCAGCCGCCGCGCACAAAGCGTTGCATGACAGTCGCGGGCGCGCGATCTACATGCTGGCGACGCTGCTGGAGCATCAGCCGCAAATCGACTACCGCGAGGTCGCGGCGATTCTCAGCGGCTTCGAAACGCAATACCCGGCGATGAACGCGAAGTTCGATCAAACTTACGAATGGCGCATCGAGGCGCTCGATCAGACCCAGCAATATCCGCAGCTCGAACGCGAGGCGAAAGCGCTGGTGGCGCGCGACGCCGCAAATCCCGCGCGCAACGATTACATCAAGGAGATCGGCCTCGATTTCTGGAAGAACGCGCAGGCTCGTCAAGCCGCCGGCGATCAGAATGGCTACGTGCAGAACGCGCGGATGACCGCGATCATCTATGAGTACTTCGCGCGCCAGGTGAGCGAGGGCAAGATCCCGGCGAAAAATCTGACCGGCACGCTTTCGATCCTGGGACAGGCGTACCTGGCGATGGGCGACGTCGATAAGGCGCAGGCGACTTTCACGCAAGTTGCCGCGGCCGACGCCGGATCGCCCGACGCCAACGCCGGGCTGGCGCGTATCGCGCAATCGAAACAGGACTACAAAGATGCGATCGATCTATGGAGCCGGGTCGAAGCGGTCGCGGCGGAATCCGATCCGCTGTTCTATGAATCGAAATACAGCATGGCCCAGATCCTGGCGCATCAGGGTAACCTGGCCAGCGCCTGCAACAAGCTCACCGTCACCCGCAGCGAGCATCCGAATCTGGGCTCGCCGGGGATGAAGGCGCAATGGGGCGAACTGCAACACAAGCTCTGCGAGAATCACACGGAAGGCTGACGATGCTCAAAAAGATTCATCATGTGGGCGTAGTAGTGCCGAACCTCGAACAGGCGATGGCCTTGTGGCGCGACCTGTTGGGATTGCGCCTGATCAAGAGCCAGACCGTGCAGGATCAGGGCGTCAAGGCGGCGCTGCTGCAAGCCGGCGAGAGCGAGATCGAATTGCTGGAACCGCTTAGTCCCGACAATGGCGTCGGCAAGTTCCTCGCCAAGCGCGGCGGCGGGCTCCATCACTTGTGCTTCGAGACTGAGGACGTCGAGCGCGAACTCGACGGCGCCAAGGCCAAGGGCATTCAGCTCATCGATCAAAAGCCGCGCGCGGGACTGGCCGGCATGATCTGCTTTCTCCATCCCAAGGCGACGCGCGGAGTGCTGGTGGAATACGCGCAGCCTTTCCCCGACGAGCACTAACGCGATCGAAATAGCCGGTCGGGGCGCGGCGGAATCAACGCCGCGAACGCTCGCAGCGGTCGCGCACAGCGAAGTGATCACGGCAAGCCAATCGCTCGTTCGAAGCGATCATTGGGAGATCGAGGGGAAGCGAAAGCGCCACGGGATCACGCGCGGGTCGAGGTCAGTTCAGGAGTCACCACCACCGCGAACGCGCAGCGAGTATTGCGCAACACGTACTCGACCTTGGGGCCGAAGTAGAGCCGCCGCTCCGACGGCCGGAACATCACGCCCATCACCAGCAGGTCGAAGCCGCCCTTCTCGGCGGCATTCAGGATAGCGTTTTCAGTCTTGCCGCTCGAATCGACGCGAGCTTCCAATTTGACTCCGACCTGTTCGGCGATTTGGCGCAGCTCCTCGACGATCGGCGCGCCATCCTCGACCGCATTGCGCCGCCGATACAAGTCGCGCAAGACCGGCAGCGTCGGACCTTCCTTAATGTGCAACGCGGTTATCGCTGCCCCCGTTTCGTGCGCATAGAGCATCGCGAGCGTCGCGCCGAGCCGCGAAAACGGCGCGCCAGTCGTGGGCGCGAGGATCTTCCGCAGCGGCACCGCCCCCCCGACGTTGCGCACGATGATGATGGGCGCTTGCGCGCTGGCGACGAGCTCGCGCAGCACCTCGCCGCCGAGCGCATAGTCGCCCTCGATCGGCGAGGCACCGGCAAAGATCGCGTCGTAGCCGCGTTCGCTTTCCTTGATGATCGCCTGCGCAATCGAATCGCCGCTGCCGCTGTGCTGCAGGATATTCTGCACGCCGCTCATTTCCGCGATTGACTTGATGCGCGCGAACTCGGCGTCGGCCCGTCCGTCGGCTGCTGGCGCGCCGGTCGCGGTGGCGTGGAAAACCGTAATGCTGGCGTCGTGATGATTGCCCAACGTCGCCGCGAGATGCGCCGCGAGCTGCGCGTGCGGACCGCCGCCGCTCAGCACCAGCAGCTTGGCGCCCTCGCGGCTGAAGGGCAGGCGTGAGAGCAGCCGTTCGCGCTCCAGCCGCGCTGCCTCTTCGGGCTTTTGCGCCACGCCGGCCAGAATCCAGCTAAGAAATGGCGGCGTCATCAGCGAGGTTACAATCGCGACCATCACGATGATCGCGTACATCTCCTGGGTCAGCACGCCCAGATTGAGTCCGATCAGGCCGACGATGATTTCCATCCCGCCGCGTGCGTTCATCCCGATCGCGACGGCCAGCGACTCGCGCGGTTTGAGCCCAACGGCGATGCCGCCGAGGCCGCAGCCGACGATTTTTCCCGCGATGGCGATGCCGAGAACCAAACCCAGCAGGCCGACTCCGTGCAATGCGAAGAGGTCAACCTTGAGTCCGGAATAGCCGAAGAAAACCGGCGCGAAGACCCCGATCGTCAACGCCTGCAGCTCGTTGCGATCGGAACGGCGCAACCGCGCCGATCGGCCGAGCATCACGCCCGCGATGAACGCGCCGAAAACGGCGTGAATACCGATCGCCTGCGTGATGATCGCGCAGACCATCGCGATGCCGACCATGGTGCTGACGCCGGCGTGCTCGGCGAGCGCGCGATCGTCCACCCAGCGCATCGCGCGGACCACCAGGTTCGCGCCGATGAAGTAGCAGAAGCCGACGAAGACGATCACCGCGACCACGATCGACGCAAACGACCGGAGATCCAGAACCCCATGTGCCGCAAGGCCCGCGATGATCGAGAGCATCAACCAGCCGATGGTGTCGTCGAGGATTCCCGCGCCCAGGATGAGCAGTCCGAGATCGCGCCGCATCAGGTCAAGATCGATCAGGATCTTGGCGATCACGGGCACCGCCGAGATCGACATCGCCACCGCCAGGAACAGGCTGAAGATGAGCCGCCCGTTGGGCGCGGCCAGGTATTCAGCCGGCAGATGCCAGCCCAGCGCAAAGCCCGCAGCGGCGGGCACGATGACGCCAAACGCGGACACCGAAAACGCGGCCCGCCCCACACCGCGCAGAATCCCGAGGTCGGTTTCGAGCCCGGTATAGAGCAGCAGCATGATCACGCCGATCCACGCGACCGCCTCCAGCAGATGGTCGGCGAGCACGTCGGGCGGGAAGATCATCGCATGCAGGCCCGGCGCAAAGTGCCCCAGCACGGTCGGCCCGAGCACGATGCCGGCGAGCAGCTCGCCGATCACGGTCGCTTGTCCGAGCCGCTTCATCACGTCCGCCAGAGCTCGTGCGATGACGAACAGCAGGGTGAGCTGGATCAGAAAACGCAGGACCTCGACTTCAGTCAAATGAGGCATTTATCCGCCATGCGAATCGTTCGGAGATCAGTTCTCGAGCCAGTTCGAAATTCGTCCAGGACGAGAGCGGTTCGTATTAGATTTACTGCTTAAAGATCAGTTGAATTTCAAGGGTAGCTACTAGGGTGAAAGAATTCACCCACGTTCCGTAGACGGTATCGGCAAGAGCGGATCGGGTCAACGATCTGTCGGCTTGAGCAACGCGCGGCATTCACCGACATCGCTCGACTGCGGTGGTCTAAGAGCGACATCAAGGAAAACGAGAAAGAAGTATCCTGCCGACTCGGACTCGATCGACGGAGGTGGCAGCAGGATCGCACGGATTTGGGACCGTCGCGGCGTGAACCGCGACGGTCCGTTGTTGCCGGCTCAGGTCTTGAGGTTAGCGGCGAACAGCTTCAGCGTTCGTGACCATGCGTCCCTGGCGTCGGGCGCGCTGTACACGTCGGGGCGCGTGTCGTTGAAGAACCCATGCGAGCATCCGGCGTAAACCTTGACTTCGCCGGTCTTGCCGAACTGCTTCAACGCGGCGGCGAGGCGGTCAACGTCGGCGCGTTGAATCCAGCCGTCGTTCTCGCCGTATGCATAGAACATGGGGCAATTGAGGCCGCGCAGAGTTTCGTCGGGCGGAATCTCGCCATAGAACGGCGCGGCGGCCTTGATGTCCTTGCTCACGCAGGGCAGCAGGGTGGCGTAACTGCCGCCCATGCAGAAGCCGGTAACGCCGATGCTGCTGGCGAGGGCGGACTTCTGCGCCTTGATCCAGTCGATGGTGCTGCGCAGATCGTCGATGCCGTCGGCGGGCGCCAGCCCACCCATCAGCTCGCCGGCGACGTTGGCGTCGTTGGTGACCTGGTAGTCCTGGCGCGAGTAGAGGTTGGGGGCGACGGCGAAGTAGCCCTCGGCGGCGAAGCGGCGGGCGACATCCTTGATGTGTTGGTCGAGCCCCCACCATTCCTGGACCACGATGACCGCGGGATGCGGCGCGCCGTCCGCAGGCGCGGCGGCAAAGGCCTTCAAGGTGCAGGCTTTGCCGGGATAGCTGACGTCGGTGCCGGTTACGGATGCCATAGCGATGTTACCTCCCGAAGGGGTCGGCGATGGGGTTCGCGCAGCGTGCGTTCACTCGGCGGCAGAGACCGGGATGAAGCCGACGGTGCCGTTCTTCATCTGGATGCGGAACCAGTTACCGGTGATTCCGGTCACGCGGACGAACTTGCGGCGATGCACCTGGGCGACCACGGTCGCGCTGTCTTGCGGAGTTTCATAAACCGAGGAGTCGTGCGTCAACAGGAACTTGCGATTAAGCGGGCGTATCGGGGGCGTCGCGGCGCCGGGCAGGGAGGCGGACTCGGGAGCGGGGGATGCCGATGGAGACGCTAAGACGGCGGCGGCGGGTGCGGTCTCGGGCGGAGCGCCGGCAGCGGCGGCAGGAGGCGGCGGCGCGCCCGGCATCAGGCTGGGATCGAGCGCCTGGACCTGGGCGAACTCGCTCTGGGCCTCGGCGCCGCGGTCGGGCTCCTCGCTCAGGAGCTTGGCGAGCGCGAGGTGGGCGCGGGCGTTCCTGGGATCGAGGCCGACGGCGGTGCGCAACTGCGCTTCGGCGTCGCCGATTCTGCCGTGCCTTTGCAGCAGGTTGCCGAGACTTATGCGATAGGCGGCGTTACCGGAGGCAAGGGCAACGGCAGCGCGATACTGCTCCTCTGCGCTGCTGCCCTGCGCCTGCGACTCGAAGACGCCGCCGAGTGCGGCGTGGGCGCTGGCGTTGTCCTTGTCGAGCGCGATCGCTTTGAGCAGTTCAGTCTGAGCCTGGGCCGGCTTTTGTTCGAATGCGTAAAGATTACCCAGCGCGACCAGCGGGCGCGGGTCGTTGGGGGCGCTTGATGCGGCATCCTGGTAGGCGGTTTCGGCGTCGCCGAGCTTGTTAGCCTGCATCGCCAGGTCGCCGGCGGTGAGGCTGTCCTCGACCGAGCGATGATGACAACCGGCGACGGTGAGCAGGGTCAGGGCGGCGGCGGCAAGCGCGGTGGCGAACGCCGGCGTGGGGCGGAGAGCACGCTCGGATGGTGTCCATTTCATGGATGGCTCCTGGGGCAAGCGAAGTTGTAGAAGTATGTATGGAGTGTCGCGGTCAAACTTGAGCCGTGATCGGAAGCGGGCCCCCGCCTCGCGCGCCCTCACACGGCAGCGTCGATTGTTTGACGGTCCGCATTTAGAGTCAAGCATCGGAGGGGCGAATTGATCGAGGACCTCGAAGGCTTGCGGCTGGCGGTAACCGCAAGCGTAGGTTATAAAAAGCGACCGTGCGTGCAGTTCTCATAGCAGCCAAGCAGCTGGCGTTTGCCAAGACGCGGCTGGCTCCGGCGTTGCCGGCGGCGGCGGAACGAACCGCGCTGGCCGAGGCGATGTACCGCGACGTATTGGCCGCGGCGCTGAGCGCGCGGCTGCCCGGGATGGTTGCGGTGGTGACGTCGGACGCGACCTTGCTGGGACTGGCGCGCGCTGGGGGCGCAATGGCGATCGACGAGGAGTATCCGCGCGGGCTGAATGTCGCGGTGCGCCTCGGCACGGAGTTCCTGATCGAGCGTGGCGCAACGACTATCTGCACGGTGCTCTCGGACATCCCGTTGGTGACGGGCGAAGATATCGACGCCAGTTTCGGCGCGATGCCGGCGAGCGGAGGGGGAGTGGTGCTGGTGCCGTCGTTCGACCTGTCGGGGACGAATATGATCACGCGGACGCCGCCGGACGTGATTCAGACGCGCTTCGGGCGAATGAGCCTGGCGCGGCATGTTGATGACTGCCGGACCCGGGACATACGCTGCGAAGTGGTGCGGATGGCGCGGCCGGCGATCGATCTGGATACGCCAAATGACTTGATCGAGTTCGTCCGAATGCCCAGTATGACCCATACCTTCGGCCAACTTACCCGTCTGGGCGTGATTCACGGCTGAAACTTCAAGACGCGGTGTCAATATTGAGCAGGATCGAGCGTCTCGGCGCTTACGTAATCGACGGTTTGACGTCATTGGGCGATTTCGTGATTTTTCTCGCAGCGTCGCTCTTTTACGCACTGCAGCCGCCTTACAAAATACGCTTGCTGATCCGCCAGATGCGCAGTATCGGGGCGGAATCGTTCTTTCTGGTGGGCCTGATCGGCCTGTTCACGGGGATGGTGCTGGGCTTGCAGGGGTACAACACCCTGAGCCGCTTCGGATCGGAGGGTGCGCTCGGCACGGTGGTCGCGTTGGTGCTGGTGCGCGAGTTGGGGCCGGTGCTGGCGGCGTTGATGGTGGCGGCGCGGGCGGGTTCTGCGATGGCGGCAGAGTTGGGCTCAATGCAGGCGACCGAGCAGATCGATGCGCTGAGCGTGATGGCAATCAACCCGGTGCAGTACCTGGTATCGCCGCGGGTACTGGCCGGAATCATCAGTTTTCCGTTGTTGACGGCGCTGTTCGACGTGATCGGAATCTGGGGCGGATGGGCGGTCGGAGTCGGCCTGATGGGTGCGCCCAACGGGCCGTTCTTCAACGGTATCGCGCAGAACATGAGCGGCCACGACATTCTGACCGGGGTGTACAAGGCGCTGGTGTTCGGCCTGGTGGTGATGTGGGTGTGCTGTTACAAGGGCTACCACGCGGAGCGGATGGCGACCGGAGTGAGCCGGGCGACGACGGAAGCGGTGGTGCTTTCGAGCGTTTTGATCCTGGTGTGGGACTATTTTCTGACCTCGATTCTTCTGTAACAATCCATGCGCTTCTGTAAAAATCCATGGGATCGATGAATCAGAATACCCACAGCGATGGGGCCGCAATCGTTGTGCGCGAACTGCGGCGGCGGTTTGGCCGGCAGCAGGTACTGGATGGCGTGAACCTGGAATGCCCGCGCGGGCAGATCACGACGATCGTAGGGCCGAGCGGATGCGGCAAGACGGTGCTGCTGAAGCATCTTAACCTGTTGCTGCGGCCGGATTCGGGGACGATCGCGATTGACGGCGTGGAAGTAACGGGAATGCGGTCGCGGGCGCAGAACGAGATGCGAGAGAAGTTCGGGATGCTGTTCCAGGCGGGCGCGTTGTTCGATTCGATGAGTGTATTTGATAACGTTGCGTTCCCGCTGGTGGAACTGACCGCGCTGGGCCGCGAAGAGATCGCGAACCGGGTGGAAGAAACGCTGAAGGCCGTGGGCTTGCAGGGGATGGAGCGCAAGTACCCCTCGGAGATGAGCGGCGGGATGCAGAAGCGGGCGGCGCTGGCGCGGGCGCTGATCCGGCGCCCGAAAATCCTGATGCTGGACGAACCGACGACGGGGCTGGACCCGACGCGGACTCATCAGATACACGCGCTGGTGCGGCAGACGCAGAAGGAATTCGATCTAACCGCGGTGATGGTTAGTCATGACGTGCCGGCGGTGTTCGAGTTTTCCGACCGGATCGCCTTTATGCATCAGGGGAAGATGGCCCTGAACGGAACGGTCGCGGAAGTGATGGCCGCGAATCACGAAACCTTCACCCAATTCCTGCAGGGCCGCGCATCGGGAATCGATGAGCCGGCGGCGGCAGCGGCCGCGAGATAGCGCCAAATGTACGCGAGTCGAACTACACAATTATTCGTTGGGATTTTCAC
>DASXFX010000153.1:0-20535 GCA_036489375.1 Binataceae bacterium (SeqCode) | reverse complement strand
TCCATCCGGCGCTCAAGGAAGCCTGCCCCTATATCGTTGCCGTGATCGAATTACCCGACGGCGGAAACGTCCGCATGGTCGGCAACTTGCTCGGCGACCCGATGCAGAATCCGCCCTTCGATGTCGCAGTCGAGGCGGTCTTCGAGGACCATCCCGACGCCACTCTCGTCCAATGGAAGCTGACGTCCTGAACGGCGCCTCGTTCTCTTGCTGGCGGACCTTTAGCCCGCACGATTTCATTCAAACCGTTCGGTTCTCCGACAAAAGAGGTTTCTTCAGGTCCCCGCATCAACGCTCCGGGTGACCTTATCGACGATTTCCATCACGTCGAGCGTCTGGACCTTCTCCTCCAGCTGCTTGGCCTTGATGCCGTCACCGAGCATCGTCATACAGAACGGGCAGGAGACCGCGATGACCTCAGGATCAGTCTGAAGCGCTTGGTCGGTGCGCAGCAGATTCACCCGTTTATCCGGGTCTTCCTCCAACCACATCCGTCCTCCGCCAGCACCGCAGCACATGCCGAATTTACGGTGGCGTTCCATCTCCTGAACTTCGGCGCCCGCGCTACTGAGCAACGTCCGTGGCTCGTCATATACGTCGTTGTAACGGCCGTAGTAGCAAGAGTCGTGGTACACGGTCCGCTTCGGGAATTCCTCAGAGATCTTGAGCCGCCCCGAAGCGAGCAATTGCCCCACGAAATCGGCCGCATGAATAACTTCGTACGAACCACCGAATTGCGGAAACTCGTTTTTGATCGTGTTGAAGCAGTGGGGACAGTTCACAATGATCTTGCGAACTTTGTTGCTGTTGAAGGTCTCGACCAGGGTTTGGGCCATCGTCTGGTAAAGGTACTCGTTGCCGAGCCGACGGGCGGTTTCGCCGTTGCAAGATTCCTCCCGTGCGAGGCAAGCAAAGTCCACCCCTGCTTTCTGCAGCACGCGGACGAAAGCCTGCGTGGTCTTCTTGTTGCGATCATCGAAGGCGCCGGCGCAGCCAACGTAGTAGAGGAATTCGGCGTCGGGCTTGTCCGCAACGGTCGGCACATTCATCCGTTCGGCCCACTCGAACCGCTGCCCGGCATCGAGCCCCCACGGATTGGATTGCGTCTCCATGTTCTTGAAGGTGCGGGTTAGCTCCTTGGGAAATCGGGCCTCCTCTTGCACCAGATGTCGGCGCATATCGACGATCTTGTCCACATACTCGATCATCGGAGGACAAGCCTCCTCACAGGCCCGGCAGGTGTTACAAGCCCACAGTGTCTCGTCCTTGATAACGGAACCGACAATATTTTCGCCGACCTCCGCGGGCTCTGCGCCATCCCCGTTGCCTGGATGGAGTCTCTTTTCAATGACCTCGTTTTGATGCTCGAAGAGGTAATCCCTGAGATCGAGCAACAATTGACGCGGAGCTAAGGGCTTATTGGTTGCTGTGGCGGGGCAATTCGAGGAGCAACGGCCACATTCCGTGCAACTGAACATGTCGAGCACTTGCTTCCACGTGAACTGATCGATGTGGGAGGTGCCGAAGCGCGTATCGTTTTCGAGGTCCTGCTTCGAGAGCTGCCCCTTGGGCTCCAGTTTCGAGAAAAAGATGTTCGGAATTGCAGTGATAATGTGAAAGTGTTTCGAAGGCGGCAGCAAATTCAAAAAAACCAGGATCACGAGGTTGTGCACCCACCAGGCCACGTTGCTCGCCTGCAAGGCGAAGTTCGTGCCCAACGCGTGCGCCATGCCGCGACCGACTAACGCTGACAGGGGCGCCCATCGCGCCTCCCGAGCGATTTGTATGTTGTTCGGGTTAGCGACGATTCGCCCCCCGTCATAGACCAGGCCGGTCAGCATGACTGTCGCGATCAAAAGCAGGATCGTATAGGCCTCCCAGTGCGATTGTTCGCGCAGCCGGCGCTCGGGCGGAAGGAAGCCGTAAAGTCGAGGCGCGTGGATGATCCCCCATCGCACCAGCGCTATCCCAACCCCGATCAGGACTGCCACCTCCATCACGTCCCGGAGCAACAAATACGGGCCACCAAGGAGATTAAGGCTAAAGCCGGGGACGACGAATGAGTCCGAGTAGCCCCGGCCGAACATCGTGAGGATCTGGATCCCGAGGACCATAAACCCCCAGAAGATAAAAAAGTGCATCCACCCGGCGGACCGCTCGGCCCCCGGATTCGTGCGCACGAATTTCTTCTGGCCGAAGGCGTTAACCAGCACGGCCCGAATCCGATCGGGAATACGATCGAAGCGGGACACTGGAGCAGCGCTCTGCAGTAGCTGAAAACGGCGCCAGAGCTGGTAGAAAAAAAATCCCAGGAAAACAAAAATGCAGAGACTGAAGATAATCTCCGTTATCATCGAACCTCCCTCATGGTAAGCAGGTAATCGGGAAAACCGAAAACTCCGGCCGTCTCGACGATATGTAGCTGAAGCATCCAGCCCTCGATCTCGCGGATGAGGCGAGTGGCACGCTCCGGAGGATCTGGCGTGTAACCTCGTGGTTCATGTATCTCTCCGCGAGATTTCACGGCGTCGCCGCGCGGGCGCGGAGATCAAGATTGCCGCGAATTCGATCGCACATGATGGGTTTTAGATAGGCCTGCCGACAAATTCAATCGGCATTGGAGGACAGAGAACGTCTTTGCGATTGAGAACGCAGCAATCAAGTTTGGATTCTTCGCTTCAAAGGCGTCGTTCAGAACGACGGCCAAGCTGATGTGGAACCCTCAATGCTTGATCTTCTTCATCGCCTCGACCATTTCCGGCACCGCCTTGAAGAGATCGGCGACCAGTCCGTAATCGGCGACGCTGAAGATCGGTGCTTCCTCATCCTTGTTGATCGCGACGATCGTCTTCGAGTCTTTCATTCCGGCGAGATGCTGAATTGCGCCCGAAATTCCTACCGCGACGTAAAGCTCCGGCGCCACGACCTTGCCGGTCTGCCCGACTTGCAAGTCGTTTGGCACAAAGCCCGCATCGACCGCAGCACGGCTCGCGCCCATCGCCGCACCCATCTCATCTACTAGCGGCTCGAGTACTGTTTTGAAATTCTCGCCCGACTTCAGTCCACGGCCCCCCGATACGATGATGCGCGCCTCGGTCAGTTGCGGGCGGTCGCTCTTGATCGCGTTGAAGCTGACGAATTCCATCTTGAGGCCCGCCGGGTCCAGTTCCGCCTTCACCTTTTCGATCGGCGCGGCGGCTTCTGTTGCCTTAGCCGCATCGAAGGCGGTTCCGCGCACCGTGACGACACGCACCGGCCCTTCGAGCTCGATCGTCGCCAGTGCGTTGCCCGCATACATCGGACGCACGAAAGTGCCGTCGTCGTTGATGGCGATAATCTCCGAGGCCATCGGCGCATTGAGCCGCGCCGCCAGCCGCGGCATCAGGTCCTTGCCCATCGCGGTCGCGGTCGCCAACACGGTTTCGGCCCCAGTGCTCTTCGTGAGTCCGGCCAGAGCCTGCGCCGCCGCATCGGCGAGATGATGTTCCAGCCGCGGGTCCTCCAGCACGATCACCTTGCTGACGCCGTATTTAGCGATCTCCGCGGCGGCGGCATCCGCCCCCTCGCCCATGATCACGGCGATGCAACTGCCGCTACGCTTGCGTGCGACCTCAAGGCCCGCATTGACCGCGATCAACGTGGTCTTGGGAAAATGTCCGCCTTGATGTTCGGCGAAAACCAGTACGTCAGCCATTTCAATTCACTCCGGCATCTGCCAGCGCCTTGGGCGATTCGCCTGACGGCTATCTCGTCCGATGGCAGTTATGGTGATGCGCTTGATGGATAAGTTGCGCGTGTGGACTCCGTCAACCGGCGCCTTCAGATCACCTTCGCTTCCGTATGGAGAACCTCAACCAGTTCTTCCACCGAGGCGACCTTACGTCCGGCCTGTCGCTTCTCGGGTGCGTTCAGAGCCTTGATCTTGAGCTTGGGCGCGAGGTCCACGCCAAGACTTTCCACCGCGATATCGGCGAGCGGCTTCTTGCGCGCCTTCATGATTCCGGGGAGCGACGCATAACGTGGTTCGTTGAGCCGCAAATCGGTCGTGATTACTGCTGGCAGCGGAAACGCGATGGTCTCGAGACCGCCGTCGGCCTCGCGCACGACCGTGCATCTCTCAGCTGCGATTTCGACCTTCGAGGCAAATGTGGCCTGCGGCCAACCGAGCATCTCGGCGATCATCTGGCCGACCTGGTTGGAATCATCGTCGATCGCCTGTTTGCCGATCATGACGATGTCGGGCTTTTCGTCGCTGGCAACCTTCGCGATGACACGGGCGATGGCCAGCGTATCGAGCGCGGTCTCGGCGCGCACCAGGATTGCGCGGTCGGCGCCCATCGCGAGGCCCGTGCGCAACTGCTCCTGCCAGGTCGATTGCCCAATCGAAATCAGAATTACCTCGCCCGAGCCCTGCTTTTCCTTGATTCGCAAGGCCTCTTCAATCGCGATCTCGTCGAACGGATTGATCACCCATTTGACATTGTCGGTGGCGATTCCCGAACCGTCCGCGAGTACGCGGATGGTCGTTGCGGGATCGGGCACGCGTTTGACGGGAACTAGAATCTTCACAGCGCTGTCACTCCGAACGGCCGTCCTCGTCAGCCGTAAGTATCGCTAATCATAGAGGACTCGGGAATAAGTACCGGAACCATGCGACGGTAACAATCGAGAAACGGACAGTCAAACAAACCGGCCCTCGGGCGAGGCCTTCGCGGCCACCCGGTACGACCCCGCGGCGCTCGTCGCCCGGACGCTCCTCAATCGTTGTAGCCGAGACGATGTGACAGTTCCCGGCCTGCCTCCAGAATCAACGGCGCAAGTTCAATATTGATGCGCTCACCGGAAATTCGGTATGCCGGCCCCGCTACCGCCAATGAACCCACCACCGAGCGAGTGTAATCGCGAATCGGCACAGCCACCGACGCCACGTCTTCGAGATACTCCCCGCTATCGATCGAGTAACCGTCGCGCGTCACCGCGTGGAGTTGCTCCAGCAGCAGCGAACGATCGACGATCGTGTGCTCGGTATAGCGATGCAACTGCTCGGGCAGCAGCGACATCAGTTGCTCCTCAGGATCGAAGGCCAGGTACGCTTTGCCGATCGCCGTGCAATGCAGCGGCAGAGTCTGTCCGATCGGCGCCATAATGCGCACCGCGCGATCGTCGGGCTCCGCCGCCTCCAGCGGCACCACGCCATCGCGTCGCGCGATCGCAACGAAGGCGCTTTCGCGGCATTTTTTCGCGACCTCAGCCAGGATCGGACGCGCCTGCCGCACCAGGCCCATGTGATGGATATAACGACGGCCTAAATGCAGGCACTTGATCCCCAACCGATAGTTCTCGGTCGATTTGTTCTGCTCGATATAGCCCCGCGCCTCGAGCGTCGCGAGCAGGCGGAAGACGTTGTTCTTATGCAGCTTGAGCCGCTTGGAAAGTTCCGTCACTCCAAGTTCGTCAACTTCGCCGAAAAATTGTTCCAGCACGTCGAGCGAATGCGCGACCGATTGAATAACGTAGTTTGTCTTTTCGCGCCGAACCATTTAATCCATGTTCTCCAATTATTGCCGCGAACGATGTCTGACAGGCATGCAATGAGCACTTTGGAAAACTGTTTTACTTTAGACGCCACGCGCAAATGATGTCAACGCTTCTCCACCAATCTGCCCCGATTGTCTAACTCATTGATATTGCTGCTATTCTTTACTATCCGAGGTCTCTGCGAGGGGTTATGGCCGACGCTCCCAAACCAGATTTCTTCCGCCGCATCGACGACTCCGATGACGAGTTGTTCTACCAGCATCCTCGTTTCGTAGTGCATATCGACGATGGCGCAGTCGCCAAGGTCGGCGAAATCTATTGCGATCTGCTCCCTGTCGGCGGGACGATTCTCGATCTCCTCTCCAGTTGGCGTTCGCATCTCCCGGATCGTTTTCATCCCGGCAAGGTCGTCGGCCTCGGTCTGAATCGCGCCGAGATGCAAGACAACCCTGCGCTCAACGAGGTTGTCGTTCACAACGTCAATTTGAATCCGCGACTGCCATTCGACGACGCATCCTTCGATGGCGCCATGATGACCGTATCCGTGCAGTATCTCACCCGCCCGATCGAATTATTTGCCGATGTCGCCCGGGTCTTGAAGCCGCGCGCACCGTTTATCGTGACGTTTTCGAATCGCATGTTCCCGACCAAGGCGGTTGCACTCTGGCATGGGGCCAATCACCATCAGCGTGTTACACTTGTGCAGGAGTATTTTGCGCAGAGCGCCGCGTTTGACGAAGTCGAATTGATCGACCGCAGCGCGCCGACCGATCCGCCGTCTGACCCGATTTGGGCCGTTGTGGGTCGCAAGCGCGATGGAATTGGCCGAACGTCGCCTTCAACGAGTTCTTGACTGACCGAACCGCTGGACCGCCCGCCGCGTTATACTAAGAGCAATCAGATGATCACGACTCGAGGTTTGAGACATCTGGCGCTGCGCGTCGCCGACGTCGATCGCGCAACGGAGTTCTATTGCCGCGTCTTCGGGATGAAGGTGGTATGGCAACCGGATCCCGATAACGCCTATCTGACTTCGGGATGCGACAACCTTGCGCTCCACCGCGGCGATGCGGGTAACCGCGATGCGCAGTCGATGGATCATCTGGGATTCATCGTTCCAACCATCGCCGAAGTCGAAACGGGCTACGTGTGGGCCCTGGCTAATGCGATCGAGATAGTGACGCCGCTCAAACATCATCGCGACGGCTCGGTCTCGTTTTACATTCGCGATCCGGACGGTAACGTGGTCCAACTCCTCTATGAACCTGCCATCAGTCCGCAAATCTTCAAACCTGAGCCTGTGGCCCAAGGCCGCAAGGAAACCTCCATGCTGAAGCACTGCGCTACCGCCGAAGCGACGGCCTCATTCGCCGGGCGCTTTCCCGATCTGCCCGGGAATTTTCGCGAAACCCTCGGGCTGGCGGTTTCCTCGATCGGTCTCGGCACCTACCTCGGCGAAAGTGACGCCGCCACCGACGCCGCTTATGAAGAAGCCCTTCGCACCGCGCTCCTCGGCGGCATCAACCTGGTCGATACCGCCGTCAACTATCGCTTCCAGCGCAGCGAGCGTGCCATTGGCAAGGTGATCGCGGAACTGGTCGCCGCGAACCAGGTCCGCCGTGAGGAAATCGTCGTCGCGACCAAGGGCGGCTACATCACCTTCGATCGCGAGATGCCGCCCAATCCGCGCGAATGGTTCGAAGATACCTACGTCAAACCCGGTATCGTCGCGGCGGAAGATCTGGTCGAAGGGTCGCATTGCATGACCCCGCGATGGCTCGAAGCGATGATCGATCTCAGCCGCGCCAACCTCGGCCTCGAAACCATCGATATCTACTACCTGCACAATCCCGAGAGCCAGTTGGCCGCCGTCAGCCGCGACGATTTCAATGCCCGCATTCGCACCGCATTCGAACTGCTCGAGCGTAAAGTTGCCGACCGCCGCATTCGCTGGTACGGCACCGCCACCTGGAATGGGTTTCGCGTCGCGCCGAGCGATCGCTCCTATCTGTCGTTGCTCGATATGGTTAAGGCCGCGACCGACGTCGGCGGCAAAGATCACCATTTTCGCGTGATTCAATTGCCGTATAATCTTGCGATGCCCGAAGCCTTTACCATGAAGAATCAGCGCCTGCCCGACGGTTCCGCCGGCAGCACCCTCGCCGTCGCCGACGCCACCGGTATCGCCGTCTGTGCGAGCGCCTCCCTGCTGCAAGGTCGGCTGACGCGCGGGATGCCCGCCGTCCTGACCGAGGCCTTCCCCGGCTTCGATTCCGACGCCCAACGCGCGTTGCAGTTCGTGCGCTCGACTCCCGGCGTCAATGTCGCCCTCGCCGGGATGAGTTCTGCCGCTCACGTAACCCACAATCTGGCGACCGCGCGGCGTCCCTCTGCCTCGTTTGACGCTCTGATGAAGCTTTTCAAACGCTCCGAATGATTGTGCTTCGATTCGGTTGCCGCAAAGGCCCGCGCGGTGCGACGCCCAAGCTCGCCCTCGTCTTGATGCTGCTGTTACTGCGATGGAGCCTCGCCGCGCCCGCCACCGCGATCGCAGGCGATCTCGATTATCCGCCAACCAACTACGTCCTGCGCAGCATCGACGGCACCCAGGTGATTGGCCATTCGCACATCACCGTAACCCCCGGTGCGGGCGATCTCTTTACTGTTCGCGGCGAGTACCACTTCCTTAACGGCGATTACGACATCGATGAAACCACCCTACGCGGCAATAGCGACCAGGATCCGTCGCGGCTGGTGCGCACCCATCACGTGTTTTACCATGCCGACGGCTCACTCGATCGCGAAAGCCGCGCCGACGTCGCCGCCGGTACCGGAAGCTGCACCATTTATGAGAATGGGCGTCCGCAGGTCAGCAGCGCGCAGCTCAAGTTCCCGGACGACACTTTCGCCGGTGATGCCGTCATCGTTCCGCTGCACCGATTCTTGCGCACCGGCGGCGCTGGCGCCGAATCGGTCACCTTTCACGATTTCAACTGCATTCCGGGACCGCAAATCCTCAAGGTGACCGCCAGCTCGAGTCCGCCGGCGCCTTGGACGTACTATCCCGGCGAGCTGGTGCGAGTGAACGTTGAACCGGACTTCGGCTGGATCAATGTCGTCATCGCCCCCTTTCTGCCGCGCATACAGGCGTGGTTCGATCCGCGCGAGGGCTGGTTTTTCGTCGGCGGCGAGTCGTCGCGCTACTACAAGGGTTTGAAGTACATGATGGTGCGCGCCACCGCTGCCGGACCTGAAATCAAGGCTGCACCAACTCCGGAGTTCAGGGCCGAGCCTACCCCGCAAGCCCAGCCCAGCTCATAATCGGGCGCACGTCTCGGCCCTTGCTCAAAATCTCGGGCCTCTTTCAGATGGGCCCCCGCCGGCGAGACCATCGTCCGTCCACCGCCTACCGCCCTATCGGACAAAAGGCCGCGTCACCCACCGATTCCTTCGTGCTGCCGTCCAGGTCCGTACGAAACGTCGCGTGGACCCGATTCACCAGCGCCGCCAGGCCCACCGCGAAGCACAGCTCGACCAGTTCTTCCTGCGGAAATTTCGCCGCCAGCTCAGCGTAGAGCTTGTCGTCAACCCGATTCTCTCGCGTCAGCACTTCCGCGTAGCGAATGACCAGCCGATCCGTTTCGTCGAACACCGGGCTCGACTCGGCCTCAGACATCCACCCTATTTCTTCGTCGTTCAGTCCGATGCTCCGACCGAGCATCACGTGTGTGGGAATTCAATAATGACAGGAGTTCAGTTGCGAGGCGCGCAAGTAGGCTAGCTCTCGATAGCGCGGCGACAGCTTCCCATGAAAATAGAGGCCGCTCGCAAACGCATACAGCCCCGCCAGAAAGTGATGATTATTGGCGAACATCTTCATCACGTTCATGACCTCGAAGCCGCCCTCCTCCAGCTTCGCGTAAAGGTCCCGGACCTCCGGCGATGCGTTCTCCGGCTCGACCAGCGGAATTCTCGACACTTCGTCCTCCTTTCGCGCGGTGCGCTTTACTTCGAGATCAAGATCCTGCCTTGCGACTTTCAGGACGACGCAAGCTCGATGCCGTCGAGGCTCGATGCGCCCTTACGTCAATCCTCGAACTTGCTTTCCGGAAATTCGTTCCTCGCACCATTCCGGCCATTATTTGAGCCGAAACGAGCGCCTTAACCACTACTATATGCGCCATTGCGTGCCTGTTCGTTGGGCGCGTGCCCATTCCGATGGCCTGAATCTCCTTCAGATCGCGCCAATCAGTCCATTTATCCGCCCAATTTCGACCGTCGGCGTAGGCCGTCGCGCTTCGACCTTTGCCTCTCGATGGCATTGATGTTGCTCCCATTTGACAGCCTGAGTTCGTTGATTTGCTCTTCGCAAAACCCGGCTCGGACGCCATCTCGTGAGTGAACTCAACCCGGTCGAAGTCTGGAAAGCCAAAAAACACGGCTTCGACGTGTGGCCCGACCTCCTGAACTGGGCGCAACGCGGCACCAGTTATGACGACATCGATGAGGCCGATCTCCACCGCCTGAAGTGGTACGGCATCTTCTGGCGCAAGTCCGATCACAACCGCTACATGCTGCGCGTGCGCATCCCGGCGTGCGAAATGACGGCCGCCCAGGCGCGCGCGCTGGCCTTTATCGCTCACGAATCCGGTCACGAAATCGCCGACGTCACCACCCGCGGAAATCTCCAGGTTCAGGGCCTGACCATCGAGAAAATACCGCGTGTGATCGCCGCGCTCGATCAGGTCGGCTTGACCAGCAAGCAAACCGGCCTCGACAACGTGCGCAATGTCACCAGCCACCCCTTCGCCGGCTTCGATCCCGCCGAGTTGATCGATACTCGTCCGCTCGCCCGCGCGATAACCGGGGTCTTCATCGATAACCGCGAACTCGCCAATCTGCCGCGCAAGTTCAATATCGCATTCAATGGGCGCGCCGATAATTTTCCGGCCGACTGGACCCAGGACGTCGCCTGGCTCGCCGCTCGCGGCCCCGACGCGACCGTCGGTTTCCGTCTGCTGCTCGGAGGAACCCAGGGACAGGCGCCGCATCTCGGATGGCATCTCCCGGCCTTTGTCCGCCCCGAACAGGTCGCCGAGGTCACTCGTCACATCCTGCAAATCTTCCACGACCTGGGCTCGCGTAGTGCGCGCCGTAACCAGGTCCGCTTTCGCTTTCTGGTCGAGAGCCTCGGGCCCGAGCGGATTTTGCCTGAGATAGAGCAACGGGCCGGATTTTCGCTCACGCGCTTTCCCACGCCGCCGCCCCCGCCAGAGCAGCTTGAGAGTTTCATTGGATGGTTTCCGCAGCGCCAGTCCGGCCTCTGGGCGGTTGGTGTCGCCATTGCGATGGGTCGCCTGACCTGGCAACAGCTCGACGGCCTCGCCACGCTTTCCGCCAAGTACGGCGACGGCACCATTCGCACCACAACGGACCAGAATCTGGTGCTGCCCGGCCTGCGCACCGCGGATCGGGACGCTTTCGGTGAGGAATTGGCCGGCTACGGCCTCGCCTTTGAAGCCGACTCGCTGACGCGTCAAACCGTCGCTTGCACCGGCAAACAATTTTGCAGCCTGGCCCTGACCGAGGCCAAAGGCTACGCGTTCCAATTGATCGAGGAACTGCGCCGTCGCCAACTCGAGTCGTACGGGATCAGAATTGCCGTCAGCGGATGCGCCAACTCGTGCGCCCAGCACCATACGGCCGATATCGGTCTGCGCGGTATCAGAGTCCGTATCGGTCAGCAGGTCCTCGACGCCTTCGATATCTATCTCGGCGGCGGGATTGGAAGGTCGATCACGCTAGGGGTTCTCTACCAGAAGGGCGTTCCCCTCAAGCGGCTTCCCGACACGCTTGAACATATCGTGCGCGAGTTTCATCGCCGCCGGATGGGCGGCGAATCGTTCAGCTCATTCTGGCAGCGCACCTTGGCCGATCGGCCGCCCGAAACCGTTCTGCCCGAGGAAGTTCCGACCTGGCACTGCACGAACTGCGCGTACGATCACGTAGGCCAGGCGCCCCCAGGCTTCTGCCCCCGCTGTGCCGGCGTCAAACGCCAGTTCTCATTGAATGACCACAGCCCCGCGCCCGCCTGAATCGCGCACCTCCGCACTGACGCCTTCTCTAAGCACCGTGGATTATCCGTATCGACCAGCGGACACTCCAGAGTTCGCTACCCTGATAAAAATCGGGGACTCCGCGAGATGATCGCGCGATCGGCCCACCCTCACACAGAGCGGCGAAAATGTCCTGGCGTTCGGCCCGCGGATCTGAATTTTTGGGATATGCCGGCGGCTAGCCGCCAGCGTGCGTACTAAAAGTGAGTCGCGCCATTCGCATCAAAGTGCCGCACTTTCGAGCGTTGCGGCTTTTGATACTGAAAGATGATCTGGCATTGCGGGCAAACACCTTGAAGCTGCGCCACTCCGGCCCGGCGCGCCATTTTGATGTAACGCACAGCACCATCGGTGCACAGATGCCCCGCGACCGGGAAGTCATAGACGATGCGAACGGCAGAAGACTTTTCCATTTCCTACGCTAACGCTCCCTCATGCAATTTCTTTCCTTATTTGATCGCGTCCGCGTGATAACGCGGGCGCAGCTTCCATTAACCGAACCATCCAACATAGTGATTTCGCGACAGCGATCAATCGTTTTTCCGCGCCGATCGAAAATTTAGTCAAAAAATTCCTGCCGCGCGCTAACTGTCCGCCCGCGACGCCGCTTCAATCACCACCGCCGCCACCCTCGCCACGCACGATGTCTCTGCCCAAAAATGATTGAGGCACGCGCCACCGTTCCAATCGCCGCCGCCCTCGTCCCGGGCGACTGCCGCGCACGATATCTGTGTTGAAAAGATCATTGGGCCGAACTGCACACCCGCGCCACCAGTTTTCGATTTGGCCTCATTGGTCACCCTGAGCGCAGTGAACGGGTCCCGCTCTGCACGCCGCCCGCTCCGATCGCCGTGCCCGCTGCGCCCTTCATTTCGGCCGCCGCGGCACCAGCACCCGCCGCCGCAACGTCAACACCTGCTCCCCTTTCTGATTGAGTCCGTGGGTCTCCACGTAAACGATCCCGCGATCGGGCTTGCTCGACGACGGCGTCACTTCGATCACCGTGGTCTCGGCGTACAGCGTGTCCCCGCCAAACGACGGCGCTGTGTGCCGAATCGTCTCGTACTCCAGGTTCGCGATCGCGTTCTCGCTGATGTCTTTCACGCTCATCCCGACCACCGTCGCGATCACCAGCAGGCCATTCACCAGGCAACGCCCGTGCTGGCTCTTGGCCGCGAACGCGGCATCGAAATGAATCGGATTGGTGTTCATCGTCATCAGCGTGAACCACGTGTTGTCGAAGTCGGTGAGCGTGCGGCCGGGCCAATGCTTGAACGCCTGCCCGGGTTTAAAATCCTCAAAGTAATTGCTCATGCTCGTCAATCAACTCCTTCGCAGGTTCGAGAAACAAATACGTCCGCTGGCAATTAGTCGAAGCTCTCGCCCCATGCAAACCACCCGCACCACTCGATACTGTCCTAAGCGGAAGTTAGGACAGCACCCGCCACTCCGTTCCGACTCTTCCATTCGCGCTCCGGACCAACCCGCCTGTCGGCAGCTTCGAGTTATGCTATACTGCTTTTTGTAGGCGGCTATGGACACCGCCAGTTCGGGATTTTTGACCCCCGCCCTCTGAAAACTGTGTCCAAACGAACCCAACTTGGAAAATCTTCGCCAGCCTTTCGCCGACCGATTCGGCGCACCCTGCACCACGCGATGGAACCGCGGTCACGAATTCGCGTCACTGTGCCGCGAGCGCTCCCTCAAGCCGCAAGGCAAGCTGCCCAATATTGGATGCCTGCCGAACATCTCTGCACGTTCCTCCGCGCCGGCAAAGCGGGACTCCGCGCACATCGCGCAACGCGACCTCAAATGCCGGCGCAATTGCCCGGAACGACCGGTATGGTAGGCTCCGGCACACAGTGAATTCGCGCACCATACGGAAACTGCTCATCGCCAACCGCGGCGAAATCGCGTTGCGGATAATTCGCAGCGCGCGTGTCCTCGGCATCTCGACCGTCGCCGTTTACTCCGAGGCCGACGCGGGTGCGGCGCACGTCGCCGCAGCCGACGACGCGCGGCTCATCGGACCCGCCGAACCCGCCGCCAGCTACCTCAATATCGACGCGCTGATCGGCGCGGCGCAGTCCGCCGGCGCCGACGCCATCCATCCGGGTTACGGCTTTCTCTCGGAACGCCCCGAATTCGCGCGCGCGGTCGAGGCCCACGACATGGTCTTCGTCGGCCCGCCCGCCGACGTGATGGCGGCGCTCGGCGACAAAGTCTCCGCCCGCCGCATCGCGGTCGCCGCCGAAGTCCCTGTGGTCCCGGGCATCGATACCGGCGAATTGGCCGCAGCGCGCAAGTTCGCCGCACAGGCGGGCTTTCCAATCCTGGTGAAGGCTGCCGCCGGTGGCGGCGGCCGCGGCATGCGCGTCGTCGCCGATGCGCCCGGCCTCGAAGCCGCACTCGAAGCCGCCTCGCGCGAGGCTCAGGCGGCCTTCGGCGACGGCCGCGTCTTCCTCGAGAAATATCTCGCTCGCCCGCGCCACATCGAGATCCAGATCCTCGGCGACCACCACGGCAAAGTGGTCGCTCTGGGCGAGCGCGAATGCTCCATCCAGCGCCGCCACCAGAAAATTATTGAGGAGTCGCCGGCTCCCGGCCTGTCCGCCGCCATGCGCGATCGGATGGTCGAAGCGGCCTTGAAGCTCGCGCGCGCAGCCGGCTATCGAAACGCTGGCACCGCGGAATTCCTGGTTGACGGCGACAACTTCTACTTCCTCGAAATCAACGCGCGCCTCCAGGTCGAACATCCGGTCACCGAACTGCGCTTCGGCTGTGACCTGGTCGCCGATCAGTTGCATATCGCGGCGGGCGATCACGTCGCCGATCCGCCGAGCCCTCGCGGCAGCGCCATCGAATGCCGCATCAACGCCGAAGACGCCGCGCATGACTTTCGCCCGGCCGTCGGGCGCGTCCTTAAGCTCAATCTCCCGGCCGGACCCGGCGTGCGCATCGATACGCACCTCGGTCTCGGTGCCGAGGTTTCGCCGTACTACGACAGCCTGATCGCGAAGCTGATTTGCTTCGGCGCAGATCGCGAACAGGCGCGCGCCCGTACGGTCGTGGCCCTCGGCGAATTCTCGCTCCTCGGCATCACCAACACCGCCGCCTTTCTCCGCGATATCGTCGCCAGCACGCCCTTCGCGCAAGCCGACCTCTCGACGCGCTTTCTCGAAGAAAACTTTGCGCGCTGGACCAACGACGAGGCGGATCTGAACCTCGCGTTGGTCGCGGCCGCGATGGTCTCAGAGGGGATTATTGGGGGCACGGGCCTTACTGGCGAATCTGCTGCGGCTAATGGCGCCCGGCATGAAAGCGGCGGCGGCGCGCGCTCGCCATGGGCGGAATTGGCCGGATTCGAGTTGTGGGGTAAGCGATGAAACTCAAGCGGATAGGCGACGCGCGCGAGTTCAACGTCGAGATTCTCGCTCGCGAGGGCGCCGTGGTACGCGCAAGCATCGACGGTGTCGAGTTCACCGCCGAGGTTGCGCCGCTGGCCGACGGCAGCACGATGCTTCACGTCGGCGATCGGCGGCTGCGCACCTTCGGCTCCCGCACTCGCAACGCGATCCTAGTCGCGGCTGGCCCCGCCTCCTTTGACTTCGCTCCAGTCGAGGGACGGACCGGCGCTGCCCGGCATGGCTTGACCGCACCCGAGGTCACGGCCCCGATGCCAGGCAAAGTGCTCAAGCTCCTCGTGGCTGAAGGCGACAGCGTCAAAGCTGGAGATGCGCTCGCGGTACTCGAAGCGATGAAAATGGAAACGACGCTCTACGCCGAAAGCGCCGCGACAGTGAAAAAGCTCCACGTGAGCGCCGGCCAGATGGTCGATCACGGCGCCGTGATTATCGAGTTCAGTCCGGTTCCGGCAGCTCCATCAGCGAACGAATCGAAGGCTCCAGACGCGTGAGCCACTCCTCAAAATCGCCGTCGCGATCGACCACGATTTCCAGCTTGCCATCCTTCATCAGCTCGATTCGCCCAGGCGTCTCCGTACGCAGCGGAATGACCAGCGCTTCGCGCGAAATCCCGAGCGCATCAGTGACGGAGAAAATCTGTTCAATCTCTTTCAATGTGACCGCTTTCAACATCTCGCCCCGCTCCCTGCACTCCTCTTACATAACACCACGCAAGCCCGCGCGCCGAGCCCATCTGCGGATCACCACACCAAACGGTCGATCACAGCGCGCGGCTTCTGCGGCGCACGACACAATAATTACACGCGCTCCAATGAACGCGGGGTGCGCGTCAGAGTCGAAGCATCGCCGGCGGAGTTGGAATACGAGGCCGCGTCGATCTAAGCTCAAAACAGCCACGACGCGATGAGGGCGGAGGGTTTCCGGTGTACGGAACGATCAAAAAGATCATCAAGGACAAGGGCTTCGGCTTCATCAATCCGGACGACGGCAGCGACGAAATTTTCTTCCATCGCTCGCGTCTCGCGCCCAAAGTTTACTTCGAGGACCTGCGCGAGGGGGTCGAGGTGCAGTTTGAAACGCGCCCCGGCGAAAAGGGCCCCCAGGCGTTCAACCTGCGCCTCCGCTGATACCGCTCCGACGCTCGCGGCCCGCCCCCCTCGTCGCTTCTCCTTATGCAGGGCCAGCGAGGCGCTCCGCGAGCACCTCGGCCTGAGCGGACGGAAAATTCGTTCTTGTGCTAGTCCGCAAAGCACCCCCGGTACGGCCCATCAGTGCTTTGATCCTGGAGCCCGGTCAAACCTCGCTCATCCGAACTTGCGATCGCGATCATGGGGCGTGCTGAAATCGATTGCGGGGCCTTTCGGCACGATCCGGGTCGGATTGATCCTCTGGTGACTCGCATAATAGTGGCGCTTGATCTGTGACAGGTTGACCGTCTCGGCGACACCCGGAACCTGGTAAAGCTCGCGGGTGTAATTCCATAAATTCGGATACCCGGAAATCTGGCGCAGGTTGCATTTGAAATGCACGTAGTACACCGCATCGAACCGCACCAGCGTGGTAAACAGACGCCAGTCGGCTTCGGTTATGCGATCACCCGCGAGGTAGCGCTGCTGGGCCAACCGCGCCTCGAGTTCGTCTAGCGTGCGAAACAGCAAGTCGAAGCCCTCTTCATATGCGGCCTGTGTAGTCGCAAAGCCGCATCGATAGACGCCATTGTTGACGTTCTCGTAGACCGTCGCATTGATGCGATCGATTTCGGCGCGCAGGTCAGCCGGATAAAAGTCGAGGGTCCCGTCGCCCCACTCGTCAAACGCACTATTGAGCATCCGGATAATCTCAGCCGACTCATTGTTGACGATGGTGCGCTTTTCCTTGTCCCACAGCACCGGCACAGTGACGCGTCCGCTATAGGCGTCGCGGGCCTTGCCATAGACCTCGTACAAGTGACGCGCGCCATTGATTTCGTCACGAGTGGACCCCGCCGTGATGGTTTCGTCGGGAGCGGTGAAGGCCCATCCGTTTTCGCCCATGAACGGATCGACGACCGAGAGGGAAATCGAGCCGGCGAGTCGCTTGAGCCGGCGAAAGATCGCGGTGCGATGCGCCCACGGACAGGCGTGCGAAATATACAGATGATAGCGGCCGGACTCAGCCTTGAAACCGCCGTCGCCGCTGGGTCCGGGCTCGCCCGAGCGCGTCACCCAACTGCGAAAGCCACTTTGCGCACGCACGAAATGGCCTTGCGTAGTCGGAAAAGTACCGTCCGGATGCCAAACGCCATCGACCATAATTCCCATTCGATTGTCCTTCTATTGACTGGTCCGGGTTGCTGATTCCTCGCGCCGTCGAGTGTGGGTATCCAAACTGGCGCGGCGGCGAATGCCGTTCGCTGCGCCAAAAGATCGGTCGCCACAACGGATGCCCTGCAGAAAATTATGGATCGGTCAGCGCGTCCACGCGAGCCACCGCTCAAAAATACGCTTCACCCGCGGCGTCAAGCGAGTGCGATTATACTGGTCTCCCAGTTTGCGCAACGCATCGGCCTGGGTCGGATATGGATGAATCACGTCCGCGATCGCGCCGAGTCCGATACCCTTGGCGATCGCAAGCGTAATCTCCGAAATCATTTCACTCGCATGGCTGGCGACGACGGTCGCGCCCACGATGCGATCGCTGCCTGCGGCGACGATCACCTTCATCATGCCGTCGGTTTCGCCGTCGAGAATCGCGCGATCCACCTCCGTGAATTCCTGCACGAACGTTTTGATTTCGAGACCGCGCGCTTTCGCGTCCGCTTCGTACAGACCGACATGCGCAATCTCGGGATCGGTGTAGGTGCACCATGGAATCGTCAGGGCGCTCACGCGCGCACGGCCGTAGAACAGCGCGTTGCGTATCACGATGCGCGCCATCGCGTCCGCAACGTGTGTGAACTTGAATGGCGAACAGATGTCACCCGCCGCGAAGATTTTGGGATTAGAAGTACGCAGATAGTCATCAACGGCCACACCCGCGACCTGATCGTACGCGACGCCGGCAGCCTCGAGATTGAGTCCGGTGACGGCCGGCGCTCGCCCAACGCCAACGATGATCTCATCCACCACGAGTTCGCCGGCCACGCCGTCGCGCATGAGACGTATCAGTTTTCCGCCTTCGCGCCGTTCGACGCCCGTAACATTGCATCCGGTAATCAGGTTGATGCCGTCGTTCAAGAAAGCCTGCTCGACCCGCGCAGCGGCATCGCGATCCTCGCGAATCAGAATTTGCGAGGCCGCTTCGAGTATCGCCACTTCCGCGCCGAAGCGGCGGAACGCCTGCGCCAGTTCGCATCCGAGCGGTCCGCCACCGATCACTGCAATCCGCCGCGGCAATTCGGTCAGTGCAAATACGGTTTCGTTGGTGAGGTAGCCGGTCTCCTTGAGTCCCTCGATCGGCAACTCGGCCGCGCGGGCACCGGTTGCGATCGCGGCGCGCCGGAAGCGGAGCGCCGTCTTACCGACCGTCACCGTGTCGTTTCCGCTAAAGCGCGCGTCGCCCAGAAAGACGTCAACCCCGAGGCTGCGAAATCGATTCGCGGAGTCGTTTACGCTGAGGTCGGCGCGCAGCCGCCGCATCCGCTCCATAACCGCGCCGAAATTCACTCCCGCATGCTCCGACGACTCCATTCCGAAGCGTTTGGAGTCACGAATCCCTGCGGCTGCGCGCGACGCGCGGATCATCGCCTTGGACGGCACGCAACCAAAGTTGAGGCAGTCGCCGCCCATCAGGTCGCGTTCGATGAGCGCGACCTTCGCGCCGAGGCCGGCAGCGCCAGCAGCGATCACCAAGCCCGCCGTACCGGCGCCAATTACCACCAGGTTGTAACGCGACGCCGGCGGTGGATTCACCCATCCGTCGGGATGCACATTCGCAGCGAGGCGCTGGTTGTGAGCATCGGTGGGCAGCAGCGAAAGCGGATTCACGGCGCATCCATTTCAGCTCTCGGCGAGCCGTTTTTGCGCAAGCGCCTGGCGTGCAATCCGCGCCGTGTAGAAAACCACGGCGACCGTGGCGGCAAAGCCCACGACATTGAGCATCCAATAGCCGGTGGGCCGCGCCGTGGGGGTTGCGCCGATTCGAGTCAGATCGCCGACGAGCGATCCGATGTAGGTGTACATCACGACCCCCGGCAGCATCCCGAGCCACGAGGCAAAAAAATAGTCGCGCAGACTGACACTCGTCAGGCCATACGCGTAGTTGAGCAAGGTAAATGGAAAGATCGGAGAGAGCCGCGTTAGACCGACGATTTTCCAACCCTCACGGCCGACGGCTGCATCGATCGCGTTGAAAGTGGGATTGCCGGTTAGCTTCGCCGCAACCCACGCGCGGGCGACGTAGCGCCCGATCAGAAAGGCGGCGGTTGCGCCGATCGTCGCGCCGATCGAAACGAAGATCGTACCGCGAACGACGCCAAAGAGAACGCCGGCTCCAATCGTCATGATCGATCCCGGCACGAAGAGCACGCAGGCGGCGATGTATGCCCCGATGAATACCAGGGGTGCGATCGCGCCGAGCGACGAGATCCATTCGAGCAGACGATGCAGCAATTCGCCGATCCCGAGCCATCGCGCGGCCACCAGGAAGGCGAAGAATGCAATGAGCCCGGCGGCGGTTTTCAGTCCTCCGCTCATCGATACGTCCCTATTTGAGCGCGAAGCAGGCGGGCTCGCCTGCTCGTAAGGAGCTTGTGGCGCACAGCGTTATCGGTATTGGAGGCATTGGCGGAATGTCCGCAGGCACGGCCATGCTTATAATGAAGCGTGCGATGTTGTAAACCTTGAAATATGGCAGTCGAAGAACATCACCGTCACGGCGCGCATGCACATCTGAAGATGGGCGTGATCACCGCGAGCGACACGCGACACGCCGCCAGCGACGAGAGCGGGCGTCTGATTCGTGAAATGCTCGAGGGCGCCGGCCATCGCGTGCCGCATTACGAGGTACTGCCCGACACGCCGGAGCGTATCGCGGAAGTAGTGCGCGAACGCTTGCACGAGCTCGACGGTATTATCGTCAACGGCGGCACCGGAATCGCTGCGCGTGACTCAACGATCGAGGCGCTGCGGCCGCTGATCGACAAAGAGCTCGATGGATTCGGAGAGTTGTTCCGCGCTCTGTCGTATCAAGATATCGGATCGGCGGCGTTTCTGAGCCGGGCGCTGGCCGGAATCAGTGGCGGCAAAATCCTGGTAGCGCTCCCCGGGTCGCCCGGCGCGTGCCGGCTGGCAATGGAAAAATTACTGTTGCCCGAACTCGGTCACATGGCTCATCTGCTCGGACTAACATCCGACGGCCACCACGAATGACCAGAACGATAGATCTCAAGG
This sequence comes from Binataceae bacterium (SeqCode), assembly GCA_036489375.1. Lineage (GTDB taxonomy): Bacteria > Desulfobacterota > Binatia > Binatales > Binataceae > JADMIL01. Next base: position 87 of record DASXFX010000153.1, on the reverse strand, counting down.
AACCGCGAACATCTTTGATCAGCAATTCGATATGAACCGGCTTACGATTAAACTATTTGCGACCCTGCGCGAACGAGCGCGCGCGGC
>DASXFX010000046.1:0-14085 GCA_036489375.1 Binataceae bacterium (SeqCode) | reverse complement strand
CGGCTGTTGGCGCGTCGAACTTCTTCGTTACAGAATTCAACTCGGGCGGAAGCCTGCTCTACTCAACCTACGTCGGCGGCGGTGGTCTCGTGTTGGAAATTCCGCCAGTACCGGATATCGAATTGGGCGACGCCGGTACCGGGATAAGAATCGACAGTGACAACAACGTCTGGCTGACGGGAGCCGTCACTTCGCGCACGAATGTTATTCCGGGGCTTCCCTTCCCGGGGAGCGACGGCAGCACCGACGGCTGCTTTCAGGACAACAACGGTACCTTCAGCACCGGCTTTGGCCAGGGACCCCTGGTGACCGTGGTGGTGTTCGAACTCGACACCGGCAACAACACCATCCCGTTCCTGACCTTCGTCCCCGGGGAGATGCTCGAAGTGCCGACCGCGCTGGCGATTGATGGCTCGAACAATCTCTACGTCACCGGCATGACCTACTCGACGGAATTTCCGATCACGTTTTCGAGTCACGAGGCCGCTCAGACCGTGAACAACGCCGCCGGCAACGGCAAGGGGCCGTCCTTCATTTTCGGTCCCGGCACCGGAACCACCAACGCGTTCCTGACCGAATTGAATCCTGCGAGCAGCGATTGCTCCAATATCGATTTACTCGGTGGGCCTGTCCCGGCGGCGGCGGGAGGCGGGGCTCCGCAAACTCCGAGCGCCTGGACGCGGCCGTAGGCGCTCGATTTGATTGAGGCTGCGCGCAGTCGAACGCTACTGCGCGCAGCTAAAGAGGATCTGAGATGAAGGACTCGGCGCAGGAGGTCGCCATTTCCGCGAGCTGATCGGAATCTGCCCATGAGTTCGACGCCCGGGAATAGAATCCGCTCATGCGAATTGGTACAAGGTTTCTGACTCATCTGAAACATCGCGGTTGGTTGAAGCGTCGTTGAACGAGATGGAAGAGGCCTTCGAGCATCGAGCATTACTGGACCGCGACCTGCTGCGATCACTGCAAAAGCGTGAAGACTTCCCTTCGATCGTTCATCTGACGCTGCAGCTTGGCGCGTTCGTACTGATGATCGGACTGGTGGTTTACGCGGCGCCGATTCCCTCGCTTGCGTTTATCGCGGCCCTGGCGCTCGGGGCGATATGGACCACGCTGTTCGCACCCTTCCACGAATGCGCGCATCAAACCGCCTTTCTCACCCGGCGCTTCAATACGGTCGGCGCGTGGCTGACGGGCATCCCCTTTGGCATGGCTCCGACGGTCTATCGCGAGTTCCACTTCGAGCACCATCGCTACACCCACGACCCGGACAAGGACCCGGAACTTGCGGGCCCTGGCGCATTCGCCGACTGGCCGCGGGCGCCGCTGGCGTGGGCGACGATGATCGCGGGGCTATGGCTGATTTGGTTGAAAGTGCGATTGATGTTCCGGCTGGCGCTCTCGTCGAGCGCTCACGCCAAATTGCCGTCGCCGTTCAACGATCCGGACTTGCGCTCAACCTTCATCCGGGAGTCGCGGATCGTGGCGTCGGCATGGGGCGCGCTGGCGATCCTGGCGCTGATAGGAGTGCGCGGCGCCGGATGGGTGGTCTTCGCGCTGGTGCCGTGTCACGTGTTCCAGGCAATCTGGCTGACCACGGAACATAAAGGCCTGCCTCACGGAGGCACCATCATTTCGCGGACGCGGACGGTATACACCTCCGCCTTTGTGCAGTGGTGGCTCTGGAATATGAATTACCACACCGAACATCACGCATGGCCGGCGATTCCATGGCACGCGCTGCCGGCGGTGCATCAGCGCGTCGCGGCCAATCTGGAACACGAGTCGTGGGGCTATTTGCATCTACAGATGGACGTTCTGCATCAAAACCAGATGCCCGACGGTGGCCGTCCGGTCGCAGCCGAGCCGTAACCAAACACTCTCCCATCCGTCAATCTGACAGGCCCGAAATGTGCCTGCTGCGGTCGACGCGCGCGACGCACCTTGCAGGGTCGTCGCCAGTGGCTTCGCGGGCCGAATTCTTTAGTGGACTGGGAGGTAATATCCATGTAATTTCAAGTCGTTGAATCATCTCGCCACAGGCCGCCAAATCTCCTTCTAGCGGTTTGGAAATCTTTTCACGGTTCTCGTATCAAGTTCATCTGTTTCTGAAGTAATCGAAGTCTCACATTCTTAAGTCTGGCGTTTTGCCCTGCTTCGGGCGGACCGGTTATTGGTCCGACTGTTGCTGTATAACCTCGCGCGTTATCGCTCCGGGCGGTCTCGCGGAGAAGTGTGTAATTTCGTAACAGGGTTGTAGGAGGATGGAAATTTGTACAGGAAAGTTCGTAATTATCTCGCGATTGGCCTCGGATCTTTGATGTTGCTGTCACTGTCCGCGACCGCGCGGGCCGATGGCGGCGACGGTTTCTACGCTGACGTGCACGGCGGAACGGGAATCACCTGGAATGGAACGACCCGCCTGTCTTCCGATGCGGCTCCCTCGAGCATCACCGGACACACCAATTATGATGTCGGTTGGCTGGCGGGCGCGTCCGCGGGCTACGCGTGGAACCTGTGGAAACAGGGCTTCGCGACCGAATTCGAGTTCACTTTTCGGCAAAACCATATCGATCGCATTGCCACCACCGGTCTACCGCTGACGATCGGCGGAGATCTGCACAGCTACAATATATTTCTCAATCAATACTATCGGTTTGTGAACCGTACACCGTTCACGCCTTATATCGGCGGCGGTATCGGCGAATCGACGGTGGTGCTCAATAACACCCGGCCGGCTTTCGGCTTCGACACGGGCCCGTTCGGGGGCACCGATGCGGTCTTTGGCTACCAGGGTATCGCGGGCGTGTCCTATCCGATCGCGCCGCACCTTAGCCTCGCGGCCGAGTATCGGTATTTCGCGACGCTGCGCCCCGGCTTCCAACAACAGGTCTCGGGAATAGAGACCAAGATCAGCCCGGACTATGCAGCGAACAACGTGTTGCTGCGGGTGGTTTACGCTTTCTAGTCAGTTAGTTCGATAAGACCGGATACCGATGGATCTAAACTTCTATGGACCGGTTGGACGGAATTGTTACAATAATTGCAAACGGAGGTAGCCGATGAAGAATCGAACTTGGGTGACGAGTGCGGTGATGTCGATAGCGCTCATAGGGCTGGCAGCGATGCCGGTGCGCGCTGCGGATATGAAGGTAAAGACGGGTTATTTGACCTGTCATGAAGCAAGCGGCTGGGGCTTCATTATCGGGTCCTCGCATAAGGTGCGCTGCACCTATACGTCCAACGAGCATCACGTCGAATATTATGAGGGCTCCATTTCCAAGTTCGGCGCTGACATCGGCTATCTGCAATCGGCCGTGATCCTGTGGGCGGTGGCTGCTCCGACTACCAACCTGGGCGCGGGCGCCCTGGCGGGTAGCTATGGCGGTGTGGACGCAAGCGTAGCCTTGGGAGTAGGTGCCGGAGCGAACGTACTGGTCGGCGGCTTCGATAAGTCGATCGCGCTGCAACCGGTATCAGTCGAAGGCCAGAACGGCTTGAATGTGGCGGCAGGTATCGCGGGTTTGAGCCTGAAATACGAAGGCAGCAAGCGCCCGCATTAATCAAGTGTGAGTATTCACGCGCACGGAGTGATCTGCACTCTGTATCGCCGCGAATACTCAGTAGCTAGATCGATTACCTATTGCCAGGCCGACATCGCAAATCGCGATTCGGCCTGGCATTTTTTACCAAGTAGCTAAAGCAGGTCGCGGCGATAGGTCACGAAGTTGCCGGTGACGCGCGCGCCAAGGCTCTCGGCGGTGCGCCGCGACGGCCAGTTATCGTCGATCACCAGGGTGTACCCGGCGAAGCGCATTTGGTGGCGCACCATCGCGAGAAACGATTGCGCCGCCATCGCACGCGCGAGGCCGCGCGAACGAGCGGCCTCAATCACGCCGATATTGACCAGCGCACCGCGAGTGCCGCCTCCGCGCTCCGGGGACAATTGAATTCCACTGCGTAGCCGGGCGAGCTGACCGCTCAAATCGGGCACCGAAAAAACCGCGCCCGCCGGTTGTCCATCAACCACCCCGATGATCGAGAGGTCCGCAACCAGGGTCGACTGCAACGGCAAGAGCATCGGACGAACTTCGGCGCGCGTGATCGGATTCCAGCCCCAATGGCGATCGAAAGCCGCGTTGGTAATGTCCGTCCACGCGTCAATCGCGGCGAGGAATCCAAATTCGCGCCAACTCTTGATCGCGGCGCCAGTGGCTTGCGCGGCTTCGATCATCTGTCGATAGCGTGCCTGTATTTCGGGCGTGAGCGGCGTCGTGTAATCGACCTGCCCTTTCTCCGTGGCGAAGCGGGCGTTCTTGAAGTAGCGATGGTAAAAGTCGGGATTTCCACGCAAGAGAAACGAGGGCAGCGCAGCGTAGTTGTCGATCGCGTAGGGGTAATCGAGAAAAGCGGCAAAGCCGCTGCGCGCCGCATTCATGCCGCGACGTTCGAGCCAGGTCAGCGCCTCCTCCATCAGCGCCGCGACGGCATCTTCTTCGTCCGCGAGCGCTTCGAAATGGATCAACTGCCCGAGCTTCTCTTTCCAGTGCTCGTTGTAGCGATGGTTGACCACGGCACTAACGCGGGCGACCAGGCGGCCATCACTAAAGGCGGCGAAAGGGCATAGATCGAGATGAGCGGTGATTAGCGCGCGGCCGGACAGCAAATCGATTTCGTTGTGTACGTCGGGCGGCCACCAGGCGTCGCGATCGGCATAGACCTGAAACGGCAGACGCGCGAACTGCTCGAACCCGTCGCGCGAATTTACCTGCTCGATGCGTATTTTGCGCAGCGCCACCTTGCTTAAATCCGTGAGCCGCCGCGTGTGTGTCGCGTCTCGCGGCGAGCCCAGCTTAGCATCGGATTGGGAAGTTAACACGCCCGGCGAGCGAGAATAGCGCTCGTCCTATGAGTGGATTGAAAACGGCCGCGATCGTCGTGTTAGCAGCGGGTCCGGACCCTAATCGGCCGGACACACGAAGAGGCCATCACGGAGCCAGCCCGCGAACAGGCGATTAATCAGCGCGGCAACGTCGTCGGTCGCGTGCGCATCCGTTGCAATCGCCTCACATACCTCGCTAAAGGCCGCACCGCCATCCGCGCTCGCGAGGAGCAGGGCCGTGCGTTCGGCGTCTTCCGCGACGCGCCAGGAAACGCGAGCGTCGCGCCGCGAGACAATAATCATGACGTCCTCGCGATCGGGAAAACGCCACGCGTCGCCGTCCTCGACGGCGCGCAAAAGCCGATCGATCCGCCATGCAGAAACGACCGGCCGCGTCGCCGGATGCGTGCGTAGCTTGAGGGCGGGCCATTCGGCAGGAGCGATCGAGCGCATCAGGTCGCTATCGAGAGCGGGCGCGTCGGCGGCATGAAAGGAATCGAGCGTGGCGCGTTCGAGCGTCGCAAGGTCGGCGAGAAAAGGCCATTGCTCTCGCAGCGGATGAGCGGCGAGGAAGGACGCAAAGCTCTTGCCGGCAAAATAGATGGACGGCTCCGTCGGCGGATAATCAACGAGATAGCCCGTCACCAGGTTGTGAAAGTTATCCGCGCCGACGACCGCCAGCGACGCCGGGAAGTCTTCCTTCAGGACTTCGAGAATCCGATAGAAGTAGCCGGTCGCGTAGATTTCGACTCGTTCGGCCGACGTCATCCGATTGTCGCCCGCTACTAACCGGTCGAGACCACCGGGTGGCAGCGTCGATTCGCGGGCAAGGCCTTCGGCGACGCCACTCGGCGCCGTTATCAGGCGATAGAAGAATTCCTGCAAGCGTTTTAGATCGAGGTCGGGGTCGCTCATCGAGAGTCACCTCGGCATCAAGCGCGATACGGACTGCACGCGACGTTAAGGCCCGCGGCGTGGCACTCCATCGCGATCACGCGAGCCGCTCGAGTGAAACATCGCGCATTGCCGACAAGGCGCACGCCTCGCGATCGCGAGCCTCCGCCGCAGCCGCCGTCAGCACCGCGAACTCCGGAATGTTGTCGTCCCATTCGATCAAAGTTGAAACCGCGCCAAGACGCCGCACCGCGTATTCGTAAAGTTCCCAAACCTCGGGGCGCACCGGATGGTCATGGGTATCAAGCAGATAGGTGCCGTGGTCGGCATGGCCGGCCAGATGGAATTGGACGACGCGTTCGGGCGGCATAGCGTCGATATAGCGCCGCGCGTCAAAGCGATGGTTAAAGGCGTTGACGAAGATATTGTTGATGTCGAGCAGAATGCCGCAGTCGGCCTCGTCGGCGATCGCCGCCAGGAACTCCCATTCGGTTAGCCGCGAATGCGCATAGGTCATATAGCTGGAAACATTTTCGACGAGTATTCGGCGGCCGAGAAAATCCTGCACTTCGCGAATTCGTCGCGCGGTGTGCGTCACCGCCTCCTCGGTGTGAGGCAGCGGCAGAAGGTCGTGCAGATTGCGTCCGCCGACTCCTGTCCAACATAGATGATCTGAAATCCAGGCCGGCTCGAGCCGCCGCGCCAGCGCGCGCAGGTCGTGCAGATAACTTCGATTCAGCGGATCGGTACTGCCGATAGAGAGCGATACCCCATGCATCACGACCGGGTAATGAGCGCGAACCGAATCGACCACCTCAAGCGGGCGTCCGCCATCGACCAGGAAGTTCTCGGAGATCACCTCGAACCAATCCATCGGCGGCGTCGAATCGAGGATCTCCGCATAATGCGGACGGCGCAAACCGACGCCAAAGCCGAGCAGCGGGAAGTCGGAACGCTTCATCGAGTCGAGCCAATGAAATAATTCGTAGAGTTCATCGCTAGCTTGCGCGGCTACCGCGAGGAAATTGAAACGGGCGCCGCGCGCATGCGCTTGACGCGGACGCCCGTGAGTCTCGATCGCACATGAATCAGATCGCCGTAAATCAGGCGATCCGGGCCGGGTTGTCTCAACTGCTCTGGACGTGACCGCCCTTGCTGGTGCAGTCCTGCGCGCTCGAGGTCGGGATCCACCCTTTGCCCTTACAGGAGTTTTGGCCTTTACAACTGTTCTGCGCGCTCTGGCAGGCGCTTTGGCCCTTGCAGCTATTGCCGCCGATGCATTTCACATTGGCCTGGCCACTCGAACCGCTGCTGTCCTGTGCCAGAACCGGCTGTGCCGCGAACATCAGCCCGACCACCGTCGCGAGGACAGCTCCGCTCATCTTGACCTTGTTCATAAGTACCCCTCCAAATTGGGTAGCGTTGCCTAAATCCAACTAAATCTACTGGGGACAAATACCGTGCTTGAATTAACCCCGCCGCAACATCGATGCCGCCGGCTCATTCCTTGCCTTTGATTTTGCCCCTGCGCGGAGCATCGAATTCCCCGCAATCATGCCGAACTGAATTGATCAACCGCCTGACCGGTGGCACGGTTCCATTAAATCAGACTCCCACAGCTTCAATATATTCCGCCCCGAAGCGAAATTTCCAACTGACCGCAAGGCGTAGGGAACCATTAGCGCTCCGTTAGAATTTAGAATGATGTGGGTGCTATGTTCGTCTTCTCTACATATGGCGGTCAAACGCGTCATCCCTGCAGACCAGCGGCTCAAGTTCGAGCACGCGGCCTTGCCGCATCTGGACGCAGTGTACACTGCGGCACTCCGGCTGGCGCGCAATCCGGACGATGCCGAGGATCTGCTGCAAGAGACGATTCTGCGCGCATACCGATTTTTTCATCAGTTCACCGAGGGTACCAATTGCCGAGCGTGGCTGTTGGCGATTCTTTACAACAATTTCCGCAACGCTTACCGACGCGGGGTGCGCGAGCAGCCGGCCGCGACGAACGAGGAATTCGACCGCGAAATCGAGGCGCGCAGTATGGAGGCCGATCAGACGCGGATAAATCCAGAGGATCTGATCGCGGGACGGCTGGTGGGTCGCCAGATCGAAGCCGCGTTGGCGACAATACCGGCAGAATTTCGCGAGGCTCTGCTGCTGGTGGATGCGCACGAACTCAATTACCAGGAAGTGGCAGATGTACTGGGGGTTCCTTTGGGGACAATCAAATCGCGGGTATCGCGTGGGCGGGCGTTGATGCGCACGGCGCTGCACGACTTCGATCGGGCGCGTGTAAAAACGGGCTCTTGACACCCGCATGTTCTGGCAATACTGCACGACAAGGGACGCTGAGCCTCAGCGGGAGACTGACGCGGCCCGGAGAGTTGGCCTCAGGCAGCCAGCGGATAAGTGAGCAAACGCCGGTAAAGTAAGTTGGATTGCCGCGAATACATCAACAAATACCTCTCTGCGCATGCCGACGGCGAATTGTCTCCGCGGCAGCTCCGGGCGGCGGACGAACATCTGGCGAAATGTGCATCGTGCCGAGCTTTGCTCGCGGAGGAACGCTCGCTCAAGGCCCTGATTCAGACGAACGCCGGTATCGTGCGCACCCCCGCGGATGTGCGAATGCGCATTCGTGCGGCGATCGGCGATATTGCGGAGCCGCGGACTAATCGTGAACCTGCATACTCCGCTGAAGCGGCGATGCGACGCGGCGCCGCTGCAGAACGCGATGGCGTGGCGGGACAACGCCGCGAGGCGGGGCGTTCGGTCGCACAATCTTCGCGCAGATGGCTATGGGGTTCTCTGGGCGGCGTCGCTGCGATGTTGATCGTCGGTCTTGCTGTATTAGCGGGCCATGGATCGAATCCGGACGGTCTCGCAGTCACTCAGCCGGTCCCGGCGTTCGACATGGCGATAGGCAAGTACCTGGCGGTGGAGCGCAACTTCAGTCCCAACGTCCCGCCCGAGGCTTATTCCAACACCGACGGCACGGTTTACGCGTGGGTGCAGAATGGCGATCCGGGGCAGAATACCGATCCGGTGAGGCGTATTGCGACGACGACCTCGGAAGCTTCGACGGAATCGTCGGATACCTCCGATGACGTCGCCCGCGCATATCGTGAAATGAGCATGCCGGATGATCTGCTGGATCTGTCGCCGGCGGGATATCATCTGGCCGGCGCCCGCGCTGAACGCTTGTCCGACGGACGTCCCATCACCTATACACTCTATGAAAGCGAGAGCGGCAGTATCCTGAGCATCTGCTATCCCGACGCCGCGATGTCGGCGCCAGTCGGCGCGATCAACTGGTTAGGAATGCGTTCGTTCTACCGGTACAAGGGCTACAGCATCTGCATGTCGTTCTATCCGGCCGGGCATTTCGTTTCGATCCTGGTCTCGCGGATGCCAGTGACGGCCCTACTCAACGATGTTGCCGCCGCCGACTCCGCGATAGCTGGCAATTAAGCTGCTTCCTCGTGCTGCATCGGCGCGAATATCTACAAAACCCCTCGCATTCTTCCTTTAGGGAAAGTTCAGATTAGGTAGAAGCCAGAAGCGATTCTGGCGGAGGCTATACTTGGAATCCGCGAGTACCGATCTCAGCGGCGCATCGCGGCGCCGTTGGCATGCTCGGCCGCCTCGAACAAATGCAGCTGGGCGGGCCCCTTCTGCTTGGGTATCTCTATCGGATAATTGCCGGTGAAGCAGGCGTCGCAATAACCTTCGCGGTCGGCGCCATCGAATGAGTACAGTCCGTCCCAACTGAGGTAGGCCAGCGAGTCCGCGGTGATGTAGCGACGAATTTCTTCGACCGTCTGATGCGAGGCAAGCAACTCCTCACGGGTGGGAGTATCGATGCCGTAGAAACAGGAATTGGTCGTCGGCGGCGCCGCGATGCGCATGTGGACCTCGCGCGCGCCTGCCTGTCGCAGCATCGGAATGACCTTGCGCAAGGTGGTACCGCGCACCAGGGAATCCTCTATCAGCACGATGCGTTTGTCCTTGAGCAGTTCGGCCACCGGATTGAACTTGATCTTGACTCCGAAATGGCGAATCGACTGGCGCGGCTCGATGAAAGTCCTGCCTATGTAGTGACTGCGCACCAGCGCCATCTCGAACGGCAGGCCGGCCTCCTCGGCATAGCCGAGCGCCGCAGAATTACCCGAGTCCGGCACCGGCACGACGATATCAGCATCGGCCGGGCATTCCCGGGCGAGCGCGCGCCCCTGCTGCTTGCGCACCGAGTAAACATTGCGGCCGTACAGCAAACTGTCGGGTCGCGAAAAATAGACGTACTCGAACACACACCGGCGCGTCGGCGCAGGCGCGAACGGAAATATCGAGCGCATGCCCTCTTCGTTGATCACCAGCATTTCACCGGGAGCGACCTCGCGCACGTATTCGGCGCGGACCAGATCGAGCGCACAGGTCTCGGACGCGACGATCGTAGCGTCGTTGAGCTTGCCGATAACGAGCGGGCGAAACCCCTGGGGATCGCGCACTGCGATCAGCGTGTGATCGGTCAGCACGACGAGCGAATAAGCACCGCGAACCTGCCCCAGCGCATCGACGACGCGGCTCGGCAGATCGGCCGCGCGCGAACCGGCGATCAGATGGATCACCAGCTCACTGTCCGACGACGATTGAAAGATCGAACCGCTGGCCTCCAGCCTCGCGCGCAATTCCTCAAAGTTGACGAGGTTCCCATTATGGGCGAGCGCAAGACCGCCACCGGCATACTCGACCACCAGCGGCTGACAATTCTTGAGCGAAGTCGAACCGGTGGTCGAATAGCGGTTGTGGCCGATAGCCGCAGTGCCCTCCAGACGGCCGAGCACTTCGCTATTGAAAATGTCCGCAACCAGACCCATTCCGCGATGCGAAATCAGGGACTTGCCGTTGGACGAAACGATGCCCGCCGATTCCTGACCTCGATGCTGCAAGCCATAGAGCCCCAGGTAGGCCAGGTTAGCGGCCTCCGGATGGCCGTAAACGCCGAAGACGCCGCATTCCTCGTTAAAGCCGTCGAGCTTCGCTTCAGCCGCATCCAACTCGACTGACAACTCTTCGCCATCAGTCATGATTGGTTCAGCCTCCCGGGTATCGCCTCTTCGTAGAGGCACTGCAGAGTGGCGACGTCTTCGTCGATTATCGTGTCGATTTTGAGGCGGCCAGCCGTGGTCACGCGGCCAATCGCGACCACTTCGAGCGGTACGAAAATCTTATGCAGCACTTGAACATTTTCGATCGGCGCCGAAATTACCACGGTAGATGGCCCCTCTCCGAAAAGCACTTCTGCGCTGTGGCCGCTGTCACCGAGACTGACTTCCGCTCCCAGCAGTATGCCGGGGTTGAAGCACGACTCGGCCAGCGCCACCGCAAGTCCACCCTCACTCACGTCGTGTGCTGATCTTATCAACCGCCGATCCGCACATTCAACTAGCCCGTCGATCAGCTTTCGTTCGCGCGCGAGGTCGATCGGCGCCAGCTTTTGATCGTGCGCGCCAAATAGATCTGCGTACTCGCTGGCCGCGAGCGACGAAGGGGCCGTGCGAACGATCAGAATAGCGTCGCCGGCGAACTTGAAGTATTGCTTCAAGTGTCGTGCGACATCGTCCAAGGTCCCGACCATCGCGATCGTTGGCGTCGGCGGAATCGCGCGGCCCTCGGTTTCGTTGTAGAGGCTGACGTTGCCGCTGATGACCGGCGTATCGAAGGCAATCGCGGCATCACGCAGACCCTCAATACCGCGCACGAGCTGCCACATAATCTCGGGCCGCTCGGGATTTCCGTAGTTGAGACAGTTCGTAATACCGGCGGGGCGTGCACCGGCGCAGGCAACATTGCGCGCCGCCTCGCACACCGTCGCGATCGCTCCGAGATAAGGATCGAGTGCGCAAGCCCGTGGATTCGAATCGACCTTTAGCGCGAGTCCGCGGCGCGAATCCTTGATGCGCAGGACGGCCGCGTCGCTGCCCGGCCCCATAACCGTGTTGCCTTGCACCAGCGAGTCGTACTGCCGAAAGACCATCCGCTTCGAAGCGACGTTCGGACTCGCGATGATCGCGCGCAAGGCGGCGGCGGGCGACGGCGCATCCACCGATGCGACGGGATGCACTGCGGTGGCTCCGTTCGCAGACGGAGCTTGCATGGGGCGATCGTAAACTGGCGCATCATCGCTGATCGCACCGACCGGCACGTCCGCGACTACTTGTCCCTTCCAGAGTGCGCGCCAGCGTCCGTCGTCCGTGATGCGTCCGATCACGACTGCGTGGAGATCCCATTTCTCGAAGACCGCTGCGAGTTCGGCCTCACGTCCACGAGCGGCAACGATCAACATCCGCTCCTGCGACTCCGAGAGCAAAATTTCGTACGGCGTCAGATTGGCTTCGCGCAGCGGCACGCGGCCGAGATCGAGCTCGATGCCGAGTCCGCCGCGGCCCGCCATCTCGCTCGATGATGAGCTCAGGCCGGCCGCACCCATATCCTGGATGGCGACGATGGCGCCGGTCTTGATTGCTTCCAGGCACGCCTCGATCAGCAATTTCTCGGTGAACGGATCGCCCACCTGCACCGTCGGCCTTTTCGATTCACTTTCGGCGTCGAACTCGGCGGAGGCGAGCAGGCTCGCACCGTGGATGCCGTCGCGGCCAGTGGCGGAACCGACGTAGAGCACTGGATTTCCGGCGCCCTGGGCACGCGCGCTCTGCAGATCCTCACGGCGAGCAAGGCCTAGCGCGAAAGCATTGACGAGGATATTTCCGTTGTAACCGGCATCAAACATCACTTCGCCGGCCACTGTCGGCACGCCGACGCAATTGCCGTAGCCACCGATTCCGCCGACCACACCGCCGAGTAGAAAGCGCGTTCGCGGATGATCGAAGGATCCGAATTTGAGCGAATCCATGTTCGCGATCGGACGCGCGCCCATCGTGAAAATGTCGCGGAGGATGCCGCCAACTCCCGTCGCGGCCCCCTGATAGGGCTCCACGTACGACGGATGATTATGACTTTCGATTTTGAAGACTGCGACCCAGCCGTCGCCGACGTCGATCGCGCCCGCGTTTTCACCGGGACCACCAACCACCTTTGGACCCTTCATCGGGAGCATGCGCAGATGTTTGCGCGACGATTTGTACGAGCAATGCTCCGACCACATCACCGAGAAAACGCCCAGTTCGGTGAAGGTCGGGGCGCGGTCCAGGATGTGCTCGATAGTCGCGTATTCGCCGTCGGTAAGGCCGTGCGCGCGAGCCTGCACTGCGTCGATAGTTGGATCGCCGGGCAACGCGACCGGCGCGGCACTCATCGCGCGCCCTCGATTATGGATTCGAATATTTTGAGACCGTCGGCGCCGCCCAGCATCTTTTCGACTGCATGTTCAGGATGCGGCATCAGGCCGAAGACATTGAAGCGATCATTGGCGACGCCCGCGATCGATCGCATCGAGCCGTTCGGATTCGCATCATCGGTCTCGGCGCCGGCGTCGTTAACGTAACGGAGCAGCACTTGCCCGCGTTCCTCCATCTGCGCGAGATCTTCCGGCGGCGCGACGTAGCAGCCCTCGCCGTGTTTGATCGGCAGGCGCAGGATTTCGCCGGCGCGCGCGGCCCGCGTGAACGGCGTCTGCGCATTATCGACGCGCACGTTGATGAAGTCGCAGATGAAAGATAGCGAGCGATTGCGCATCAGCGCGCCGGGCAGTAGATGCGCTTCGCACAAGATCTGAAAGCCATTGCAGATGCCAATAACCAGGCCGCCGTCGGCGGCAAACTGCGCGACGCTCTTCATAATCGGAGAGAATCGCGCGATCGCGCCGCAGCGCAGATAATCGCCGTAACTGAAGCCTCCGGGCAGCACCACGCAATCCGCACCGGCGAGGGATTCGTCCTTGTGCCAGAGCATCGCGGCGTCCTGGCCCATGACTTCGCGCAACGCGTGGAGTGCGTCGCCGTCGTCGAGCGAGCCGGGAAACCGCACGACGCCCCACTTCATTCGGCGTCAACCTCGAAACGATAGTCCTCGATATTGGGATTGGCGAGCAATTGATCGCACATCTGTTTCACGGCCGTCGCCGCCTCGGCCTTCGACGGCGTATCGATATCGACCACGATGTAGCGACCGACGCGCACACTGCCGACACCCTTGAAGCCGAGACTCTTGAGCGAGCCCTCGACCGCCCGCCCCTGCGGATCGAGGATGCCCTGCCGCGGAGTGACGAAGACCTTGACCCGCAACGGCTAGCTCTCCACCCGCCGCAGCATCTCCTGGTAGGCCTCCTCGACGTCGCCGAGGTCGCG
>DASXFX010000018.1:0-25080 GCA_036489375.1 Binataceae bacterium (SeqCode) | reverse complement strand
GGTGAAGGCGGTGGTCAGGTTCTTGAGTTCGAGATCGAAGCGCAGGTCCGGTTTGTCGGAGCCGAAGCGATCGATCGCCTCCGCGTAGGGCATGCGCGGGAACGGCCGTTCGAGCACGACATCGAGGGCGTACTGGTAGATGGAGGCCATCATGCCTTCGGCCATATCGTGAATATCTTCGGGCCTGGGGCCGGTCATTTCGATATCGATCTGGCTGAATTCGGGCTGACGATTGGCGCGGAGATCCTCGTCGCGAAAACATCGCGCGATCTGGTAGTAGCGATCGAAGCCGCCGACCATCAGGATTTGCTTGAGCAACTGCGGCGACTGCGGCAGCGCATAAAACTTGCCGGGATTCACGCGGCTGGGGACCAGGTAATCGCGGGCGCCCTCGGGCGTGGCGCGAAAGAGGATTGGCGTTTCGATTTCGATAAAGCCGTTGTCGTCGAGATAGCTGCGCGCGCCGCGCAGGGCCTGATGGCGCCGGCGGAGATTGCGCTGCATGCCGTCGCGGCGCAAATCGAGATAGCGGTACTTGAGCCGCACCTCTTCCGCGGTGGTGTCAGGCCCGGTGATGGGAAACGGCGGCGCATTGGAAGGGTTCAGAATCTCGGCGACGGTAACGACGATTTCGATTTCGCCGGTCGGGAGTTCCGCGTTAATCGTGCTGTCGCTGCGGAGCACGACCTTGCCCTTTACAGCGATGTAATATTCGGAGCGGGCGGCAGAGGCGACGAGGTGTGCATCCGCATCGTGCGCGGGATTGAAGACGAGCTGGACGACGCCTTCGCGGTCGCGCAGATCGATAAAGACCAGGCTGCCATGGTCGCGGCGCGTGGCGACCCAACCCCAGAGGGCGACTTCGCGGCCGGCATCGGTGGCGCGCAACATGCCGCAGTAGTCGGTTCGCCGCCACGGCGGCAGGGGAGAGAAAGAATTATTTTTTTCCGGCATCTGATCCAAGCTTGAAAGAATACCTACGCGAGCGGGGAGGCGAAATAGTCAGTTGTCCACGACCGGGCTGATTTCGGCAGCAACGGCAGCGCTCGCGATTTCGCGCTGAGTGCTGGCTTTGAGGTCGCGCACCTGCACTACGCCGCGATCCAATTCGTTGTCGCCCATGATGAGTGCGTAGCGAGCGCCGACCTTATCGGCGCGCCGCAGAAGGGCCTTGAGACCGCGCTCGGGCGAAAGCATCTCGACGCGCAAGCCTTTCTCGCGCAAGGCCTTGGCGAGGTCGATGGAGCTGGCGGCGGCACGCTCGCCCATCGCGATAATGGCAGCGTCGGGCGCACCGTCGAGCTTGAAACGGGCGCTATCGAGCGCCAGCGCGATACGCTCGACGCCAATAGCGAAGCCGGTGCCGGCGACGGCAGCGCCGCCGAGCGCCTCGACCAGCCCGTCGTAGCGACCGCCGGCGACTACGGCACTTTGCGCGCCGACGGCCTTCGAGATCGCCTCGAAGGTGGTGCGCGTGTAGTAGTCGAGGCCGCGGACGAGGCGCGGGTTCACGACATAAGGGACGTTGGCGCGGGTGAGGAGCTCTTCAACCGTGCCGAAGTGTTTGCGGCAAGGCTCGCACAGATAATCGGAACTGCGCGGGGCGGTCTGCGTGAGCTTCACATCGTTCTTGCAGTCGAGCAGGCGCAGCGGATTGCGCTCCAGCCGTTGATGTCAATCCTCGCACAACTCATCGAGATGCGCCCTGCCCCATTCGAGCAGAGCCTGGCGAAAAGCGGGCCGGCAAGTCGCATCGCCGAGCGAGTTGATTTCAAATTCGACTTCGAGGCCGAGGTTGCGGCGGAACTCATCGACCATGATCATCAACTCGGCATCGCAAGCGGCGTCGGCGCGGCCGAATATTTCGACTCCGAATTGATTGAACTGGCGAAAGCGACCCTTCTGCGGTCGCTCACGGCGGAACATCGGGCCGTAATAGTAGAAGCGTTGTTCGGGGTCACTGCGATCGAGACCGGCGTCGATATAGGCGCGAACGACGCCGGGAGTTCCTTCGGGCCGCAGCGCGAGCGTGGTCTGCGCCTCGTCGCGATCGGTGAAGGCGTACATCTGCTTTTCGACGACGTCGGAGGTTTCGCCACTGGAGCGCTGGTAGAGTTCGAGGCGCTCGACCAACGGGATGCGTATTTCGTGAATCGAGTAGCGTTCGGCGACGGTGCGCGCGCATTCCTCGACGATGCTGACGGCGCGCGCGTCGCGGCCGACGAGATCCTGATACCCTCTGAGGCGTGTTAGTGCCAAAATTGGTCCCGACAAAATCTAAAGTGTTACTTTCACTTAGTTCTATCTCGCCGAAGGTCTTCCATCGCGAATGACATTCAGGGAGGCGAGCACATAATCCCCTAGCCTATCAGGAAAATCCGCTGCGGCCATCGCCACAAGAAAAAGGGGCCGCCCACGAGCGGCCCCTTTGGTTCAGCTATAACGCGTCGCGAGATCCGTTGTTTAGACGGTCAGCAGATGAATCGTGCAGGCCGAACCGAGTCCGATGACGTGGGCCATGCCGACCTTCGCGTTGGGCACGAGGCGGTCCTTGGCGCGATCATCCTGAGTGAGATGCCAGACGACCTCGCAAATGTTGGCGACGCCGGTAGCGCCCAGCGGATGACCCTTGGAGAGCAGGCCGCCGGAGACATTGACGGGAGCCTTGCCGCCGAGGCCGGGATGCATGCCGCCGCCCTCGTCGATGAACTTGCCCGCTTCGCCGTCACCGCAGAGACCGAGGTTCTCGTAGTGGACCAACTCGGCGGTCGCGAAGCAGTCGTGCAACTCGGTCAGCGAGACATCCTGGGGACCGAGGCCGGCGGTCTCGTAGGCCTTTTTGGCGGCGCGGCGGGTTAAGGTGCTGACGTCGGGCAGCGTGAGATCGCGCTCGGTGTAAGGATCGGAAGTAAGGATCGAGGCGGCGACGCGCGGGCGCTTGCGGCCATTGGCGTACTGCTTGAGCTTGTCCTCGGAAACGAGAATCGCAGCCGCGGCGCCGTCGCCGGTCGGGCAGCACATATAGAGGGTGTTGGGGAATGCGACCATGCGCGCGTTGAGCACGTCCTCGAGCGTCACTTCATTGCGATACTGCGAGTAGGGATTTTTGGTCGCGTGCTTGTGCGACTTGACGGAGATTTTGGCGAAGTGCTCGAGCGTGGTGCCGTACTTGCGCATATGCTCGACGCCGGCCTGACCGAACACGGCAGGCATCAGGCCGGAACCGAGGCGGCCTTCGGTCGCATAGGCAGGATCGCTTCCGCCGCCGCCACCGCCGAGGAGTCCCTGCTTGCCCATCTGCTCGACGCCGACGGCCATCGTGACGTCGTACATACCGGAGGCGACGGCCATGTAGGCCTCGCGAAAGGCGGTCGAGCCGGTAGCACACGCGTTAGAGACGTTGATGACGGGGATGCCGGTCTGGCCGATCTGCTGGAGGATGCGCTGGCCGATCATCGCGTTGGCCTGAAAGAGATTGCCGGACGCGAAGAGCTCGACGTCCTGGATGGAGACGCCGGCGTCCTTGATGGCCATCAGGGCGGCATCGGAGCCGAGTTCAGGGACCGATTTGTCGGGATAGCGGCCGAACTTGATCATGCCGGTGCCGAGAACATAAACGTTGCGCATCTCAGATCCTCCTGGGGGCATGGCCGGAGCCATCGCGACAGATTTGCCGCAGCGCCCGTAACTGATTCATTACTCGATAAAGTTAGTTCTTGCTCGGGCGATACTGAAACGCCACGACCTCGTTACCCTGACGATCCTTCGAGACCACATTCGCGACCATCTCGACGGGCATGCCGAAGGCCATCTTGGGGTTCTTCTGCAACTCGTCGGGATCGATATCAACCAGAGTCGATTTTACGCTAACGCCTTCGGGTAAATCGACAATGGCGGTGATGTAGGGGGTTTTGATGCCGGGGAACGACTGATGGATGACGGAGAAGACCCAGACATTGCCCTTGTTGGAGAGCGGAATCTGGGTGAACTGATTGGTGGCGCCGCACTTCGAGCAGGCCATCCGCTTGAGGTCGAGGAAGACCGCGCCGCAGTTACCGCATTTGCTGCCGACGAGATGCGGACTAGGTTCGAGCTTGAGAAACGGGAGTATCGGGCGCTTGCCCGGCTGTTCAGTGCTTTCTGCCTTCGGCTGCTCGGCCATTAAAATCCTCCGGCGCTAACTGGAAGCGATTGGAAATCGACAGATCCGAACGAGTCTCGGCACGCGCTGTCGCACCGGCAAGTATCCCACAGCCTGCGGAAAATCGTCAACCGGCGGGCTCATCGCACGGCGGGAGTTGAAGGTATCGGCAATTGAAGAGACTCGCCGCGCCAAGGCTGCACCGCGATTGCGCCGCGGCCCACATCGACGGAGACCTGGCCGGCCTCACTGGTCATCAGGACGGTCGCACCGGACTCGCGATAACGATCGATTACGGCAGCCGACGGGAAGTGGAAGCGGTTGTGGTAGCCGACCGAGACTATCGCGAGCTGGGGATGCGCGGCGGCGATCAGCGCTGGGCTCGAGGAGGTCGCGCTGCCGTGGTGCGGCACCTTTATGATAGCGGCGCGCAGGTTGGCAGCAGTCGCGATAAGTTCGCGCTCGCCCTTGGCCTCGATATCGCCCATGAAGAGGATCGCGGCATCGCGCCAGGTGAGCCGCAGCACCATCGATTGGTTATTCTCCTTGCGCTCGGCGAGGTTCGGCACCGGCCATAAGCAAGCGACAGCGACGTCGCCGATGAATCGAGACGGCGCGGCGGTGCTGCATACTGAGCTGCGCGCGTGGGCCTCGTGCACGGCCTCGAGCAATTCTTGGTAGCTCACATCGGGGCTGGGGACGCCGCTGGTCCAGAATTCGATCGGTGAGAAATTGTGCACGAGGAAAATGAGCCCGCCGAAATGATCGCGATCGGGATGGCTGACGACGGCGTAATCGACGTGCATGATTTTATTGGCCCAGAGGAATGGCGCGACGAGCCGCTCGCCCGGATCGAAGGTGCCGCCGAACGAACCGCCCCCATCGATGAGCATTACGCGCCCACCGGGGAAGCGCACTACGGCGGCGTCGCCCTCGCCCACCGAAAGAAAGGTCACGCGCAAATCCGGACAAAGAAATCGATCGTAGGTCCACCATCCGACGTCGAGGACGAGGGCTAGCCCGAGGGCTGCGACTGCGAATAAGCGCCAGCGGCTAAAGTCGATTTGAAATACGTAACGTGCGACCGGCGGGGCGTCGGTCGGGGCCGTCGCGAACGGACGGGAGCACCAGATTGCGACGAAGCCGTACGCGATCGCGATTTCGAAAATCGTCGGAGTGAAG
Organism: Binataceae bacterium (SeqCode); assembly: GCA_036489375.1. Classification (GTDB taxonomy): domain Bacteria; phylum Desulfobacterota; class Binatia; order Binatales; family Binataceae; genus JADMIL01. The sequence continues at coordinate 19,757 of DASXFX010000018.1, read as the reverse complement.
ATTCGCGTCCACGCCAGCGGCCAGCCTTCGAACCATCCGGCGAGCCAATTGCCCGCGCCTGCGAGGCTGCCTGCCAGCAACAGAATCGGGCGGGCTGCGGTCGGAGAGAGAAAGCTCAAGGCGGCGGCGGCCAGTCCGCATATTACAGCGCCGAACCCCATAATCGGGACGACGACCGCATTGGCGACGAGGCCAACCAACGAGAATTGATTGAAGTGAAAGGCAGTCAGCGGCGCGGTTCCAAGCAACGCCCAGAACGATACCGCAACGTAGCCGGCGATGGCCTCGGCGAGCATACCCACTCGCGATCGTGCGCCCATAACGGTCGTCGGGCGGAATCGTGCGCGCCACCACGCGGCGAAGCGTCGCATGCCGATGAGAATCACCAGCACCGCGGCGAATGAAAGCTGAAACCCGATGTCGGCGGTCGATCCCGGCAGGGCGAAGCAGATGATCAGTGCCGCGAGCGCCACACTGGCGAGCAATTCACGGGATCGATCGATCAGAATGGCAATCGCATAGGCCAGAACCATGATCAACGCGCGCAAGGTCGAGACGTGGCCGCCGGCAATCGAGGTGTATCCGAGCGCGGCGAAGGCGGCTCCTGCGGCAGCGAATTTGTTGCCGGTCCCGAGCGCCGCTAAAGTCGGAAAAAAGCCCATCGCGAGGCGGACGAGGAAGAACGCCGCCGCCGCGACGAAGCCGAGGTGGAGTCCCGAAATCACCAGCACGTGAGCCATGCCAGTGAGCGCGAACCGCTGCCGGATGTTGTCGTCGATACCGCTGCGGTCGCCGATTATCAGCGCGCGCATCTCGGCGTTTTTCGGATAGCTCAGATTCGCGTCGATGAAGGCGCCGATCCTTTCCCGCAGCGCCTGAATGCGCGCACGCACAGGATAGCCATGATGTCCGATCACGGTAATCGAGGGCGGCGCATCGGACTTCGGCTCGTCGGCAAACATGGTCGCCGCGATACCGTTGCGCAGCAGCCATCCGCGATAATCGAATTCACCCTGGTCGCCGTCATTGCGCGGAAACCTGATCCGCGAGGCCAGCCGGATTTCGTCGCCAATGGTGAAATGCTCATCGCCGCGGACGGTGACGCGCACGAGACCGGTCGCGGGCAACAGGGGCGTCGCTGGCAGATTCCCCACCGCGTCAGTGCCGGCTCGTTCGACGCGAACATAGAGATAGGTCCCCGCGCTGTCGGTTCGCTCGGGTTCGCGCACAATCTCGCCTTCGATCGTAACTCGGGAATCGTCAACGAAGCGCAACAGCGTCGCCGGACCGGACGGCGGCACCTTCAGGTCGTGCACGGGGAGCGTCGCGCCGGCGCCGATCGCCAGGAATGCGATCACCACACCGATCTCCGGACGGGTGCACAAATACGCGGCGGCAGCCGCCAGCGCCAACGCGATCGCGAAGCCGATCGGCACATAGAGTCCCGCGTTGCCGAGAGCGTCGCCAGCGACCAACGCGATCGTCGCAACATAGAGCGGCGGGAAATCAACCAGCCAACGGGCCGCGGAGATCCTCGCGGGCATTGCAGGAGCGAGCGCAGAGGCACGGGTCGGCGGGCTGATAACGAATGGCGTCGCGGCGGCGATTTGCGCACCTCTCGCGCTGTTCTAAAACTCTACCAATGGTATATGCCTTCGGGGCGAAGCTGCCTACGTCCGAGATTTGCGCTGATCGAGCAAGTCCGGTTCTTGACTGGCTTGCGCCGAAGAAAATAACCTCACGCGCGAGCCAGAGGATCGATCTATCGCTTCGTCAAAACGCATCCCGGAATTCGACGGTATCCGTGCCATCGCGGTCTTGTCGGTGATGGCGTTTCACGTTTTCGGTTTCAGCCCGCGCTATGCGTTTATCGGAGCGTGGGGCTGGTTCGGCGTCGATATCTTCTTTGTGCTGAGCGGCTTTCTGATCACACGGCTGCTGGTCGAGGAGCTCGATGCGACCGGCACAATCGGAATCATTCGCTTTTACAGCCGTCGCGCATTCCGGCTTTATCCGACTTTTGTCTCGGCGCTGCTGTTGACGATGGCAGGATTGATCGCGGCCGGACGGTATAACTATTTCTGGACCCTGCTGGTATTTCTGCCGCTCTTTCTGACGTACACGCTCAATCTCTGGATCTCGCTCTATTTCACCGAAGCGATGCATATCGCGCTCTTTCAAGCATGGTCGCTCTGTATCGAGGAGCAGTTTTACCTCGTGTGGCCGTGGGCGCTGCGAGCGCTGGGACGCCGCCGCGCGCTGGTCGCGCTGTACGCCACGGTCGCAGTCTCGGTGGCGATTCGGATCGCGGTCTATTCGCTATACCCGCACGCGATCGCCAAGCGCTTTATTTTCTATGGCACGGTGACGCGCCTCGACGGCATCGGCATCGGTTGCATCCTCGCACTGACCGGAGAGCGGCTGGCCGCATTTCCGCGGTTCTTTTCAAAACGGGCGCTGTGGCTTTATGCGATCGTGGCGACGCCATTTATCGTCTGGGGCGGCTCAACGGACTGGTGGTACTACACCATCGGATCGCCCCTGATGTCGCTGGCGGTCGGCGTGATAATCACCGCGATTTGGCTCGGTGCGCGCGGTGGGGTTGCGCGTTTCCTCGCGAGCGCGCCGATGGTGGAAATCGGCCGCGTCTCGTACGGGATCTATTTGTTCGAATCGATCGCGATTTTTGTCGCCGACAAAATGATCAACCTCGGGTGCGGCCGGCTGGCGTGCCTCGGCAAGGACTTCGCGCTGGTGCTGGTTCTGAGCATGACGCTGGCCGAATTACATTATCGAATCGTTGAGCGGCGCATCATGGCCTTGCGCGAAAGGATCTTCGCCCCGCGCCAGCGATCGATTGCTGCTCCATGATCGTCGGACCATTCGTGTAGTCCGATCAAGAGACGGATGCGGCCGTTCTTTCACAACCGAAAGCGGGCGCCCGAGTCAGGTCTCGTTGCCGTCGTCCGGGCGTTGCGCCGGATCTGTAGTCGGTGCAGATTCTGCGGACGTCGGCTGCTCAATTGAAGGATCGGGTACGGACTGTGCGCTCTCAGTTGATGGCGCGGATTCCTCGGAGGCAGCCGACTCCTGCGATGCGCCGGACTCCTCGGAGGTTGCTGATTCCGACGCTGGAGCCTTGGCCTTGCGCGCGAGCAACTGCAACTGGCCGTTGCCTGCGTCGAGGTACTCGGCGGCGACGCGATCCTCTTCGCGTTCGACTTTCTCTTCCTGATCGAGCAGCGCCGACATCAGATCGAGGTGCCGGCGAATTTCGGCGGCGAGTTCCGCATTGACGCCCTTGACGGTCGCCAACTGCGGCAAAGACGCTTCGCGAATCCTCCGCAGGCTGCCGAAGTGGCGCAGCAATTCGCGCCGACGGACCGGGCCAATACCTTCGATATCGTCGAGCACCGATCGCAGCCGCGCGCGCCGGCGCAGATCGCGATTGTAGGTGATCGCGAAACGATGAGCCTCATCACGGATGCGCACGAGCACGAAGAGCGCGGTCGAATTTCGCGGCAGGATAATCGGGTCCTTGCGATTGGGCAGAAATACACGCTCCTCGGACTTGGTCACGGCGCGATCGCGGACGTCGTTGAGCACATGCTGTTTGGCCAGCGAAACGACTTCGATCTGATCGGTCAGATTGAATTCCTTCAACACCTGGATGGCGACATTGAGCTGGCCTTTGCCGCCGTCGATCACCCACAGGTCGGGATATTCCTTCTCCTCCTGCGCCCGTTTGAGGCGTCGGCTGAGGACCTCGTAGAGACTCGCGAAGTCGTCCTGACCCTCAACCGTGCGAATCCGGTAGCGTCGATAGAGCGCCTTCTGCGGCTCGCCTTCGTCAAAAGTCGCCTGCGATCCGACCACCATCGAGCCTTGCAGATTCGAGATGTCGTAACATTCGATGCGTTTGGGCAAGTTGCGCAGATGCAGCTTGGAGCGGAGCTCATCGAGCATTTTCTCGCGCGTGCTTTCGTTGTCGCGGCGCGAAGCGAAGCTCTGGCGCGCATTCTCCATCGCCATCTCGAGCAGGCGCAACTTGTCGCCGCGCTGGGGCACGAAGACCTCGACCTTCTTGCCGCGGCGATCGGTGAGCAAGTCGGCGCGGACGTCGGCATCCTCCAGCGTCACCGGCAGGATCACCTCGTCGGGGATAAAGCGCGCGCCGGCGTAGTACTGGGTCAGCAGATCGGCGAGGACGTCCTCGTCGGCAAATTCGAGGTCGTGAAAACTCCAGCCGCGGGTACTGGTCAATTTGCCGTTGCGCACGAGCAAAACGATCGCTTCGATAAAGCCGCCCTCGCGATAAAGCCCGAAGACATCCTGATCGCCACCCCAATGGTGCAGCACGGTTTGCCGCTCGACGGTCTTTTCGATAGCGCGCACACTATCGCGCACGCGCGCCGCTTCCTCGAACTCCAGGCGCTCCGCGTAGCCCTTCATGCGCTCGCGCAAATCGCGCAACAGTTCGAGGTTCTTGCCCTCAAGCAGCAGCTCGGCAGCGTGGAGGTGCCGTTTGTATTCCTCGCGATCGACCTGCAGCACGCACGGCCCGAGGCAGCGTTTGATCTGGTATTCGATGCAGGGCCGCGAGCGATTGCGAAAAACCGTGTCGGAGCAGGTGCGCAGCGGAAAGACCTTGCGGATGACATCGATGGTCTCGCGCAAACCGTCGGCCGATCCGAATGGGCCGAAGTAGCGGCCACCATCCTTGACGATGCGGCGGGTGACGGTGATTCGCGGCCACGCGTGATTCGTGACCTTCGCACTGAGATAGGATTTGTCGTCCTTGAGCCGGATGTTGTAGCGTGGCTTGTACTGCTTGATGAGGTTGTTTTCGATAATCAGCGCTTCTTTCTCGCTGCGCGCGACGAGGGTCTCGAAATCGCGCACCTGGCGCATCAGGAAGCGCACCTGAAAGCGGCCGTCACCGCCCTCGCGAAAATACGATCGCACTCGCGGCCGCAGCGATTTGGCCTTACCGATGTAGAGCACTTTGCCGTTGCGATCGCGCAACAGGTAAACGCCGGGCTCGGTCGGGATCGCGTCGAGCTTGCGGGTGAGCGCGTCTTCCGAGAGCGCTTCTACTGGGGCGCCGTCGTTGTCATTCGCCGCGCCCTCTGCCGCCAGGTCATACTCCGCGGACGCGAGCTCCGTCGGACTGCCACCGGCGCGTTCCCGCTCTGCCTTCGCCGGTCTTCCGCGAACGGCCTGACGGGCGCGAGGCTTTAACTCAACGGCGACGTTCGCAGTGGTCGGATACTCGACCAGCGAGCCGTAGCGGGGGCCGAAATCTTCGCGGGCTGAGTGCGCCGCCGGCTTTTCAATCGCAGTGTCGGGTTCGGTCGAGGGTTGTTCCGGTGCTCCGGGTTCGAGGGGTGCGGCTTCATCCGCGACGGGCTGATCAGCGGGAGCGGCTTCATTCGCGACGAGCTGGACGAGCTGATCGTCGGATGTAGCAGCCGGGTCTTCCGGATCGCGCGATGGGTGCGCATCGTGCGGATGCATCCCTTCGGTCGATCGGATCAACGCGGCGGCCGCTCGCCGGTTATTCGGCACCCTGCTCATCGTGCCAGCATTATACACCGCAACGGCCACATCCTGCGCCAAGGGCGAGCGTTGGCAGATCCCCCGTCGATGGGGCAACATGATGCGCCGGCGACAGCGGTCAAAGCTGGCGCCAGCAGATGAAACTAAACGGACCCGAACTCAGCGAGGGACAACTCATGGGCAGACTCGACGGAAAAGTTGCAGTGATCACCGGGGCAGCGAGCGGAATGGGCCGTGCGACGGCGGCTCGCTTCGCGGGAGAGGGCGCCAGCGTAGTAATCGCGGACCTCAACGCCGAGGGCGGAGAAGCCGCGGTTCGCGATTGCAAAGAGAATGGCGGTAACGCCATTTTCCAGCACACCGACGTCACTTCGGAAGCCGCAATCAAGGCCGCGATCGATCGTGCGGTCAAGGAGTACGGCAAACTCGACATCATGTTCAACAACGCGGGTCTGGCGGGCGCGCTCGGGAGCCTTGAAGAGACCACCGTTGAGAATTGGGATCGGACGTTCGCGATCCTGTTGCGCGGCGTCTTCCTTGGCATCAAGTATTCGATTCCGGCGATGCGCAAGGCGGGCGGCGGCTCGATCATCTCGACGGCCTCAGTTGCGGGATTGCGCGGCGGCGCCGGCCCCCTGCCCTACAGTGTCGCGAAAGCCGGCGTGGTCCATCTCACGAAATGCGCCGCGATTGATCTTGGGCCAAGTCGCATCCGCGTCAATTGCATCTGTCCCGGCGGCATCAACACGCCGCTCATCCATCAGCACATCCCGGGCGGCGAACCGGTCGTGCAGCAACTCCTCGGAGCGATTCAGCCGATTCCGCGGGCCGGCACCGGTGAGGATATCGCAGGGATGGCGCTCTATCTCGCGAGCGACGATTCGGAATGGGTGACAGGGACGGCAATGGTGGTGGACGGCGGCCTGATGGCAGGCGGGAACCTCTTCGGCGGCGGCGCGTCGAGTCCCTTTGCGGTCGAATCGAAGTGGTCGGGACCTTCGTTCGAGAAGAAGTGACTAGCGGACGAGTTCGGGGATGGGGAATTGAACGGTAGCGACGTTCGACCAGACAGAATCGCAGGCTAATTCAGCTCGTGCGCCCGTTCGAGATTCAGATGAAGCACGAGGCGACGAGCGTCAGGACGCGGCTTGAGGCGGTGGTCCAGTGAGATATACGGGCCACCGCTTAGAGGGTCCGCTTCGACGTAACCGCAGACACATCGATAGATGAACATCGGACGACCCTCGATTTCCCGGCGGTAGTAGCCGAGGAATCGATGAGTGGGTTCGCCGGGATGCTGGTATTCGGTTTGGGCCTTCACTGCAATCCTGAGCGCGTGATGGATAAGCTAGTCTCGTTTATAGCAGAGGATAAGGATCTAAGGAAGGAATGTGATGGGAAGAATAGCTTAGACAAGTCTTCATGTCTTTCAATGCAGGGAAAGTGCATGATAACGAACGTTGGTTACTACTACTTTCGTACGAGATCGGAAAGGTCCCGCGCGGGTGATCCGTCCGTAATGGACCGGGAAGCAGGCAAGAACTCGGCTCGCCCGCATGAGGAGTCGGGGGAAGGATTATGCGAGATCGGGTTGGATCAGCGCGTCGCGCGACGCTCCAACTTGGTGATGCGCTGGTCCTGATCTTTGGACTGCACCGTCAGGCGATCGTCGAAACGCTCGAATTTACGCGTCAGAGTAGCGAGCGCTTTATTGGTGACCTTCAATTCGGCATCGAGTTTCTTGATCACGCTGTCGGCTGATTCGGCGATTCCGGCGCGCACATGGGCGGATGCGGCAGGGATTTCATGGCCGATCTCGGAGCGAAATGCGTTAAGTTCCTTGCGCACCGAGTCGCCCGCAGCGGTGACGTCGCGGTTCAACTGCGCGCGCATTTCGGTCGCGGCGCGTCCAAGCTCTTCCGCCACGCGTTGGCGTCCAAGTTCGGCCTCAGTCGCAAGTTGTTGTTGTAGTTCGAGACGGGTCGCAGCCAGTTGCTCGCGGAATTCGACCCGGGTCGCGCCAAGATTCTCGCCAATTCGGACCATCTCGGCACCCAAATCGGCGCGCGTGATGGACACACCCTCGCGGTTCTCGGCAATTCGATCGGAAAGGAAGCGGACCTGACGCCCCACTTCGCTGAATTGACCGACGATTTCCTCGCGCAGTGCGTCAATTTGTCCGCCGAAACCAGTAACGGCTTCGAGAACCAGATCAAAGCGCGCGGCCAGTTGCTCCAGTATCGCCCCCATCTTGGCCTCCACTTCGTTGGCCTCCGCTTCGTCGATCACCGCTAGATCCCCTGTATCGTATGGCGCACTTTATATATCGAATCGCGGTCTATGTATATCGCTTGAAGCTTTAATCCACGACCTTGCCAAACCGGTTCCAGCGGATGGGCAGAATGCCAGTGCCGTCGCTGTCCCACGACCAATAGATGAACATGGCGCGGCCTTCGACCTCGTTGCGATCGACCAGGCCCCAGAAGCGGCCGTCGTAGCTGCGGTCGCGATTATCGCCCATCATCAGGTATTGCCCAGGGGGAACCGTGAGCGGTCCGAAATAGTCGCGGGGAGAATTCTGCTGGCGCTGATCCGGAGTGAGCTCGAAATGCGCGTGCGGGTCGTCGGCCAGCGCTCCATTGCGCCATAGTTTGCCGTCCTTGACCTCGATGGTATCGCCGGGAATGCCAATTACGCGTTTGATAAAGTCCTTGGTCGGATCCGGCGGGAACACGAACACCACCACGTCGCCGCGATGGACGGGCTCGAACTGAAAGAGGTAATGGCCCCACGGTATCTTGTTGTCGAATGGCGTGAGGCCGAAAAACGAGTCCGGAAGGCGCAGTCCGTAAATCAGTTTGTTGACGATAATGTGATCGCCGACAAGCAGCGTCGGCTCCATCGATCCGGACGGAATCTTGTAGGCCTGGATAAAGAATGTGCGCAGTATAATCGCCAGTACGAGCGCAATGATGAACGCTTCGGTGTACTCGCGCGCGGCGGATTTTTCAGCGACGGGTGCGGGGCTGTTGCCGACCGGCGAAGCTCCGGGGCTTTTACGTAAGGGTTCGGGCACGTCCGAAGCTACTCCCCAACCTTGAGCAGGGCGAGGAACGCTTCCTGCGGAATTTCGACGCGGCCGACTTGCTTCATCCTTCGCTTGCCTTCCTTCTGCTTCTCGAGCAACTTGCGCTTGCGGGTGATGTCTCCGCCGTAGCACTTCGCGGTGACATTTTTGCGCAGCGCCTTGACGCTCTCACGGGCGATAACCTTCGCTCCGATTGCCGCCTGGATCGCTACTTCGAACATCTGGCGCGGAATCAATTCGCGCATCTTCTCGCACAACGCCCGCCCCCGATCGTAGGCCTTGTCCCGATGAACGATAACGGACAGTGCGTCCACCGGCTCCCCGTTGATGCGGATGTCCAATTTAACCAGATGCTCCGGGCGGAAGTCCAGAAATTCATAATCGAGCGAGGCGTAACCGCGAGTCGCCGATTTCAGGCGGTCGTAAAAGTCGAAAACGATCTCCGCCAACGGCATTTCGTAATGCAAAATCGCACGATGGTGTCCGGAGTAACGCAAGTCGCGCTGCACTCCGCGGCGTTCTTCGCATAGATGCATCACGGCACCGAGGAACTCCTCCGGCACGTGAATCGCCGCCAGGATGAACGGTTCCTCGATCGCCTCGACCGTGTTTTCATCGGGCAACAACGCTGGGTTATCGACCATCACAGTGGCGCCCGCGTTGGTCCGCACCTGATACGCCACGGTCGGCGCGGTCACGACGAGATCGAGCCCGAATTCGCGTTCCAGCCGCTCCTGCGCGATTTCCATGTGGAGCAGTCCGAGAAATCCGGCGCGAAAGCCGAAGCCCAACGCCTGCGAAGATTCCGGCTCGACGATGATGCTCGCGTCGTTGAGTCGCAGCTTTTCGATCGCGTCGCGCAGTTCGCCGTACTGGTTCGCTTCGGTCGGGTAGAGTCCCGCGAATACCATCGGCTTGAGTTCTTTGAAACCAGCAAGCGGCTCGGCCGCAGGGTTGTCCGCATCCGTTACGGTATCGCCCATGCGCATGTCGGCAACGGTCTTGATACCCGCGACGATGAAGCCGACCTCGCCGGGGCCGAGCGTGTCCGACTGCTGCTCGTGCGGCGTGAAGTAGCCCAGGCGCATCACTTCGCCCAACTTGCCGGTACCCATCAGGCGGACCTTCATTCCGCGCTTGAGCTCACCGTCGAAGATCCGCACCAGGCCGATGACCCCTTCGTAAACGTCGTACCAACTGTCGAAGATCAGCGCCCGCGGCGGCTTGCCATCGCCTGTGGCAGGCGGCGGCACCAGTTCAACGAGCGCCTCGAGAACCTCGTCGATGCCCACGCCTTCCTTCGCGCTGGTCAGGATGGCAGCACTGGCGTCGAGCCCGATCACCTGTTCGATTTGCTCGCGGGTGCGTTCGACGTCGGCACCGGGGAGATCGATCTTGTTAATCACCGGCACAATTTCGAGGCCGTGATCGAGCGCCATATAAACGTTCGCCAGGGTCTGTGCTTCGACCCCCTGACTAGCATCAACCACCAGCAGCGCCCCTTCACAGGCGGCGAGGCTGCGCGACACCTCGTAAGCAAAATCAACGTGGCCGGGAGTATCGATGAGGTTGAGGATGTACGTACGGCCGTCCTTGGCCGCGTAATTGAGCCGCACGGATCGGGCCTTGATGGTGATACCGCGCTCACGCTCCAGGTCCATCGAGTCGAGGAACTGCTCCTTCAGCTCGCGCTTGGTAAGCGCGCCGGTACGTTCGAGCAGGCGATCGGCCAGCGTGGACTTGCCGTGATCGATATGCGCGATAATCGAGAAGTTCCGAATCAGTTCGCGTGGGGTCATTAGTTATGCGCGGCACCAGGGACCGCACGCGGAGCGTGCATCCAAGCTCGCCATAGTAGCATGGCGTCAGGGCCGATGCGCGACGCGCTCCTTGAAGAAATCATAAGTGCGCCGCAGTCCCTCCTCGATCGTGACCTGGGGACTCCATCCGAGTTCGCGTTTGGCGCGCACTGCCGCAATCACCGACCGGCTCTGTTCGCCGAGCCGCGCAGGCGCATAGGTAGGAGGACGATCCGATCCTGCTGCCGCAGCCAGCGCCCGATATAGCTGATTCACGTCGGTCTCGATTCCGGTGCCGACGTTAATCGGTCCGGTGGCTGAGGCAGTAACTGCAGCGACGTTGGCGCGCACGACATCGCCAACGTAAACATAGTCGCGCGTTTGCTTGCCGTCGCCGAAGATCGTCACCGGTTTATCTTCGAGCAAACGCCCACAAAAGATTGCGACCACCCCCGCCTCGCCATGCGGATCCTGTCGCGGGCCATAGACATTGGCGTAGCGCATCGCGGCGTAGTCGATGCCGTACTGGGCCTTGTAAAAAAATAGATACGACTCGGTTGAGAATTTCGCCACTCCGTATGGGCTGACCGGCCGGCACGGATGGCTCTCGTCCGCCGGAAAAGTGTCCTGCTCGCCGTAAATCGCGCCACCAGTGGAAGAAAACACCACGCGCCGTAGCCCGTGTTGGCGCGCCGCCTCCATCAGATTGAGAAACCCGACGAGATTAACCTGCGCGTCGAAGGCGGGATCGGCGACCGACCGCCGCACATCCATTTGCGCCGCAAAATGCACTATTACTTCCGGCCGCTGTTCGCCGATAATGCGCCCGACTTCGGCGGCGTCGCGGATATCCGCCTGATGGAAGCGCGTGCCGGGGTTAATTTGATCGCGCTTGCCCGCCGACAGGTTATCGACGACGGAAACCTCGTGCGATCCGGTCGCGACCAGCGCGTCCACCGTATGCGATCCGATAAAACCCGCGCCGCCGGTGACAAGAATCCGCATAGATAATCTCCAACTAATCTGCCCGAAACGCTCCCCTTATATGGAGAGCAGCAAAACTTAAATCTTTGTCGCTCGCCGCCTCCGCCAATCTATCCGAGATGGCCAGGGGAGCCTCGCGAACTATGGTCAGCTACAACGGCCGGCGCCCAATCGAGTAGTAACGAAAGTCGAGCGCGCGCATCAGTGCGGGATCATACAGGTTGCGCCCGTCGAAGATTACCGGCTCCTTGAGCGCCCCCTTGATCCGATGGAAGTTCGGATGACGAAACTCGTTCCATTCGGTCAGGATGATAAGTGCGTCGGCCCCCGGCAGTGCGTCGTAGTTGGTCTCGTAATAGCTGATGCGATCGCCGAAGAACCGCCGCGCCGAGCCGAGGGCCTCGGGATCATGCGCCTGCACGTGCGCGCCTGCCGCGAGCAATTCTTCGATCACCACCAGCGATGGAGCTTCGCGCATGTCATCGGTGCGCGGCTTAAACGCCAGCCCCCAGATGGCGAGAGTACGGCCAGCGATATCTCCGCCGAAATGCTGCCTCACCCGATCGACCAGCATGCGCTTTTGCTGGGCGTTAACGGCGTCGGTGGCTTTAAGCAGACTGAAGTCGAGGTTCTCTACGGCCGCACTCTGAATCAGCGCCTGCACATCCTTGGGAAAGCACGAACCGCCGTAGCCGACTCCGGGAAACAGGAATTGCGTTCCGATCCGCCGATCCGATCCCATCCCGCGCCGCACGTCGTTGATTTCCGCACCGACCGCTTCGCACAGGTTTGCCATCTGGTTGATGAACGAAATTCGGATCGCGAGCATCGCATTGGAGGCGTACTTGGTTAGTTCGGCGGATCGCGGATGCATCACCAGCAGGGGATTATCGGTGCGCAGGAAAGGCGCGTGGACCTCGCTCAAAATCGTGGTCGCCTGCTCACTGGTCGAACCGATCACGACACGATCGGGGCGCATGAAATCCTCGATCGCCGATCCCTCTTTGAGGAACTCCGGCACCGAGCAAACATCGATCCGATGCTTCACCGTGCGCTCAACGATTTCGCGCACCTTGTCATTGGTGCCAACTGGAACAGTGCTCTTTATCGCGATGATGTGGTAGCCGGTGACGGCTCGTGCGATCGATTCCGCAGCTTTCAGCACACCGCTCAAATCAGCCGCTCCATTCGCGCTCATGGGCGTGCCGACCGCAATGAACGAGACCATCGACTGGCTAATCGCACTGACGAGATCGGTGGTAAAGGTGATGCGCTTTTCTTTCAGGTTGCGCCGTACCAGCTCCTCCAGTCCGGGCTCGTAGATGGGCACCTTGCCAGCATTAAGTTGGTCGACGCGGTCGCGATCGATATCGACGCAGACGACTTCATTGCCACTTTCCGCGAAGCAGATACCGCTCACCAGGCCGACGTAACCCGTGCCCACCACCGCGATATTCATCTGGTTGTTAAAACTCCCCTTTAACGATCATCGGGCGGTCAGAACTCTTCCTTGATCACATAGATCGGCTTGTTCTGCGATTCGTGATAGGTCCGCGCGATCATTTCGCCGATCAGGCCGAGGCTGACGAATTGCACACCGACCACCACCAGCAGCACCGCCAACAACAGCGCGGGCCGATTACCCAATGGCCATCCCAGTATCACCTTTTCAAAGACGAGGATCGCGGTCCAGATCGAACCTAACGCTCCCAGCAGCACGCCGATCGCGCCGAATACCTGTATCGGCCGGGTCGAATAGCCAGCCAGAAAACGCACCGTCAGCAAATCGAGGATGGTGCGGATGATGCGGCCGGGACCGTATTTCGACGAACCGTGGCGCCGCGGCCGGAAATTTACCTCGATCTCGGCGATGCGCGCGCCCTGCTCGGCCGCAATCGCCGGCACGAATCGATGCATCTCGCCGTAGAGCATCAGGCGGCGCGCGAGATCGCCGCGATAAGCTTTGAGCGTGCAGCCGTAGTCGTGCAGCTCGACTCCAGTGATGCGCGAGATGAGCGAGTTCGCCGCGACCGAGGGCAGCCGCCGGGTCAATGCTGCATTGCGCCAGCGATCGGTGCGCCAGCCGCTGACCAGGTCGTAACCCTCATTGAGTTTCGCCAGGAGGCGCGGAATGTCTGCCGGATCATTCTCACCGTCGGCGTCGAGCGCGACGATCACGCGGCCCTGCGCCAGTTGCAGTCCGCAGGCGAGCGCGGCGGTCTGGCCGGAATTACGCGCCAGGCGAATCACGCGAACGTGCGGGTCGCGCGCCTTGATCTCGCGCAACACCGCTTCGCCGCCGTCGGTGCTGCCGTCGTCGATAAACACTACTTCATACGATCGGCCGGTCGCGTTCAGCACGGGTGCCAGTTCCGCGTGCAGCGGTGCGAGATTATCTCGCTCGTTGAAGAGCGGAATAACTATTGAGAGGTCCATCGCGGGTGATGCGAATCGGTCAGCTCGAGAAAGGCGCGATAACGCGTTTCGATATCCTCCCAGGTCAAGGCTGCGACGCGATCGACGGAGAATTGCTCGACAACGAACGACCCCAGCACGCAGCCGTAAACCACGGCCGACCTTAACACCGCTTCGTTGACCACGCCCTTGCGCGCGATATAGCCCATGAAAGCGCCGGCGAAGGTATCGCCGGCACCGGTCGGATCGATTACTTCTTCGAGCGGGTACGCCGGCACCGCGAACATCGCATCCTTGGTAAATTGCAGCACCCCGTATTCGCCGCGCTTGACCAGCACGGTGTCGGGTCCCATCTTCACGATCGCGCGCCCCGCCTTGACCAGGTTATGTTCGCCGCTAAGCATCCGCGCTTCTTCGTCGTTGAGCGTCAGGATGTCGATTCGCGGCAGCAATCGGACCAACGCGGCGCGATCGTTTTCGATCCAATGATTCATGGTGTCGGCGGCCACCACCTTGGGACTTGCTACCTGCGCAAGCACGTGGGCCTGCAACTCCGGCGAGATGTTCGCCAGGAATACGTAGTCAGCGCGGCGCTGGTCGGGCAGCAGATCGGGTTTGAAGTCGGCGAAGACGTTGAGGGCGAGGCTGATGGTGTCGCGGATGTTCATATCCTCGTGATAGCGCCCGTGCCATCGAAAGGTCGGACCGTCGCGCGTGACCATCCCGCGCAAATCGACTCCGCGATCGTCAAACAGACGCCGATCCTCTGGGCGAAAATCGGTGCCGACTGCCGCGACGATACTGACCGGTGCGAAGAAGCGCGCCGCCAGCGCGAAGTAACTAACCGATCCGCCCAGCGCAGCGTTAACGCTGCCGTGTTGCGTTTCGACCGTGTCGTATCCGATGGTTCCGACTGCGACAATACTCATCTGTAAGCGCCACTCACTTTTACGCGCACCCGGCTCTCTGCGGAGCGGATGAAGGGATCTCAGGCTTTGATGTACTTGCCGATTATCGGCTCGAGCTTCGCGACGGTTTCCCTGGAAATTACCGAGCGGTCGGTAATGATCGCATCCTTCAACGAATGCGGACACGCACAAGTTCGCGATCGCGTAGCGAGTGTGCGCGCCAGCGTCATCACCGCCTGTTGCGCCAGTTCGACATTGAGCTTCATCACGCGCAGAATTTCGCCGATATCGACCGCCGCGACGCTCGCGTGCCAGCAATCGTAGTCGGTCACCAGCACCAGCACCGCGTAACAAAGCTCCGCCTCGCGGGCTAGCCGTGCCTCCTGCATCGCCGTCATGCTGATAACGTCAACGCCCCAACTGCGATAGAGATTGGACTCCGCGCGCGTCGAGAACTGAGGCCCTTCGATACAAAAATAGGTGCCGCCGTCGTGAATCGTCGCACCGGCATTACGCCCCGCCGACACCAGGTCGCGGCTTAGATCCGCGCACACCGGATCGGCCAGCGAGACGTGCCCGACGATGCCATCGCCGAAGAATGTCTGGTGGCGCATGTAAGTATGGTCAACGAACTGATTGGCCACCAGCAGATCGCCCGGTGCGATATGCTCCTTCATGCTACCAGCGGAACTGACCGATACTAGTTGCTCGACGCCGAGCTTCTTCATTCCCCAAATGTTGGCGCGATAATTCAGCTCACTCGGCAATACTCGATGTCCGCGGCCGTGGCGCGACAGGAAAACAATCTCGACGTCTCCGAGGTGCCCGCGATAGTAGGCATCCGAGGGGCGTCCAAACGGCGTTTCGAGCACAATCTCTTCGACTCGATCGAGCCCGCTCATCTGGTAGAAGCCGCTGCCACCGATTATGCCGAGTACCGTTTTCGCCATGCGGTCTGATCGCCCCTGTTACCGTGCTCTATTACTGCGATGCTGCGGGTTGGTTTCGTTCTGCGTACAACTGGCCGCAAGCCGCCGCGATATCGCGTCCCCGGCTCTCGCGGATCGTAGCGGTCAAGTTACCCCGATGGAGGATCGCTTGAAAGTACTCGACCCGCTCGCGCGAACTCGGCCGGAACGGCGCCTCCGGAAATGGATTGAAGAAGATCAGATTTACCTTCGCCCGCAGGGGCGCGAGCATCTTCACCAGGCGATGGGCATCGTCGGCAGAATCGTTCACCTCAGCGAGCATCACGTACTCGAAGGTGATGCGCCGCCGCCGCGCGATTGGCAACGCCTTGCAAGCGTCGATCAACGTCCGCAATGGATAGCGTCGATTGATCGGCGCGATACGATCGCGGACTTCATCTGTAGTGGCGTGCAGCGAGACCGCCAGATGCACGGGAAAATCGGCCAACAGCCGTTCCATCCCGGGCACCAAGCCGACCGTCGATACGGTTATCCGGCGCGGCGAGATCCCAAGGCCCCAGTCCGAGGTCATGATGGAGAGCGCTCGATGGAGCCGCGGATAGTTCGCCAGCGGCTCGCCCATGCCCATGAAAACATAATTCGTGAGAACTTCGCCGGGATCGAGTTCACGCCGCGCCGCCATCACCTGGCCGAGGATCTCACCGGCCGCGAGGTTTCGATGCAGCCCCATCCGTGCGGTCGCACAAAAACCGCAACCCATCGCACATCCGGCCTGACTCGAGATGCACAACGTAGTTCGTCCCTCGGTGGGGATGATGACGCTCTCAATCTCCTCCGCATCGCGGAGCCGGATCAGCAATTTTCGCGTGCCGTCGGTCGAGCGGGCAACGTGCGCTTGCATGAGCGATCCGAGATTGAAGCGTTGTTCTAATTCTGTGCGGAAGGGAGCCGGCAGATCGTGCATTGCGTCGAACGACTCGGCTGCTCGGCTCCAGATCCATCCCATGATCTGGCGCGCTCGGAACGACCGTTCGCCCGCCTCGCGCACGATCGCCTCGAGCTCGTCGAGCGCAAGATCGCGCAACTCGATCTTTTCGGGCATGGCTGCGCTTTCTGCGGATGAATGAAGCTGAGTCACACCCGCCATTGTAAACGATTCAGCGGATTATCGAAGCTGTCTGCGCGCCAACCGAACCGCCGCGCAAAAGTCAGCGTCAAAGAGCTACAACCATGACATGGGGATCGTCGCGCGGCCCCTTTTCAGGCAAGTATTTCGAGGCCGCGAAAGAAGAATGCGATTTCGTTTGCGGCGGTCTCGGGCGCGTCGGAGCCGTGCGTCGCGTTCTGCTCTACGTTCTGGCCGAAGTCCTTGCGAATCGTGCCAGGGGCAGCTTTAGCCGGATCGGTCGCGCCCATCAGATCGCGCCAGCGCTTAATCGCGCCGTCCCCTGCCAATACCGCGACGATCACCGGTCCCGAGGTCATGTAGTCGCACAGCGACTTGTAGAACGGCCGTTCCTTGTGCACGGCGTAGAACGATTCCGCCTCGGCGCGGGTCAATTGTGTCAGGCGGAGACCCACCACGCGCAGGCCGCTCTCTTCGATGCGCTTGAGGATGTCACCGGCCAGATGGCGTGCAACTGCGTCGGGCTTGAAAATCGCGAAAGTTCTTTCCATGAATTATTACTTAATGTGATACTTTAATTTATGTGTTTGTTGTGCGGCGACGCGCTCAGGCAGCCTTGCTTTCCAGCAGGTTCTTCATCGTGACGCCGAGCTCCGCCGGACTCATCGCAACCGCGATACCCGCGGCCATCAATGCCGCAATCTTGTCGGCCGCGGTGCCACGTCCGCCCGAGATGATCGCGCCCGCGTGCCCCATCCGGCGTCCCTTTGGCGCGGTCTGCCCCGCGATGAAGGCCACCACCGGTTTCTTGAAGTTTTCTTTGATGTACTGCGCAGCCTCTTCCTCCGCGCTGCCGCCGATTTCGCCGATCATGATGACCGCGCGCGTCGCCGGGTCCGCGTTGAACAGCTTCAGGATCTCGATATGGCCGCTGCCGACAATCGGATCGCCGCCAATGCCGACGCACGAAGACTGTCCGATTCCCAACTGGGTCAGTTGGTACACGGCTTCGTAGGTGAGTGTGCCCGAGCGAGACACGACGCCGACATCACCTGGCTTGTGAATGTAACCCGGCATGATGCCGATTTTACATTCGCCGGGTGTAATCACACCTGGACAATTGGGGCCGATCAGCCTGCTGGCAGTGCCGCGCATGTAACGGCGAACCTTCACCATGTCGAGCACCGGAACACCCTCGGTGATACAAATGACGAGCTCGATACCGGCTGCGACCGCTTCCAGAATCGCGTCGGCGGCAAACGGCGGCGGCACATAGATGACGGTCGCGTTCGCGCCGGTCGCTTTACGCGCCTGTTCGACGGTGTCGAAGATCGGAATCCCTTCGAAGTCGGTGCCGCCCTTGCCCGGCACTACGCCCCCAACCATCTGGGTACCGTATTCGCGGCACGCGCGGGTATGGATTTGCCCGGTGGCGCCAGTGATGCCCTGGGTCAGGACGCGGGTATTCTTGTTTACGAGAATGCTCATCTTGATTGTGCCCGTTGCCTAAACTGACTGGCCGATCGCCTCGACCACCCGGCGCGCCGCGTCGGCCATGTCGTTGGCCGCGATCACCTTGATGCCGGAGTCCTTCAGAATCTGCTTGCCCTTATCGACGTTGGTGCCTTCCATCCGCACCACCAACGGGATGTTCAGCTTGACCTCGCGCGCTGCATCAACCACCCCCTGCGCCAGCACGTCGCACAGCATGATGCCGCCGAAGATATTCACCAGCACCGCTTTGACGCGCTCGTCGGCGAGTAGGATGCGAAACGCTGCTGCGACCTTCTGCGAGTTCGCACCACCGCCAACGTCAAGAAAATTCGCGGGTTCTGCACCGTAATACTTGACGATGTCCATCGTCGCCATCGCCAGCCCGGCGCCGTTGACCATGCAGCCGATGTTGCCGTCCAGATGCACGTAGCTGAGGTCGAACTTCGCGGCCTCGGTCTCGGCCGGATCCTCTTCATTGGCGTCGCGCAGTTCGCGGATGTCGGGATGGCGAAACAGACCGTTGTCGTCGAATGACATCTTGGCGTCGAGGCAGATGACGTTGCCGTCTTTCGTCACGACCAGGGGATTGATCTCGATCAGCGATGCGTCGGTTTCGAGAAACGCTTTGTAGAGCGCTGCGATCAGCGTCCCGAATTGGCCGACCTGCTTGTCGCGCAAGCCCAGCGCGAACGCGATTTTGCGCGCCTGGAAGCCCGCCAATCCGATTACCGGATCGATCGGCTCCGTCAGGATTCGCTCGGGCGTCTTGGCTGCCACTTCCTCGATCTCCATGCCGCCTTCGGTGCTGGCAATAACCGCGACGCTCTCCGCCTTGCGATCGACCACCATGCCGAGATAGAGCTCGCGCGCGACTTCGCTGGCCTGTTCGATATAGACGCGGCGCACGACACGGCCCTCGGGACCCGTCTGATGCGTCACCAGCGGCTTATCGAGAATCTTCGCGGCAAATTCCCGCGCCTCGACCGCACTGGAGATCAACTTGACGCCGCCCGCCTTGCCGCGGCCACCGGCGTGAATCTGCGCCTTGATCACCGCCTTGGCATACCCCAGCGATTCGAATGCCTCCGCGGCTTCGTCCAGCGTCGAGGCGGGCAACCCTTTGGGCACCGGCACGCCGAAGCGGCCGAGAACCTGCTTGGCCTGAAATTCATGGATATTCATGCGTTACCTATGAGCCCAGTTGCATTTGCGCGGCTTCGAGTGTCGCGCCGGCCTCACGCGCCGATTACCTTGTCCATTGCTTCGACCAGCTCGCGCACATGCGCGACCGAGGACTCGAAGGCCTTTTTCTCCGCCGCCGTCAGATCGATCTGCACGATGCGCTCGACGCCGCCGCCGCCAATTACCACCGGCACCCCCGCGAAGAGCCCGTTCACGCCGTACTCGCCCTCCAGATATGCCGCCGCCGGCAGCACTTCCTTGCGGTCGAGCGCG
>DASXFX010000007.1:0-58024 GCA_036489375.1 Binataceae bacterium (SeqCode) | reverse complement strand
CTTGGGATGATTCCCAAGATCGATGTCGTAGTGGAGAATTTCGCCCCCGGCGTGATCACGAGCATGGGCTTTGGTTACGAAGCGCTCAGGAAGATCAACCCCAAGATCGTAATGTGCTCGATTTCTGCGACCGGACAGACCGGGCCCTTGAGCAATCGACCCGGCTACGATTTCATCGGAGCGGCCTTTGCCGGCGTGACCGATCTCCTGGGCGAGGCCGATCGTCCGCCGATCGTGCCGACGATGGCTATCGGCGACGTCTCCACCGGAGTCGCGGCCGCTATGGCCGTCGGTTACGCGCTGTTGAGCGCCGAGCGCAGTGGCACCGGCCAATATCTCGATGCCTCCCTGCTCGACACTTACTTCCATATGCATGAATTGGCGGTGCCGGTGATATCGCAACGGCGCGGCAAATGGTCGCCGCGGCGCAATGGCTCGCAACATCCGTCGGGCAGTCCAACAGGCGTCTATGAGGCCAACGGCGGCTACATCATGCTACTGGTGCAGCAGCATGAGTTTTCGCGCCTGGCGCGCGCGATGGGCATGCCGGAGCTGGCCACCGACGAACGCTTTTCCAGCAACGGACGGCGCGTGCGCAATAACGCCGCGCTCAAAGAGTTGATCGAGAATTGGCTCAAGACTTTCCCCGATCGCGACTCCGCCGTCGCGGCCCTGGACAAAGAGCGCGTTCCTTGCGGACCTGTGCTCTCGCTCGAGGAAGCGGTGGACCACCCGCATCTGCGCGAGCGCAAGACCGTGCGCACGGCCACCGACCCGCGTTTGGGCACGTTTGACTTGCCGGCGATGCCGGTGAAGTTCTCCGACTGGCCCGACCGCACCGACCTGAAAGCATCGCTGGTCGGGCAGGACAACGAAGCGATCCTGCACGAGATGCTCGGGCTTTCCGATGCGCAGATCGCCGAACTCTATACCGCGCAGGTTCTGATCAAGGCGACGCCCGGTACCGAGCCGGCGGCCGCCGCGTCCTGAAGGGGCCGCCCGGCCTGAGATCAAAGCCCGCGGCGCCCGCAGCCGCGCGCTCAACCTTCGCCGCGCATCTCGCTGCGGCGCTGACAATTCTGCCGGCGGATGCGACCGCAAGGCGCTGACCGCCGCGCTAACACGGAGGACCATCAGCAGATGGCAGACTGGACCGAGGAAATCACCCATATCGCGGGGACCGACCTCGCGATCGTCAAGGGCGGCAAGGGCAAGCCGTTGCTCGTGCTACACGAGGAGCTGGGACATCCGGGATGGATGTCCTACCACGAGGAGCTGGCAAAAGACCGCACGCTGATCATTCCGATCCAGCCCGGCTACGGCAAATCGCCCCGCGTCGAAGCCATCCGCAACGTGCACGAGCTCGGCCTGTTCTACATCTGGGTCCTTAATGAAATGAACCTGGCGCCAATCGACGTCATCGGGATTTCGATTGGCGGATGGACCGCGGCCGAGATGGCTACCGCCAATGCCAGGATTTTCCGCAAGATGGTGTTGGTAGCACCGTCAGGAATCAAACCGGATGAAGGCGAGATCCTCGACATCTTCGCGGTGACGATCGGGACGCAGCTAAATGCGACGGTTCACGACGCCGCGGCGACGCCGGAGTTCCGCAAGCTCTACGGCGGCGAGCGCACTCCCGAGCAGTTCGAGTCTTTCGAGGAAGCACGCACCGAGAGCGCCCGCATCGCGTGGGATCCGATCCTGAACAACCCCAGCCTGCCCTACTTCCTGCAAGGCGTGAAGGGATTGCCAACGCATATCGTGTGGGGTCGCGAGGACGCCACGGTGCCGGTCAGCGCGGCGGAATCCTACAAGAAGGCGCTCAAGAATACCGATGCCAAGCTGACCATTTTCGACGGCTGCGGGCATCGTCCGGAGATCGAGAAGTCGGCGGAATTCGTCAAGCTGGTGCGGGAGTTCCTGGCCTAGGCCGGACTGCGCGCAAGGAGAATTAGCGATGCACATCATGTATTTCACCGAGCGTCCGTACCGTGACGTTCCCGAAGATGAAGTAATCAAAAACCGCAGTTTTTTCGGCGTCCCCAATCGCTTCTATGACGCGCAAGTCGGAGCGCGGCTCTATAACGAGTACCTCGACGAAGACGTGTACGCGGAAGAAGTCGGCTTCGACGCGATCATGCTCAACGAGCATCACGGCAATCCGTTCTGTATGGGCGCCGTGATGAACGTCGAGGCGGCGATCCTCGCGCGCATCACCAAGAAGGTGCGCATCGTATTGCTGGGAAATCCGCTGCCGGTAGTGAAGAACCCGGTCCGCTTGGCCGAGGAGCTGGCAGAAATCGATCTCATCTCGAAGGGCCGGCTGGTGCCTGGATGGGTGCGCGGCGCGGGCAGCGAGCAAATCTTCAATCAGGCGAATCCGGCCTACAACCGCGAATACTTCAACGAGGCGCACGACCTCGTGCTCGCATGCTGGACCAAGCCCGGTCCGTTCCGCTGGGAAGGCAAGCATTTCAATTTCCGTTACGTCAATCCGTGGGCGCTACCGTACCAGAAGCCCCGTCCGCCGATCTGGATACCCGGCGTGATCAGCGCCGAGACGGTGGTCTGGTGCGCGAAGCATCGCTACCCCTACATCGGACTGGGCACCGCCCTGCAATCGACCGTCGAACTGTGGAACCTGTACGGCCAGACAGCCGCCGATGAAGGCTACATGGCCGGCACCGAGAACTTCGGTTATCTGCAGCAAATCCACGTTGCCGAGACCGAGGAAGAGGCGCAGAAACAGGGTCGCGCGGCGATGTTCGGCGGCGGCGCGGCGAATTTCTCGCGCCCCGAACACACGCTGCCGCCGGGCTACAATTCGAAAGAGGCGACGCGCCGTCTCGCCAAGCAGGCGACCGACTACGGTTTCCTCGGCATCACGTCGGAAAAGCTGAAGGAATCGCAGTCGGGCGATGTTCGCCACATCGGTATTCCCAAGCAGGGCGAAAGCGACACGCGCGCCAGGCTGCGCAAGGGCGAGATTAGCGTCGAAGAAGCCAAGAAGAAGATCTACGCCAACTACCAGAAGGCGCAGGACGGCCTGCAGATCATCATCGGCACGCCCAAGACCGTCATTCCGAAGCTCAAGCTCATCATGGAAGTGCTGCGCCCCGGCGTCTTTGGCCTGTTCCAGGCGCAGGGTCCGCTGACCACGCAACAGCGCCTCACCAGCATCCGCCTGATGGGTCAGGAAGTGCTGCCGGCGATGCGCGAAATCGCCAAGGGCCTCGGTATCGTCGATCCCTTCGAGCGCGAACCCGGGTCGCGTCCCTACACTTCAGGTACGCAGTACGATTCGTTGGTCGATCTCGAAGCGCTCAAGCGAGCGCCCAAGCGCGACGAATCGGTGCGGGTGTGAACGCGCGTCTGTGCAGAACTGTAACTCGGCAGTCAGACAGGAGATGACGATATGATCCTGATGTATTTTACGGAGCGACCCTACCGGGACGTGCCCGAGGATGAAGTAGTCAAGAATCGCGGCTTCTTTGGCGTGCCCAACAAATTCTTCGACCGCGAAGTGGGCGCCCGCCTCTACGACGAATATCTCAAGGAGATGGTTTACGCGGAGGACGTCGGGTTCGACGCGATCATGCTCAACGAGCATCACGGCACACCGTTTTGCATGGGCGCGGTGATGAACGTGGAGGCATCGATCCTCGCGCGCATCACCAAGAAAGCGCGCATCGTACTGCTCGGCAATCCGCTGCCGACCTTCAAGAATCCGCTGCGCATCGCGGAGGAACTCGCCACCATCGATTGTATTTCCTACGGTCGGCTGGTGCCCGGATGGGTGCGCGGCGCGGGCAGCGAGCAGATCTTCAACCAGGCCAATCCCGCCTACAATCGTGAGCGCTTCGAAGAGGCGCACGATCTGATTCTGGCGGCGTGGACGCGTCCCGGTCCGTTCCGCTGGGAGGGCAAGCACTTCAACTACCGCTACGTGAATCCGTGGGTGACGCCGTATCAGAAACCGCATCCGCCGATCATGATTCCGGGCGTGCTGAGTCCCGAGACGGTAGTGTGGTGTGCACAACATCGGTATCCCTATCTCGGACTTGGAACCGCGTTGTCCGCGACGGCGGAGCTTTGGAACATCTACGGTGACACCGCCGCCAAGGAGGGCTACGTCGCCGGTTCCGAAAACTTCGGCTACCTCCAACACGTTTTCGTCGCGGAGACCGAAGAAAAGGCGCAGGAGCTAGGCAAGGCGCATCTGTTCGGCGGTGGTCAAGGTGCGTTCTCGCGCCCCGAGCATACGCTGCCGCCGGGCTACAATTCGAAGGAAGCGACCAAGCGCCTCGCGCGCACGATGACGGCGGGCTCCGGCGGCTTCCTCGGCGTGAGTGCCGAACAACTGGGACGGCGCAATGAAAACGCCGAGCCCGGCAATTTGCAGCAGGCCGCCGACAGCACGCGCCGGCGTCTTGCTCGCGGCGAAGCCACGATCGAAGAGGCCAAGGCGGCGATCTACAAGAGCTATCAGAAGGCGCAGGACGGGTTGCAAATCATCACGGGCACGCCCAAGACGGCGATCCCGAAGATTCGCAAGATCCTCGAGGTCTTGCGGCCCGGGGTCTTCGGCGTCTTCCAGAGCCAGGGACCGGTGAGCTTCGAGGATCGCATGACGAGCATCAGACTGCTCGGTGAAGAGGTGCTGCCGGCCGTCCGCGAAATCGGCAAAGAGCTCGGTATTCTCGATCCCTTCGAGCGTTTACCCGGGTCGCGACCTTACACGACAGGCACCCAGCGTGACCAGTTGATCTCGTTGGAGGCGCTACGCGCATCCTAGACTCATGATCGCGACGGAAGCGCGGGCCGCGTAGCGGTTCGCGCTTCCCACTGAAGCACGCGAGCGGCGGGCGGTGACGTGTCACAGTCCGCCGCTCGCGTTTTGTGGAGCGGCAGTGCGTCGCTCGCCGACGCTCTGCCGGGCACTTCGGGCAGGGGCGCCGCGCTCGCGCGGCGCCCCTGCCCGGACTACAATCGAGCGCCATGGCAGATGCAGGCAGCGCCACACTAAATGACCCCGCGCGTCCCGGATGGCTCGCCGTATGGATGCAGGCGAGTCGCGCCTGGACGCTCGGAATGCCGTTCATGTGCGTCTCGGTCGGGACCTTTACCGCGCTCTATGCGCGCGGTGTGTTCTCGCCATGGAGATACCTATTGGCGGCGGCCGCAGCGATGGCTTTGCAGGCTGGCGCCAACATGGTCAACGACTATTACGACTTCATCAGCGGCACCGATTCGCCGGACTGGCAATCGCCCGAGAATTTCGGACCAGGACTGGTGATTCAGCGCGGATATCTGAAACCGAGGGCGGTCTATCTGGGCGGCGTCGTCGCCTTCATCTTCGGCATCGCGCTTGGAATCACGCTGGTGTATCTGTGCGGGTGGCCGATCCTGATGCTGGGCCTGATCGGGGTGATCGGGTCGTACTTCTATACCGCCGCTCCGCTCAGCCTCGCCTATCGCGGGCTGGGTGACTTCATGGTCTTCGCGCTGATGGGTCCCGGCTACGTCCTGGGCGCATACTACGTACAGGCGCTGCACTTCTCCTGGAGTGCGTTCATCGTCTCGATTCCTATCGGCCTGCTCTGTTCGGGTGTCCTTCAGGCTAACAACCTGCGCGATATCGACAATGATGCCGCGCACGGCAAACGAACGATGGCCGTGATAATCGGCCGGGCGGCCGCGGTGAAGGAACTGCGATGGTCGAATCTGGGGGCCTACCTGGTGGTCCTGTTGGGCATCCTGATTGGGCAATTGCCGTGGCTGGCGCTAGCGGTCGCAATCACGGCTCCGCACGCGATAGAGGAAGTGCGCCTGGTTTCCGAGGGTCCCGACCCCGAGCGGCATAATCGGGCGATGGCGCTGTCGGGACAGTTGCAGTTCGAGTTCGGTGCGGCACTGGTGGCGGCCTTGCTGATTCGGCGGCTGATCTGACACTTTCGCATCGCGCGCTAACAAGTCATCGAGTTTGCCTTCCCGCCTCGTGGAGATTGCCGCGGCTTCGAGCCTGCCTACGGTCTCCTATAGTTTGCCCTCCGCCAGAGCCTTTTCGAGCGCGCCGATATTGGCGTCGTGACCGTCAGCCATCACTTTCAGGAACGCCTGGAGGTGAGCGTCGCCGACGGTTCCAAGCTGTTCGCCAATCTTGCGCACGACCCAGCGCTGTCCGCGATTGAGGAGTTCGAGCTTGCCCTTGAAGTCGGTGACAGCGCGGACCTTATCGACGAAATCACCGGTCTTGTTCGACGGCGCGCCGCCGAGGCGCCGCACGTGCGCCGCCAGTTCGCCGGCGTAGTAGCCTTCGTCATGACCCACCTTCTTCAGCATCTCGCGCAGTTCCAGCGATTGCGCTTGATCGGTCAATTCATGCAATATCCGGCCGCCGGCGCGCTCTGCTTCGCCGAGTGTGTTAAGAAAGCTCTCCAAATCGGTATCCATGCTCCCTGCACCTCGCGGTTGTAGCCGCAAGTAAACTCTAGCATCGTTTCTCTCGATCCGTATTTCTCCGTCACATCAACGGCGCGACGGGGCAATAGACCTGGCCCATTTCGGCGTGCCGCGTGAGGACCTCCTGCACCAGCGAGATCAGCGGGGCGAGGGCGCGCGGCGGTTGCCATTGTGCGACCGAGCCTGAGATCTGTCCGCTCATCAGTTTGCCAATGAAGCTGACCTCCTCGGGCAATTCCACGATTTGTACGTGATCGGTCGGGTCGAGATGGGCCAGTTTCCGCGCCTGTTCGATGGCGTCGCTGAGTCCACCGAGCTTGTCCACCAGTTTCACCTTCAAGGCCTGGTCTCCCGTCCACACGCGCCCCTGGGCGATATCGTTGACCTGGGCGACGGTCATGTGGCGCTGTTTGGCGACAATCTCCAGAAAGTATTGATAGGTGCCGCCGAGTAATTGGTCGCGGAAGATCTGCGATTGGGCGGGCGTGAAATCGCTGAATGAATCGAACATCAGCGCGTTGGCGCCGCGCGAGACCGCCCCCGTATTAACTCCGAGTGCGGTAGCCGCGCCGGACACGTTGAACTTGCCGCCGAGCACTCCGATCGAGCCGGTGATGGTGCCGGGGTCCGAGATGATTGCGGCCGCGGGCGTGGAGACCCAGTAGCCGCCCGACGCGGCGTAGCTCGACATGCTGACGACCAGGGGTTTTTTGACCGCGGTCAGCTCGACCGCGCGCCGTATCAGCTCGGATGCGATGACCGATCCGCCGGGCGAATCGACGCGAAAGACCACTGCGCGAACGCCATCGTCCTCGCGCGCTTCCTTGAACGCCTTGACGATGTCGTCCGAACCCATGGCTTCCGATCCGGGCGAGAGGATTGGATCGAAGCCCCCGGCGCCGCGCTGAATCGCGCCGACGCCGTAGACCACGGCGATCTTGTCGCGGCCGCCGAAATGCGGGCCGGCCGATCGCACGTAGGAGGACGCGGCGATGGTCTCGTGATGTTCACCGCGATATTTTTCGACACGATCATCGAACTGATCTTCGTATTCGAGGCGATCGAGCAGATGCGCCTTGAGGCCGTCGCTGGCGGTGATCGGGGCGCGGTCCACGATAGCGCGCATCTGATCGGTGGTGAGATGGCGGTGGGCGGCGGACTCGGCGACCATCTGATCGAACATGCTGCCCATCAGGGCCTCGTCTTCCTCGCGCTGGGCGGGCGTAAAGTCCTTCTCGGTGAAGATGTTCGCGGCGTCCTTGTACTTGCCGATCGCGGCGAAATTGGGGTTGACCTTGATCCAGTCGAGCAGCCCGCGGGCGAACATTTCACGCATTCCGACGCCGAGAATGTTGATTTCGCCCTGCGGCATCATCGAGACTTCGTCGGCGGCGCTCGCGACCATGAACGGCAAGTTGCCGAAGCCGCCCTCGCCGGCGGTTTCCATGTAAGCAGTGGTCCATTTGCCGTGGCTGCGGAACTCCGCGATCATGGCGCACAACTCCTGCGCCTGCGCGAGTTGCATTTGCGGATCGAAGACCTTTATCGCGAGGCCAACGATTCGATCATCGGTGCCGGCGGCTTTGAGCGATCGCCGAATCACATCGAGGGCCGACTGATCGGAGCTGAGGATGCCGAGCGCGTTGGTGCTGCTGCGTTCGACCACGGCGCCGTCGAGTTTCAGCACCAGCACCGATCCGGGTTTGTAGCGATGGGAAATGTATTGGCTGATGATCACGATCGCGAACAACACGACCAGCATCAGCGCGGTCTTGATCAACCATCGCAAAAGTCTCTTCAGCATCCTCATCTGGCGCGCTCCCGCGGCCGGGAAAATGGCGGCCGCAATGAAAGAATTCGTAACGGTGGCCCGGCGTTACCGCGATCGCCGATCGATTCCGCTTGAAAGCGAGGCCTGAAATCCAAATGATAGCCAACCATAACAGCGGGGACTCGGCCAGTCGCGATTTGTTCGCGGCAGAGCGCCCGCGGCGGCATCGATGAAAGCAACCACCTCGTGAAGCGCACCGCCGGAGATATCGCGGCCACTGGCACACCGGTCCCGCTGCTCTGCGAACGCCCGATGGGTGCGGTTCACTACCGCATTATCGCGCTGTGCTTCGCGGCGTGGATTTTCGACTTTTACGATCTCATTTTGTACTCGTTCATGATCGTGCCGATCGCGCACGACCTGCATCTGAGCCAGACGCAATCCTCGTTGACGCTGGGACTGGCGCTGGCGATGACGGCGTTCGGCGGCGTGATCTTCGGCTTCGTGGGGGACCGCTTCGGCCGGCGGCCGACGATCATCATGTCGGTGCTGGTGTACGGCATCGGCACGACGCTGTGCGCCTTTTCCGGCAATCTGCTGCAACTGCTGCTGTTCCGCAGCTTCACCGGACTCGGGATCGGCGGTGAATGGGCGTCCGGGCAGAGCCTGATCGCCGAAACCGTGCCGCCCGCGCGGCGCGCTCGCTACGCCGCCTACGTGCAGGTCGGCGCGCCGCTTGGAGCGATGGTCGCGGCGGCCGCCGGTGGGCATATCGAGCCGTTGATCGGATGGCGCAACGTCTTTCTTCTCTCGTCAGCACCGTCCTTCATCGTGGCCGCGATCGTGTGGCGATGGTTGCCGGAGAGCGACGTATGGCTGCGCAGCGAACGTCATCGATGGTTCAATGCGGACTCGCTGGCCGCGCTGCGGCCCTATCGCCGGATCATCGGGCTGCTCTTTGTCGTGCTGTTGGTAAATTCCGCGGCGTACTGGTTCACCTATACGTGGATGCCGAGCTACCTGCGCATTGCGCGCGGACTCACGCCGCAGGCGAGCGGCAACCTGATGATCTGGATGCAGACCGGAGCGTTGGCGGGATATGCCGCGTTCGGGGTGTTGGCCGACCGCTTCGGACGCCGCCCGGTGTTCTCGGTTTATGCTTCGATGATGGCAGCGGGATTGTTGCCCGCGACACTCTTCTGGAATTGGGCGGCGGCGACACCGGGGCTGATTCGGGGCGCCTTGATCGTCGCGGGCTTCGGCACCGGCATCTGGTCGGGCGCGGGCCCGATGATCTCCGAGATGTTGCCGACGAGCGTGCGCAATACGGCGCTGGGCCTGTTGCTGAACGTCACCCGCGGCATTCAGTTTTTCACTCCGCTGATCATCACCGCGCTGAGCCCGCGCTTCGGTTTCGGACCAACGCTCGCGCTGGGGGCGTTGTTCTCGGCGATTGGCGCCGTGATGGTCTGGATGTTGCCGGAGACGCGGGGCCGCCAGATCACGGCGCTCGACTCGGGCTAGCCAAACTGGGCGAACGCGACTTTAGCGGCGGGGGCATCAACCGATCAAAAATCCAAATACGTGATGAGCAGCCCACTCCCGCACGTTATGATCGTTGACGGCTGAATGGAGAGCGACAAATGCGAGCTGACGAAATTCTTGCTGACAAGGTGAACGAAACCGAAATCAACGGAGTGGTGGTTCGCAAGGGCACGGTCGGCGCATTTCTGGCCAACGCGAAGACGTTCATCGATCCCGCTGCTTCGGTCGAAGCGCGATCGATCGCAGAGCGCGACATCATCGAAGGATTACCGGCGCTGCGAGCGCTGGGAATTTTCGAGATATTGGAGATTCGAGACGAGGGGCTCCGTACGTTGGTCGAAACGCATTAAAGCACGCGCGGAAACCCAAACCGCTCAGTGATACCGCGGGATCCCGCAGGCGCTGGCGATTAGCTCCGCTACGCCGCGCGGAATCAGATCAGCGCAGCAGATGAGTGACGAACCAATCGCGAGCGGCCGAGCTCGCGCGCTCGAAATCATCGACATAAGCGTCGAAGTGGCCGCCATCGAGCACGAGGATCCGCTTGGGTTCGAGCGCGCGATTATAGGCGAGGAAAGCCTCCTCGGCGATGGCGAGATGATCGCCCGCCGCAACCAACATCAGGAGCGGCGTCGGACTGATCCGATCGATGTAGCTGCCGGGTTCGTATTCACCGAGCATTTCGACGGTGCGCAGCGTCACTTCATTGCGCCATGAGGGCGCGCGAGTGCGTCCGGTCTCGGTAAACCATTGCCACGAATCCGCGGTGGGAAGGGCGGCCGGTGCCATCGGATCTTCGGCCACTACCGGCATCATGAGCGGCGCCTCGCCTTTGAAGCGCCCCTCACGGTCGGCGTCGAATTGCTTGCGCACTTGGGCGAACATGTCGGCGCGCACGAGTCGCTTGAGGTTGCGCGAGCCACTCGCCAGCGGCACTTGCGAGACCACGCATTTGACCCGGCGATCGATCGCGCCGACGGTCAGCACATGCCCGCCGCTGTAGCTCGATCCCCAAATGCCGATACGAGCCGCGTCAATTTCCGCGTGGCCACTAATCCAGGTGATCGCGTGGCGATAGTCGCGCACCTGCTGCCACGGATCGATTTCCTGACGCGGCTGGCCGTCGCTCGCGCCGAAATTGCGATTATCGTAAACCAACGCCGCGAGGCCGGCCTGGCTGAAGACCTCGGCGAACCGATCGAGATACATTTCCTTGACGGCGGAGAAGCCGTGCGCCATCACGACCGCGGGCACGGGGCCGTTGGCGCGATCGGGCAGATAAAGCCATCCGCGGAGAGTAGTACCTTCGGCGTTGAATTCGATATCACGGCGCATAATACAATCCTCGCGCGCGATGATAATCGAATAATCGCCTGACCGGAAGGGAAGCGAGCGCAGGACCTGCCGAGGCGCAGCGCTGGTTTTCGGCGGGCAATAAAAGACCGCGGCGGACGCGAGAAGCATCCGCCGCGGTCTGTAGTTCGGCTCGATTAGAGCAGGTTGAAGTTATATTGGAACTGCGCGGTCAAGAGGCTCTGGCCCTTGAGGATACCGCCGCTCTGCTGTTCCTGGCGATCACCACCGAGGACTTCGATAGCCTGCAGCTTCATGAAGTACTTCTTGGTCCAAGGCGGATTGAGCACCAGTGAGGGGAAGAGCAGGGTCGTCCGTCCTTTCGGATTGAAGACCATCGTCCACGCCGGCTCGATATCTTCCCACATCCACGAGGTGCCGATGTTGAACAACGCCTCGACGTTATTCTTGATGTTGTTCTCCTGTTCGAAAGAACCGCCGGTCCAGGGGCCGAAGGTTTCGAACATGCTGTTGGAGCCGTCCATCGTGATGACGTCGTTAACCTCGACGTTAGCCGAGAGGTTGCCGGTGCTGGTCAGCCACGGCGCGTAAGCCTGATCGACGTCGAGCGCCAACATCCAGTTGACGATGTCAGTGAATCGGACACCGTTGGGATGAGCGATGGGATCATAGCTCATGACGCCCTGATGGTTGGTGTAAACGCCCTCGGCGCGGCCGACGATGGGCAGATACTCGGAGACGCTCGACGGCATCGGAATCGGCATATCACCGGTCACGCCAACGGACTGAATCGGCATATAGCGGACCCGGAACTGATTGGTGTACTGCTGCCAGAACGTATTCGGATAGAGGTTCCAGGTATTGAAGTAGAAGGCGGTCATTTCCGCGCCGCCAAGCAGCGTGTGGAAGCGCAGGCCCTCCTCCCAGTTAGCCACGGTGGTGGCAGGAATCTTCCACTGTCCGACGTCAACCTGAGTGTTGACGTTACCGAAATTCCTACAGGGTCGCTGCAAAGCCTTCGGGACCGGATTGAAGGGCTGGCTCCCCGAACCAAGGTTGGTGCAATAGTAGAACTCGTTGGAGACCGGCGTAGGAATGATCGAGCTGAACTGCTGCGGCTGACCCGGTCGCGGCGTAAACGGCGGCAGAGTGTTGAAAGCCGGAGGCGCGACGGCGGTTCGTCCTGGATAGAACGCATCCTGACCGAGGTGCGCGCCGAAACGGCCGGTCGGTTCGAAACCAACGCCCGCGGGGAACCCATTGTTTACCGAGCCGCCGTTGACGTTGCACTCGCCGTCATAGCGATGGTCGGCGTAGTCGCAACTGTTCCACATCGGCTGGGTGCGCGGGATCAGGACGCCTTCGATGAAGTTCGACTGCAACGGGCCGAACTCGGGCAGATTCAGGATGGGATGGACCATCCATTGCGGAATGCGCGACTGCTCAAGGTTGGCGAAGCCGAAGGCCCAGGTCGTATCCTGCGGGTTGACTACGTCACCGACGCGGAAGGCGAGCGACTGTCCCCACACCACGATCTGATTGCCAACGTAGGTGGTCAACGGTCCGGTCTTATTCTCCCACCATGCGTCGCGAACCGTGTACTGATTGTAGAACTCATTGGCGTACTTGCCGAAACCGTTGGCGCTGTTGTAGGCGTACGGCGGCTCGTAAACGAACCATTCGCGCATAAAGAAGTTGTTGTTCGCGTTGAGGCGGTAGTTCTCGTCCACCTGCAGCCAGGTACGCGAAGTCGCCAGATTGTTGCGACTCGTGGTGAAATCCCGCAAGGCCTCGGGGTTCTGCCACATGCCGAAGGTCTGGCTCAAGAAGCCCGATACATGCAGTCCGCTGAGCCAGCTTTCCTCGGGAGCGCCGCCGCCCGAGGCGTCCGGCAGCACCGAATTGGTTGGCGTAGTCGCCGGCAAGGCCGACGTGGTTATACCAGTTACGTTCAAGCCCTGCGCGGGCATAGCTGACAGATCGCCAGCCATCGATTTTCCGGTGCAGAGTCCGACGATCGCCAACGCCAACCCCAGCGCCGCGACCTTCTTCCTGACTCCCCCTGACGAATCCGCTCCGTACAATTCAGTCTCCATACAAATCCTCCCTGCCTGACTGACACCTGGACCTCTTGGAGAGAGCGACGTGGTGGGTCCCCAGTTTGTATTTCGAAGCCGCTTAAACCCCTCGGACTTCGAGCGTACCGTTGTGTAGCCAACAATGCCTGTTTGTAGCTAGATGATCGTGGCACGGTTGCAAAGTGAATATCCCACAGCGTTCGGATTCGCCTGGCTTGACCAAGGCGTGACACCAGCCACGAGGGCAGGTTTCGTTGCGCAAAGGCCGGCCTATCTACAAACGGCGATCAGCCACTGAAGATTCAATGATTCCGCCAGAAACTGATCCAGATCGAACAGCCGAACTAATCCTCGCCGCGGATACTACTGCGCTCCCCACCTCCTCCACCTAACTTGCGAACAACTCCTGCCCATCCGTTACTAATCGAGCACCGTTCTCGCGCGGTCCGCAGACTGAAACCCGCACGCCCAACGGCGTTGCCCCTCGTTCGACATGAGGAGTGACCCTCATGCTTGGGCATGATCACGACAGGCTATCTAGCAAAGCTTAATAGCAAGATCAATTACGGATCACCGGATCGTAAACAGGTTTTAGAGAAAGCAAAACCGCGATAAAGGCCAGTCGTACACGGCACAATTCGTCTTTAAGTCGCTACGACAAGCGACCTGCAATTTCCTACAACTTGTCTGCCTCGCCGATGTGAATCGATTAGCGCTCCGGAGCGTGCACGCGATCGCACGATTTGTTAGCGTTCGGCTGCGGCCCCAGCCGGAGGTGGAAGTAGTGCGTATCGTTTTGATTGGCCAGGCGGCCTTTGCCGAAAAAGCGCTCGAGACGCTGCACGCGCGAGGCGAGGAGATCGTGCAGGTATTCGTCCCGCCCGACGCGCCTGGCGGACGGCCCGACCCGCTCAAGGTGAAAGCTCTGGAACTGGGACTGCCACTGAGCCAACCGCCATCGTTTCGCGGTGAGCGCGAGTTCGCTCAGTTCCGCGCACTCGAGGCCGACCTGATCGTCATGGCCTTCGTAACGCTGATCGTGCCGGAGCGAATCCTGTATCTGCCGCGCTTCAAGAGCATTTGCTTTCATCCATCGCTCTTGCCGCGCCATCGCGGCGCCAGTGCGATCAACTGGGCGATCATCGAGGGCGACGGCGAAACCGGGGTAACCTGGTTCTGGCCCGATCGCGGGATCGATACCGGCCCGATCCTGATTCAGCGCCGCGTCCCGATTGGGCCTGCCGACACCACCGGGTCACTGTACTTCAACTCGCTCTTTCCACTGGGCATCGAGACCATGGTCGAAGCGATCGATCAGATAGCGGCGGGCACCGCGCCCGCGCTGGTGCAGGACGAGCGCCTCGCCAGCTACGAGGCTCCTTGCCGCGACGAGCACGCCGCGATCGATTTTCGCTCACCCGCACAAGCGGTTTATAACCTGGTACGGGGCTGCGACCCTCAGCCCGGCGCGTTCGCCACCTACGCCGGGCGGCGGCTGCGACTGTACGATGCGCTGCTGGAGACGAACGGCCCTACGGGGACGCCCGGCACGGTCATCAGTATCGACGGGGCGGGCATGAGAATCGCCCTCGACGGCGCCGCGATGCTGGTGCGGCGCGCCCGCTTCGATTCCAGCTCCAAGAAAGTCGCACCGGCGGAGTTGGCCGCGGCGAACGAAATCGTCACGGGCGTCAGGCTTGAATAATCCGCACTCGGATGCGGAAACTAACTGATGCTGCTCTGCGTCGGCACTTCCAAGGGTATCGTCATCCTCGATCCGGACCGTGGCGGACTACCGCTGATGGCGTTAGCGGATCCATCGTCGATCTGGTGCATGGCGCAGGATTCGAGCGATCGCGATCTGCTCTACGCCGGATCGATTAGCAATTCGCAGGCAGGCAGTGCGCGCGGCCGGGGATCGCTGGCACGCTCATCAGACGGCGGCCGCAGTTGGCAGGACATCACACCCGGCAACATTCGCGACGAAGAAATATGGTCGATCGCGACACCGGCCGGCAGTCCCGGCGAGGTCTTCATCGGCACTTCCCACGCACGTATTATGCGCAGCCTCGACGGCGGCCATCAGTTTCGCGAATGCGCCGCGTTCCTCAAAATCCCGGGACGCGAGCGCTGGGGCTTTCCACCGCCACCGCACATCCCGCACGTCCGATCGATCGCCTTCGATCACTCCAACCCGCTCCTTATATATGTTGGAGTTGAAGAGGGTGGCGTCTATCGATCGCCGGATCGCGGCCGCAGCTTCGAGCCGCTCGATCGCGGGGTCTATTCGGACATTCATTGTGTAGCGGCGGATCCGAGTGATCCGCAGAGCCTGTTCGTCACTACCGGCCGGGGCTTCTATTTCTCGAACAATGCGGGCGCTTCATGGAAGTACGTCAAGGGCTTCAGCCGTTCGTACATGGTTCCGCTACTGATTGCCGGCGAAACGATTGTGGTCGCCGCGGCAGCTGGCCCCCCTTCCATGTGGCCGATGGCGCCGGGAGGCGCGGATGCGCTGTTGTTTCGAAGCGTCGATCGCGGGCGCAGCTTCATCCCGATGGTCTGGGATGACGGCGTAGCTCATCCCATGCGCGGCATGGTGATGCGATTGCTGGGAAATCCGGCCAACGCCAATGAATTCTTTGGCGTCCTGAGCGACGGTTCTGCGATCCGGGTCGATCAACGCAGCGGGATCATCCGCACTATCGCGAATCGGCTCCCGCCGGCTTACGACTTCGCGGTTATCCCGTAAGTTGTCGAGTATTCCGCTCTCTTCATTCCTTGGCTTGCGGATCCAACTGCAGGTGAGCTGCCTTTTGCTGCGCCGCCGCCGTTAACGTCATTACCGCGCATGGCGCAGTGCGGAGAAGCTCTTCAGCCACGCTCCCAAGAATCAAGTGTGAGAGGCCTTTGCGCCCGTGGGTCTTCAGTACGATCAGATCAGCGTCAACCTCGCCGGCAACACGGACAATGGCATGGGCCAGGCCACGATCGGAGGCGAGGCAGGTGTGGATTACCGTGTTAACGCCTTGCAGATGGCGCGACTCGATCTCATGCAGTTCGATCTCCGCCTTCTTCTCTTCCGGCGTATGCTTGCCTTCCTCGACGTCGGGCTCGCCGAACGCCTGGAGCATCGGAACTACGTGGAGCAGATGTAGTGTGGCCCCATGGGTAAGGGCGATTTGCTTCGCGAATCCCAACGCCACCAGAGATGGATCGTCGAATTGAATGGGAGACAGGATCGAACGATATGGATATGCCATGGCCACCCTCCTTCTGAACGCGGCTCACTATAACCTTTGGCCGTAGCGTTTGGCGATAAAAACGAGCGCACGAACCGGAATGGTGAAGAGATAGAAAGTCGTGCACCGGCCGCCCGCTACTTCGCCGAAAAATTGATCTAACTGCCCTGCGTCACGACCTCGACGTCGACGCTGATATCTTGCTCGCCCCCGCCTAAAGCGACGCCCTGGACCGGTGGCACGTCGGAGTAATCGCGACCCCACGCGATCGTCACGTGTCCGCCCGCGGGCATGAGGTCGTTGGTCGGATCGAAATCGAGCCAGCCGAAGCCGGGGCAAAACGCCGATACCCATGCATGCGAGGCTTGCCCGCTGGCGAACTGCCGGGCGCTGCGCACGTAGCCGCTGACGTAACGGGCGGGCACGCCGCGCGATCGCATGCACGCGATCATCACGTGCGCGAAATCCTGACACACGCCGTTACGTTTCTGCAGGACCTGGTCGATAGGAGTCGTCACCGTAGTCGCGCGCTGATCGTATTTGAAATCGGTGAAGATGCGATGGCACAGGTCTAGGCCGGCTTCCAATAACGGCCGTCCGGGAGTGAACGACGGTGCGGCATAGGCCGCGAACGCCGGCGTAAGCGGGACGCGCGGCGATTCATAGGCGAACTCGAGCGCCTCGAAGGTGGCCTCCGTGTCATGTTTGCCCACTTCTTGCGCGACTTGTTCCCACGACGGCGTCAGCGCCGGATGCACCGCTTCGAGCACGTGCCGATCCACCACGCTGGTGGACGTGATGACCAGCGTTTCGTGCGGTTCGTGGATCGAAAAATGAGTGACCGGATTGCCGAAATAGTCGCAGCGCGCGATTAAGGATTCCGGCATCGGATCGACTACCAAATGGTGCTCGATCGGGGTCTGTGTGCGATCCGACCGCGGCGCCAGATGGACCTCGGTGTGCGAGACCGAAACCGCATTGCTGTAGGTATAGGTGGTGGTATGGGTTACGCGCAGCGCCACAATAAATACTCGATCGTCAAATATCTAGTTCGATTCAGGGGCATATAACTGCGGCGCTGCGACCGCGTGATCGAAGTAACTGCGCGTCAGCGTCTCGGAGAGCAACGGCAGTTCGACCGCCAGCCGCGTCACCAGTTTTTCGAGATTGACCCAATGCCCGTGCTCATCGGGACGCACCAGTTCCGCCGCCTCTGCGACCTGGACCGCGGTTAGCAGGCGCACCGCCAGACGCCATTCGGGCGGACGATGAGTCAACGAGACGCTCTCCGGTAGTTGGTCGATATCCTCGCGGAGTCGCGCCAGTTGAAACGCAGCCGATCGCGGATTGGCCTCGTCGAGCAGCAGTAGATCGATTACCAGATTCTCCTGCATCGAGGTCAGATAGCGCGAACGATAGGTCAACGAGCTGTCGGCGATTTCGAGCAGCACTTCCAATTGTCCGCTATCGGTGGCGGGTTGGTAGCCGAGCCCGTAGCGCACGAGGTCAACCAATTGAATTGCGCGTTCGAGCCGCCGTCCGATATCCAGAAAGCGCCAGCCGTGCCCGCGCGTCATGCTCTCCATCACCAGGCCGCTGAACGCCGAGAGCGTGATGATGAAATGGTCGAGCAGACTGGTGGCGGCACTAATCCGCAGCGGCTCGGCCGGCGCCGGAGTCGAGAATTCCTGCTCGAAGCGGTTGAGAATCTGCCACGCATCAGCCGAAATCCGATCGCGCAGCAGCCACGCGACCCGGCGCACCTGGTGCAGATTCCAGCCCAGGCCGCCGCGTGAAGCGGAATCGTAGATCATCGCGAGCACTTGCCGTTCGGGCGGCGCGGACGGTGCAGTCGATGCGGGTTCCGCGCCGAGGTGCCCGGCTGCCGCGAGCACTCGATAAGCGGCTTCGATTCCAGCCTCCCGCAACGGATCGGATTCCTGTGAAATCCGCGACAGAATCGCGCGCGCCACCCGCACCACCATCTCGACTCGTTCGACGTAGCGACCGAGCCAAAAGAGGTTATCGGCGATGCGGCTGGGCAGATCGATCGTGGCCCGGTTCACCTCGATCGCCGCAGCTTCGGGCCGCAGCAGGCTGAATTCCGGGGCCGGTTGGTCGGCCAGAACCCAGGTGTCCTTGCTGCCGCCCCCGTGCTGCATGGAGACCACCAGGCTGTCGAGCGAAGTCGTCACGCGGGTCAGTCCGCCCGGCATCACGGCGTACGAATCGCCTTCCGCGACCAGGTAAACTCTCAAGACGAAATGGCGTGGCTGCAGTTGACGCTCGTCCCACACCGGCACCGTCGCGAGCGCCACCTGCTCCTGCGCGACGTAGTCGGCGGGAAACGCGCGCATCTCGGCGACGAGTTTTTCAAGCTGGCGGGGGCTCAGTCGCGCCCCAAATATGGGCTCGTGCCGATGGTCCGGGAAGGCGGGCTTGATCACCAGCTTCGGCAGGTTTTCCAAAACGTGCGCCAACGCCTGCGGCTGACCGCACCACCAGGTCGCGACGGTCGGCATCTTGAGTTCCTCGCCCAGAATGTGGCGGCACAGATGCGGCAGAAACGCCGCCGGCGCTGCCGATTCCACCAGCCCGGACCCGAGCGCATTGGTGACGGCGACGTTGCCCATCCGCACCGCCTGGAGCAGTCCCGCCACCCCGAGCATCGAGTCCTCGCGCAATTCGACCGGGTCGCAGAAGCTGTCGTCCTGACGGCGAATGATCAAATCCACCGGCAGCAGTCCACCGAGCGTCTTCAGAAAGACCGAATTTTCACGGACCGTGAGATCGGCGCCCTCGACCAGAGTGAAGCCCAGATAACGCGCCAGGAATGCGTGTTCGAAGTAGGTCTCGTTGTACGGTCCGGGCGTCAGCAGGACGATACGCGGGTTCTCGCGATGGTGCGGGACCAAGTCGCGCAGCGTCTCTCGATAGACCTCGAAGAAGCGCGCGAGCCGGCGCACCTGGGCCGAGCGGAAAACGTCGCCGAGCACTCTGGTGGAGACCAAACGATTTTCCAGAGCGTATCCCGCCCCCGACGGCGCCTGTGTCCGATCGGCCAGCACCCACCAGCGGCCGTCGGGCGCACGCGCGATATCGGCGGCGTAGGTATGCAGATAAATTCCGCGGGGTACTGCCACTCCAGTGCACGGCCGCAGGAAGCCGTCGTGACGGAAAATCAATTCAGGCGGCAACAGATCGTCGCGCAGCAACCGGCGCGGTCCGTAAAGATCGGCGAGGATGTGATTGAGCAGCGTCGCCCGCTGGCGCAGTGCGGTCTCGATCCCGTTCCATTCGCGCGCGTTGATGACCAGCGGGACCGGGTCCAGCGGCCACGGCCGATCGGTCGCCGCCGGATCGCCATAGACGTTGTAGGTGACGCCGTTATCGTGCAGCAGCCGGCGCCCCTCCTGCCAGCGGCCGAGCAAGCCGCCGTGGCCGATCGCGGAGAGCGAATCGACCAGTGGACTCCAATGCGGGCGCACCGATCCGTCGGCCGTAACGAGTTCATCGTAAAAAGCGGAATTGGCCTTGTATTGCCAGGCCCGGCCATTCTGCTCTGATCGCTCGCTAGGTCCCAGGTTTCAACCCTCCACCGCACTAACTCGCCGCAGTGATCGCTTACGCGAATGCGCCGAGCCGCGTAGTAAGTCACGCATTCTGACATATCGCGCAACGATGCGTCAGAGAAAAAATCCGTTCGGATCGATCACCCCAGGCGCGACGGACCTGGCGCCCGGCGCAAGTCGAGCGTCAGTGGAAATTGCGGATTCAGTTCGGCCGGCGGGGTCGCCATCGGTCCAGGCGTGTGCGCGAACTTGAAAAAACGCGAGTTGCGACGAGCTTCCGCCTCGTACGCGTTGACTGGAAAGGTCTCGTAGCTGCGCCCGCCGGGATGCGAAACGTGATAGACACAGCCGCCAATCGAGCGCCCCGTCCAGGTGTCCAGCAGATCGAAGACCAACGGCGCCTGCACCGGAATCGTCGGATGCAGACATTGGGGAGGTTGCCACGCGCGATAGCGCACGCCCGCGACCCATTCGCCATGCGTTCCCGTCGGATGAAGCGGGATGCGCCGGCCGTTGCACGTCGCCAGGTAGCGGTCGCTGGTCATGCCGACGACCTTTGCCTGCACTCGTTCCACGGAAGAATCGACATAGCGCGCGGTGCCGCTGGCGCCCGGTTCCTCGCCGAGCACGTACCAGGGTTCCGTCGCCTGCCGGATTTCGAGTTCGATTCCCTGGTAATCGGCGCGGCCAAAGACCGGATAGCGGAATTCAAAGTGCGGCGCGAACCACGGCGCCTCGAACGAGAATCCCGCGCGCTTCAATTCCTCCAGCACGTCGGAAAAGTCGCGCGCAATGAAATGGGGCAGCATGAAGCGATCATGCAGCTGCGTGTTCCAGTCGATCGGCTGCCGCGTATAGGGTTGCTTCCAGAACCACGCCACCAGCGCTCGCACCAGGAGTTGCTGCGTCAGGCTCATGCGCGAATGCGGCGGCATATCAAATCCACGCATCTCCAGCAGCCCCAGTCGGCCTGTGGCGCTGTCCGGGGAATAGAGCTTGTCGATGCAGAACTCGGCGCGATGGGTGTTGCCGGTCACATCGACCAGCAGGTGGCGAAAGATCCGATCGACCAACCACGGTGCGCAGGCACCCGCACTCGGATCGGGCACTTCGCTAAACGCAATTTCGAGTTCGTAGAGGCTGTCCTTGCGCGTCTCGTCGATACGCGGGGCCTGGCTGGTCGGCCCGATGAACATCCCCGAGAACATGTACGACAACGATGGATGGTTGAGCCAATAGGCAATCATGCTTCGGAGCAAATCCGGACGACGCAGGAACGGGCTATCGGCGGGAGTGAATGCTCCCAGCGCGAAATGATTGCCGCCGCCGGTCCCGGTATGGCGCCCGTCCACCATGAATTTCTCGGTGCCGAGCCGGCACAGCCGCGCCTCCTCGTAGATCGCGGTGGTATTGGCCACCAGCTCTGCCCAGTTGTGCGCCGGATGAATGTTGACTTCGATCACTCCGGGGTCGG
This sequence comes from Binataceae bacterium (SeqCode), assembly GCA_036489375.1. Lineage (GTDB taxonomy): Bacteria > Desulfobacterota > Binatia > Binatales > Binataceae > JADMIL01. The sequence goes on along the minus strand of DASXFX010000007.1, from coordinate 36,563 downwards.
GGGTAACACTGAAATGGCGGATGCGATAATCGTGCGGCGGCGTATAGCCCTCGATCACGACCGGCATCGACAGATGAGCCGCGGTGTCCTCGATCGCCGCCAGCAATTCGAGGTAATCGTCTGCTAATGCGACTGGCGGCATGAAGACGTGCAGGCGGCCGTCGCGCGGCTCAATGCACAGTGCGGTTCGTACTACCCATGACGCCGACTCGCCAATCCCGGGCATGCGATCGCGGCTGCGGTCGCGCCGAACCTGCATCGACGGATCAAGCGGAGATGCATACGTCGGCTCAGAGAGCGGACCGCGCTCGGCCATCGGATCGGCCGGGATAATCTGCGGAGCTTCGTCGGGCGCAACCCATGGCAGGCTCTGCAAGGGCAAGCGCAAACCCATCGCGGAGTCACCGGGCACCAGATAGAGATGCTGCTCTCGCAGTAACCAGAGACCCGATTGCCATTCGGGCCCGTGCGCACCGTCACCGCGCTGAATCGGCAAAACGTAACCCACCGGGGTCTTCAAGCCACGCTCGAATACGCTCCGCACACGTTTACGGTCGCCGGCGTTTTCGAGCCGATTGTCGGCCACATCGACGTTGATTGGCAGATTGCGCTCGCGCTCGAGGTAATGGACCGGATCCTCCAACGCGGGCTTCACGTACTCGGGGTCCAGACGCAGCCTGCGCGCGAGCATTTCAGCAAAGCGTTGCGCCTCGTTTGGTCCGAACCTGGTGTTCTGATCCGGATGCGCCAAAAGCGCGCGATCGCGCCACAACGGCAAGCCGTCTTTGCGCCAGTAACAACTCAGCGCCCATCGCGGCAGCGGCTCGCCGGGATACCATTTGCCCTGCCCGTAATGCAGCATTGCGCCATTAGCAAAACGTGAACGTAGGCGGTCGATCAGCCGTTCCGCGAGCAGGCGCTTTTCCGCACTGAGGGCGTCATAGTTCCATTCCGCGCCCTCCATGTTGTCAATCGAGACAAACGTCGGCTCGCCGCCCATCGTCAGCCTGATATCGCCCGCCTCGATCGCCGCATCCACCTCGTAGCCGAGCGCCTCGATCCGCTGCCACTGATCGTCGGTATAGGGCAATGTTACGCGCGGATCCTCATGCACCCGCGTAACCGACATCTCATGCTCGAACTCGACCTCGCATGGACCCACTAGACCGGTCACCGCCGCCGCCGATGTCGGTTCCGGCGTCGCAGCAAGCGGTATGTGACCCTCGCCGGCGAAAAGTCCCGAAGTCGCATCGAGGCCGATCCATCCAGCCCCCGGCAGATAAACCTCCGCCCATGCGTGCAGATCGGTGAAGTCTTGGGTCGGGCCCTCGGGACCGTCGAGCGGCTTCTGATCCGGCTTGAGCTGAATCAGGTAGCCCGAAACGAAGCGCGCGGCGAGCCCGAGGTTGCGCAGGATTTGCACCATCAACCACGCACTGTCGCGGCACGAGCCGCAGTCCAGTCCCAGCGTTTCTTCCGGCGTCTGAACGCCAGGCTCCATCCGGATGAGGTAGCGAATGCGCTGCGCCAGTTGCTGATTCAGACCGACGAGAAAATCGACGGTCCGTTGTTTCTTGAGGTCGATGCCGGCCATCAGGACCTTCAGTTGAGGCCCTACCGCGAGCGGCTCCAGATAAGGCATCAGATCCTTGGCGAGCCACTCATCGTAAATGAAGGGAAAATCCTCAGCGTAAGGCTCGAGAAAGAAATCGAACGGGTTTATAACCGTCATTTCCGCCAGCAAATCGACTTCGATCGTGAAGTGATCAACCAGTTGGGGAAAAACGATGCGGGCGAGGTAGTTGTTTTCGGGGTCCTGAAGCCAGTTGACGAAATGCCCGGCCGGGTCAATTTTGAGCGAGTAGGCGCTGATCGGCGTCCGGCAATGCGGCGCGGGCCGCAGCCTGATCACTTGCGGGGAGAGCTCGACCAAGCGGTCATACCGATAGACGGATTTATGGTGGAGTGCTACGCGAATCGACATATTCTAGCTGCATTGGTATCGGAATCGCCCAAACGAGTCACCTGCCCGCATGCGAAATCCGCGCCGTTCGCTGAGACCCGTGCCTATGGGTTCGCGCCGTAAGAACGTCGTAATTCGGTGAAATGTGCGGCCCGATCTCGGCTTCGAAAAAGCGACGCCGTGCGTACCGATTAGGCATCTGCATCGCCGACAGCGGGCATCGTTTGAAAGAGCTTGGCATTGCATAGCAGATGAATTTGGTGCGAGTTTCACGTTTGGAACCCCATCTGGACGCGGCCTTGGCGGAGACGCTCAAGCGGTCTTGAGACGACCAAACCGTAATCGGCCTGGGAACGCCACCGCTAAGAAGGGCGGATATACCGGAGGATAGAAAATGACTGACGTTGAACATTTGCTGGCGTTCGAAGAAATCAAACAGGTCAAGGCGCGTTACTTCCGCTGCATGGACACCAAGGATTGGGCGGGCTTCACCGCCGTGTTCACCCCGGACGCGACCGCGGACTACTCGTCGGAGGGCGACGCCAAGGAATGGTCGGCGGCGGGCGCCGCAAACGTGGTCGCACTGGTGCGCAAAGCGGTCGATCCAGCGGTCACGATCCATCACGGCCATATGGCCGAGGTAGAAGTGCTCTCGCCCACGACTGCGCGAGGTATCTTTGCGATGGAAGACCTTATCTGGTGGCCCGCGCAATCGCGCCGCAAGACTCTACACGGATGGGGTCATTATCATGAGACGTACGAGAAAGTCGGCGGAAAATGGCTGATCAAGACGCTCAAACTGACCCGCCTGCGCGTCGAGGAGACCTGATCGGCGGTCGAACGCCGGGCGGATTAGCGGTCGAGTTCGTCTCCAATCTGCCCTGATATGCTTCTCCAAATCCATGCAGCCTGCCGGCACGACTGAGAGAATCGGCAAGGATCAGCCTTATACTTAGGGTTTATTTTACCTACAAATTACAATTTGATCTTTTTTCAGATAGTCGATAATGTTCTATATAGAGTAGATGAGTTGGTGCTCGACCAACAAAGTTGACGATTAGGATTCATAGGTATTAGCATTCACACGTGGGGTACTGATGCGAGTCTTGGATGGCGAAATTCTCCGCGCCGACACGGCTGCAGACGTTTTAGGCGGGATTCAACCGATCAAATCGAGCGCGAAATCAAAATGCGCTGGCGTGCTGATTGAGAGCTACCGCCTGCCGGAATACGGCCCCACTCCGGAATACTGCTACACCAACCGCCATGTGATATCGACACAGCTAGGCGGCACCGCCACCGCGCACAGCCGATCGCGCAAAGTCTGGCATGCAGGTTCGGTAGCAATTTGTCCAATCGGCGCACCCCAGGCGAGATTACGTTTGTCGAATTTTTCAGCCACAATGATGCTGCTCGATCCCGCGTTTGTACGAGTGGCCGTGGGCGACGCGATCAACCCCGACCGGCTGGAAATACAACCGTCGCGAGTGGATCGCGACGAACAACTGGAGCGGCTGCTGCTCGCGGCCGACTATGAAGTAGGGTTGGGTGTCCACGATAACCGCCTCCTTCTCGAATCTATTGGAATCGCCATGGCGGCACATTTGGTGACTCACCATGCGACCCGTCGCCTGTCGCCCAGAAGACGCGACTCGGCGATGCCGAAATATCTCTTGAATCGCGCGATTGACTATATTCATGAAACCCTGGGCAAGAACCCGAGCGTGGCCGATATCTCGGCTACGGTTGCAATGAGCCCTTACCATTTCTGCCGTTCATTCAAACAGAGCACCGGGCTTTCCCCACACCAGTACGTGATGCGAGAGCGGATTCGCCGGGCGCAGCTGTTTTTAGCCGAACATCGTCTGAGCCGGGTGGAAATTGCGAGCGCGCTTGGCTTCAGCGATCAAAGCCATTTCACGCGCACCTTCCGCACACTGGTCGGGGTAACCCCTTCGCAGTACTCCGCCGCCCACTAGCGATGCGCTTCGACTGCGGGACTCGAGCGAGTTCACTGCTGTCGATGCAATCGAAATTAAAGCAAGAATCTGCAAATTACCGCAAAATTGTTCTAGAGCTTTGCGCCCGTAATGTGTGAACTGAGCAAGTCCGACAGCGCCTACTGTTTGACGGCACTAGAGCTAGTCGCGGCAGCCCCGGTCAGGACTTCGCCCAGCCGAGGAGCTCGTGCGGTGCAGAGAGTGACGAAGCCGCTTGGACGCTCTCAACATCTCTTCGTGCACGTGCCCACCGTGGGCACGTGCATGATCTGACGCAATGCGACCGGGCAGTAACTTACCCTGCAATCTCGTACAGCATGCGTGATGGCGTCTCTCCGCGCATTCCATGATCAAGGGCGAAGAATCGGATCGCAGCTTTGCTCAAGTGGCGGAGCTTGGCCGATCTACCGCTGACTAAACGCGACCTCGAGCACTGCCGCCAGACTTTTAAGCGTTACCGGCTTGGCAATGTAATCGTCCATGCCCGAAGCCAGACATCGCTCACGCGCGCCTTCGAGGGCATGGGCGGTCATCGCGATAATGGTGGTGTGCCGCCGGTCGCTGTCACGCCGACGAATTTCAGCAGTGGTCGCGTAACCATCCATCTCCGGCATTTCACAGTCCATCAGCACCACCGGAAAAAGCGCGTTCGACATCGCCGCGAGAGCGGACTTGCCGCCGTCGACGACATCGACCAGGTACCCGAGCCGTTCGAGTTGTCTTTGCGCCACCTTGCGATTTACCAGGTTGTCGTCAACCACCAGGATCCGCTTGGGAGATGACGCGTTACCTTCCCGCGGATCCGCCGCGGATAATGGAGGCAGTTGTGCGGCCCCAGAAGACGGCCCTGTAAGCGGCGGCGGTTTAGACGCCAAAATCGCGCAGAGTGCCGCGTACAGATGGGAGGGTCTGATGGGTTTGCTCAGCCAGTTGCTGGAGTCATTCTGGCCTGTCATCGAGACGGTTTCGGATCGTTTCATCGCACCCATCATGATCAGGGGCGTTTTCGCCAGATCGACGTCCAATCCGATCGTCCGGGCAAGAGCAGGTCCGTCCATACCAGGCATTTGCGCATCCACCATGATCACATCGAACGGCATATCGGCAGGTCGGCGGCGAAGCGCCTCCAAAGCTTCAATGCCGCTCGCGGCAGAACCAATGTCCATCCCCCACGAACGCATTGCGTCTGCCAACACAACGCGATTGGCCGCGTTGTCATCGACCACCAGCGCAGTTCGGCCAGCGAGAGGTATAGCCTTGGAAACTTCCGGAGAGAGCGCCTGCGGCAGGTCAAAAACCGCGCTGAAGTAAAATAGCGAGCCTTCACCCGCAACGCTCTCAAGTTCGAGCTTGCCGTTCATGCCCGCAACCAGTTTGTTCGAGATGGTCAGGCCCAGACCGGTCCCGCCATACTTGCGAGTGGTGGAGGCATCGGCTTGCGAGAAGGCATTAAAGAGCGCGGCTTGCGCATCATGCGGGACACCGATACCGGTGTCGCGGACGGCAAAGCGAATGGTTATGCGGTCGTGCACTTGCCCTTGTACCGAGACGCTAACCGCGACTTCTCCGGATTCGGTAAATTTCAAAGCGTTACCGATGAGGTTATTCAAAACCTGCCGCAGCCGATGAGAGTCGCCGACAATGCCAGCCGGGACGTTACCGGCGATCGCCAGGATGAGTTCCAAACCCTTGCTGTGCGCCTTTTCGGCGAACGACTCGATGGTACTCTCGAGCACCGTGGTCAAGTCGAATGCGATGCGCTCGAAGATCACCTTGCCTTCGATCAACTTGGAAAAATCGAGGATGTCGTTGACGATCGTCATCAGCAGGTTACCGCATTCGGCGGCGGTCTTGGCGAATTCAAATTGTTCGGAGTTGAGATCGGAATCGAGCAGAAGTTCGTTCATCCCGATGATGCCGTTGAGCGGCGTGCGAATTTCGTGGCTCATGTTGGCCATGAACTCCGACTTGATGCGCACGCCTTCCAGCGCCGCGTCGCGCGCGCGATTCAACTCTTCCTCGGCGTGCTTGCGCTCGGTGATGTCCACGGAAACCCCTTCGTAGTGGTCGATTTTGCCCGCGGCATCGCAAATTATCTGAGAGCTCAAAACGCACCAGACGGTCCTGCCGTCGGGGCGCGAGAATTCCACTTCGACATTCTCGAGGGCGCCTTCGCGCTCAATCATCGCGGTCAGCCGAACGCGCTCCTCCGGATGAGTCCAGAGGTCACTGATATTCACGCGCTTGAGGCTCTCCAGATCGGCAAATCCGAGCATCGCGATGAACCGCGAATTGGCCTCGATCACGTAGCCTTGGGGCGTGGTAATAAAAACGCCGACCGGAACCGAATCAAAGAGATGGCGGTAGCGTGATTCGGCTTGCTTGCGTTCGCGCCGCACCTGGGCATCGCGCAACTCCCGCAGCACCGCGGGCGCCAACCGTGTCAGGTTGCCCTTTAAAATGTAGTCTTGCGCCCCGGCCCGGATTGCGGCGACGGCAACATCTTCGCCGACGCTCCCGGAAACCAGGATAAACGGCAGGTCGAGTTCCCGGTCCTGCAACATCTTCAATGCGGCGAGTCCGCTGAAATGGGGCATCGCATAGTCGGCAATGACCAGATCGAGGGGTCCGCGCTCGAGCGCCGCGCGCATCGCCTCGGGGGTGTCAACGCGCTCGTAGGTCGGGTCGCAACCGGCCCGCCGCAGCGCTCTAATCATCAGCTCGGCGTCGTCGGCCGAGTCTTCGACGATCAGGAGTTGCATCGCACTCATGAACTGTTCGCTGAAGCTGATGGCGGCCTCTCGTTCAAGACCAGCCAGTACAGGGCGAGTTGCTTTACCGCGTCGACAAATTGCTCAAAATCAACCGGTTTGCGCACGTAGCTGTTGGCCCCCAGGCCGTAGCCGAGCGTCAGATCCTTTTGTTCTCTGGAGGAGGTCAGGATAATCACCGGCAGAAGCTTGGTGCGCGGGTCCGCGCGCAACTTCGTCAGCACCTCGAATCCATCCATTTTGGGCAGCTTGAGATCGAGCAGAACGATTTGCGGAAGGTCACCGGGATCACGTCCTGCGTAAGGGCCCGTGCCGAAGAGGTAGTCGATCGCCTCGACGCCATCGTGCGCCACCACGACCTTATTTACGATGTTGTTCTTCTTCAGCGCGCGCAGGGTCAGCGCCTCGTCGTCGGGATTGTCTTCCACCAATAAAATAACTTCGTCACGCATTTAGAGGTGCTCGTCCTTGAGATTCCGAAAGGATCACCCAGACCGCCGTTTCGCGGATCGCGTTTTCTTCAGATCAGATTGCACCGCGGTAATCCTGGAGGTTCCGTCTAACCAATCTGCGAAGTGGGTTGCGGTTTCTCGTTCAAGACCAGCCAGTAGAGGCCCAGTTGCCTGACGGCCTGCACGAACTGATCGAAATCGACCGGCTTGCGCACGTAGCTGTTGGCCCCTAGCCCGTAGCCTTGCACCAGGTCTTCCTGCTCCCTGGAAGAGGTCAGGATGACTACGGGAAGCAGCTTGGTGCGCGGGTCGGCGCGAAGCTTCTTCAGCACCTCGAACCCGTCCATGCGGGGCAGCTTTAGGTCGAGCAGAACGATCTGGGGAAGGTCGCCGGGATCGCGGCCCTCATACGCGCCGTGTCCGAAGAGGTAATCGACCGCCTCAACGCCGTCATGCGCAACGACCACCTTATTCGTAATGTTATTCCGCTGGAGAGCGCGCAGGGTCAGCGCTTCGTCATCGGGGTTGTCCTCGACCAACAGGATAACTTGACCGTTATGCATTCAGGACTCCTGCTTGATGTTCCGAGAGGGTGAACGAAAAGGTCGCGCCCTTGCCGATCTCGCCTTCAGCCCAGGTTCTGCCACCGTGACGATGGATAATACGCCGCACGGAAGCGAGACCGATCCCGGTGCCGGGAAACTCGGTCACGGCGTGCAGGCGCTGGAAGGTGCCGAACAATTTGTCAACGTAGGCCATATCGAAACCGGGGCCATCGTCGCGGACAAAATAGACTGGCGCACCGTCGCGATGCGCGACGCCGACCTCGATTCTGGAATGCGGTTTATTCATGGTGAATTTCCACGCATTGCCGAGCAGATTCTCCAGCACCACGCGCAACAGGCGCGAATCGCCATGGCCCATGACGTCCGCGCCGACGACGCATTCGACGTGGCGCTCGGGGTCGGCAATCTGGAGCTCGCCAAAAATGGCTTTCGCCATCGCGCCAAGGTCAACGACTTCATCGCGCATTTCGGCACGAGTGACGCGCGCCAGATTCAACAGATCGTCGATCAGCTGCGCCATGCGCTGAGTGGCAGCACGGATCCGATCGAGCGAATGCCGCGCATCAGCGTCGAGTTGCGTGGCGCTATCCTCGATCAGCGCCTGACTGAAACCGTCGATGCTGCGCAGCGGCGCGCGCAAATCGTGGGAGACGGAATAGGAAAAAGCCTCCAGCTCCTTGTTCGCAGCCTCGACCTGGACCGCATGTCGCCGCTGGGTTTCGTTGAGCTCGCGAACTTCATCTTCGGCCCGTTTACGATCGGTGATGTCACGAATGGCACTCGACACCAGGGTCCCGTCCTCGGTCTCGATCGGACTGAGACTGATCTCGATGGGAAACTCGCTGCCGTCCTTGCGCAACCCGTAAAGTTCCAGACCGACGCCCATCGGGCGCACCTTGGGCGCGCCGAAATAACGGCTCCGATGCTGCGGATGCTGGCCGCGAAAGCGCGGCGGCACCAGCATTTCAACGGTGCTGCCGAGCAACTCCGCGCGGACGTAGCCGAAGACTTTTTCGGTCTGCGCATTGACCAGCACGATGCGGCCTTCGCGATTCACCAGGACCATCGCATCGGGCGCGGTTTCGAGCAGGGCGCGGAAGCGATCGTTGAGCTCGCGGACCTTCTCCTCGGCGCGTTTGCGATCGGTAATGTCGCGAATCGCGCTGGAGACCAGGGTCCCATCTTCTGTCTCGATCTTGCTCAGACTAATCTCGACGGGAAATTCGGTGCCGTCCTTGCGTAAGCCGTAGAGCTCCAGGCCCACGCCCATTGGACGCACCTTGGGGTCGGCGAAGTAGAGGTTGCGATGCTGCGGATGCCGGTCGCGCAGGCGCGGCGGCACCAGCATCTCGACGGTCTGGCCGAGCAACTCCTCGCGCGCGTAGCCGAAGAGCCGTTCGGTCTGCGCGTTGACCAGGACCATGCGCCCTTCGAGATCCACCAGCACCATCGCATCGGGCGCGGTTTCGAGCAGGGCGCGGAAGCGATCATTGAGTTCGCGCACCCTTTCTTCGGCACGTTTGCGATCGGTGATGTCGCGAATGGCGCTAGCGACGAGCGTTCCATCCTCGGTTTCGATCGGACTGAGACTGATCTCGATGGGAAATTCGGTGCCGTCCTCGCGCAAGCCGTAAAGTTCCAGGCCGACGCCCATCGGGCGCACCTTGGGATCGCCAAAATAGCGGCTCCGATGCTGCGGATGTTTATCGCGAAAGCGTGGCGGCACCAGCATTTCGACGGTGTTGCCGAGCAAATCTGCGCGCGCGTAACCGAAGAGTTTTTCGGTCTGCGCGTTGACCAGCACGATGCGGCCTTCGCGGTTCACCAGGACCATCGCATCGGGCGCGGTTTCCAGGAGCGCGCGGAAGCGGTCATTGAGCTCGCGGACTTTCTCCTCGGCCTGCTTGCGATCGGTGACGTCGCGGATGGCGCGGCAGATGAGGAAGCCGTCCTCGGTTTCGATCCGGCTGATGCTGATTTCTATAGGAAATTCCGAGCTATCCTTGCGCAGGCCCTGGAGTTCCGAACCGGAACCCATGGCGCGGACTTTAAAATGGTCAGAAAGGTTCTGGCTGCTGTTTTGCGGATCCTGATCGCGAAAGCGGGCCGGCACGAGCATATCGACGGTGTTGCCGAGGAGCTCCGAGCGGGCATAACCGAAGAGCTTTTCGGTCTGCGCGTTGACCTGCACGATACGCCCGTCCTGGCGCACCAGCACCATCGCGTCGGGGGCGGTTTCGAGCAGTGCGCGGAAACGCTCGTCGGCCTTTTTGTGGTCGGCGGCGATTCGCCGCAGGCGATTGGAGGTCAACCCGGCATAGCCGCCGACGAACAGCAGCCAGACAAAGATGATGCTACCGCCGAGCCCCATGACCGCCGCGCTATGCCGCGAATTCATCTGGAGCTTCGCGGTGCGATCGATAAGCAAGCTCCTTTCGGTGGCGGACATGGGGTTGAACTGCGCCCGCAGTTGCGAGAGCGCGAGGCCGAGGTCGGCGAAAACGGGATACTCGATAGCAGCGGCGCGGCTGGTGGAGGCGGCCAGCGGAATCGCAGTCTGGGCGAGCTTCTGGACGCGCGCTGCGGACCGATCGAGCTGATCGAGCCGATGCTGCTGAGAGGCGTTATCGCTAGTTAAAGACCGAAGTATCATGGATTGGCGCTGCAGGTCAGATACTTTTGCCGCGAGGTTATCGAGATGGGCGCGATTGCCACCCTGGGCATAGGCTTGCAGCTCTGCGAGCGCGGCAAAGGAGTCGCCGCGGGCGGCATCCAGCGTTCCGATTACCTGTCCGGTATGGGTAATCCAATTGAGCGAATTGTAGCTGCGGCTGCTGTCGTTGTAGGCGGTCAAGGCCATCGCGACCGCGGCGACGATAGCAATCGCGAAACCAGCCAGCAGATAGCGGCCTTCTTTACTTTGGAACGAAAGCTTTTCCCGGCTCATAACGTGCGTTTTTAGCTTTACCTTGCAGAAGCGAGTCGTCGCTTTCGGAGCATCTGCCTGGGCCCAGCCAGGGGCATCCGATTGAGCCGACAACGATAAGGGACAACTCAAGACTCGTGCCGCGACGCGCGCACGGTTTGGGTTGGTACGATGTGCTGTGATGACTTACATCCTGCAGGTTGCCAATCGGGTGACAGCGGCGGCATCAATTTGCCGCACGCCTTCTGAACGCGGCTAAAGTACAGCCGGCGGCCCTTGTGCTTGGCCGACGGGATCCCGCTGGCGACGAGGCGGCGATTCGAGGAGCGGGGGGTTACCGCGCTTTGCCAGGGCGGAAGTGGTGGAGAGCCGAAGGGCGCTCCCAGATGAATCATAGTATGAAGTTATATTAGGGCGGCTACTACCGTGAAATATTTCACCCGCGTTCGCGAATATCTTATATGGTGATTACGACATCATTGATAAGCTAATCAAAGTTAACCCATCATAGGGTGAAAAACTTCACTCGAATAGGCCTGTAAGCTATAATTATACAGTTATAGAGGATTGTAGCTGCTTAAGGCTAACTTACGCGCGGCGGCGTGCTGCACTAGCCCGTTGACCGCGCGGGCGGGGAATATCGGGGAGTATCGATGATGCGGTTTTTGCGGACGCGCTTGATTAGTCCTTTGATGCGGCTCGCAGACCCGTCGGCTCATCACCCTTCACTCCACAGATGTGGTCGTTATGCGCGGGAGGTGCGCTCGACTGGCCCGTTGACCCCGCGCGCGCGGGATTTCGACTTCGGCGGGATTGTCCCGGTCCGACTATCGGTGATGCGGTTCGCGGCGGCCTTGAGAATCCGATCGGACAAAGCTTGATCGTTAACCGCGCGGGCGAGAATCAAAGCGCCGGCCATCGAAGCAAACGCCAGGAGGGCATCGTCGTAGCGACGCGAGTAGTCAACCTTCAAGGCATTGTTGCGTAGCGACGGACCGTGTTCGCCGCGCGCGCGCCGAGGCGCTTCGTCGTGTGCATGTCGAGGCGCCTCGTCGGGTGCACGGCGAGGCGGATCGTGGGGCGGCATCAGTTCGGCGAGAAATTCGACGGCGCGCTTCAATTCGGCGGTCAAGGCGTCGCGAACGCCGTCGGGCTGGCGCGCGACTTCGCTGCCGAGGGCGGCGATAACGCAGCCGCGACCGGCGTCGTCGCGATGGGCGCGGGACAGATATTGATCGACGATAGCGGGAAACGCCTGCGTGGGGCCGTTGCGCTTGGCGATGCGCTGCCAGAGGTGGCTGCCGCGCGCGAGGGCGAGACCTATCGCCTCGGCCGCGATGGCGTCCTTGGAGCCGAACTGGCTGTACACGGCGCCGTGGGTTAGTCCAGCATCTTCGGCGATGGCGTCAACGCCGGTTGCGCTGACGCCGCGCTGGCGGAACAAGCGCGCGGCGGCAGTGAGGATTTGCTGACGATTTTCCGCGGCCCGTTCTTTCGAAACTCGCATCGACCCGCCTCCATTGTGCATCCGCCACTTGACATCGTTGATGACGAGCGTCATCAATAATTAAAGATGGCGATCGTCACTAATATTGCTGGTAGGAGGCGCGGCGGCAATAGGTCTCCAGCGAAATGGGTGATTTCAAGTGGCGAGCTAGCGGGGCACGCTTCCGCTGAGCAATGCAGCAAGACGGCAACCGCGTCGCGTCCGACCGCTAGCAAGCTTCGCGAGGTGAATTGCGGAGTCGAGATGATCGTCAATGGGCGGCGCGTATGAGCAAGCGCGCGGCTCTGTTAGCTGGCGCTCTTTGAACCAGGTTGGTTTCATGGGTCTCTAAGGGCGTTTAGTAGTTCGAGCGGATAACCAAAAGGGAGTAACGCGATGGCATCGACAGCGGAAAAAGGTGCGGTGGCAGTGGTAGGAGTGGGCGCCGGCCTGGGAGTGGCGCTCGCGCGGCGGTTTGCAACCGACTACAAGGTCGCGCTGATCGCGCGAAGCGCTGAAGTTATCGAAGAGACCGCGAGTGAGATTCGCGCGAACGGTGGAATTGCGCTGCCCATCCGGAGCGACGCGACGGTAGCCAAACAAATCGCTGAAGCTCATCAGCAGATCAATCGCGAACTGGGTCCGCTTGAGATTCTCATTTACAACGGTGGGCGGCGGCCGATGGGGCGATTGATGGAGACGACGCCTGAGGTGTTCGAGGAGACGTGGCGATTGCACACGCTCGGTGCATTCCTGTGGGCGCGCGAAGTAGTGCCGGGAATGTTGTCGCGCGGCAGCGGTTCGATCCTGATCACGGGCGCGACCGCAGGGATCCGTCCGTGGCCCAACTCAGCGGCCTTTGCGCCGGCAAAATTCGCAGTGCGAGGATTGGCGCAGGTGATGGCGCGCGACCTTCATCCGCAGGGGATTCACGTGGGATACATAAATGTCGATGGCGGCATCGACATGCCCATGCTGCGGAAGATGCGACCGGACGCAAAAGACGAGGACCTGCTGAAGCCGTCGGCGATCGCCGACGCATTCTGGTACCTCGCGCATCAGGATCGCAGCGCGTGGACGCATGAACTGGACGTGCGACCCTTCCGAGAGAAGTTCTGACGCTTAGTCTCATGAGCGGCGATTTGACGCTGTGGGGAGTTGGCACCAGCCGCACGCTGCGGGCGCATTGGATGCTGCTGGAACTCGGGCTGGAATACGAGTTTCATCGGGTGCGATCGCGCACCGGAGAGACTCAGACCGAGGAATTTCTGCGGCTTAATCCGCGCCACAAGATTCCGGTCCTAAGGCATAAGTCGCTAGTCGTGACGGAAAGCGCGGCGATTATTCAGTACTTGAGCGAGGTATGGAGAAAGCCGGCGGAGATTTACGTTCCGGTAACTGCGGCGGAACGCGCGGCGCATAGCGAGTGGTGCTACTTCATCTTATCGGAACTGGACGCGGCTTCGTTGAACCTGGTGAGGCGTCACGACGGACTACGGCATATCTATGGTGAAGCGCCGACGGCGGTCGCGGCGGCGAAAGCGTACTTCACTCACAATCTCGCGGCGATGACTGCAGGAGTAGCTACCGCGAATGAGTACTTACTCGGCAACCGACTGAGTACTGCTGACATTCTACTGATGACCTGTCTCGATTGGGCGGTGTCGTGCGAACTCCCACTGCCAGAGTGGTTTCAGGACTATCAAAGACGGGTTGCGCGGCGGCCGGCTTACAGGGCGGCGCTCAAGCGGAACTTCGCGGAGTAGAAAGGCGCTGGCGCCGGGGATCAAGTTGATGGCTGGACCTTTGGAGGGTGTGCGGGTACTCGATTTTACGACTATGGTCGCAGGACCGGTCGCGTGCATGATGCTTGGCGACCAAGGCGCCAGCGTAATCAAGGTCGAGCCTACCAATGGTGAGCTGATGCGCCGGTTCGATAGCGGTCGCAACGGCATGTCGCCGTTTTTCCTTTCCTGTAATCGCAACAAACGGTCACTCGCAGTCGATCTGAAATCAACCGACGGTCTGGAGATAGTCCGCAGGCTAATCGCGACAGCAGCCGTGCTGGTGCACAATTTCCGTCCCGGCGTGGCTGAGCGGGTAGGACTGGGCGAAGATGCGGTGCGCGCTATCCGTCCCGATATCATCTATGTTTCGATCACGGGATACGGGGAGCAAGGCCCTTACGCCGGGCAGCGCGCCTATGACCCGGTGATTCAAGCGTTGTCGGGATTGGCGGATATTCAGCGCGACCCGGAGACGCAGCGACCGCGGATGGTGCGGACGATTATCGCGGACTACACGACGGCCTTGACGGCGGCGCAGGCGATCACGGCGGCGCTGTTCGCGCGCGAGCGCAGCGGTCGTGGACAGCACGTGCGGCTGGCGATGATCGATACGATGATTGCTTATCTGTGGCCGGAAGCGATGCCGAGCCTGACCTTCGTCGGGAACGAACGGGACCCTTCGGATGGCGAACTCGGACCCGACCTGGTTTTCGCGACGCAGGATCGTTACATCACAGCGGCCGCACTGTCCGATGATGAGTGGGCGGGGATGTGCCGGGCGCTCAAGCGCGAGGAGCTGATCGAGGATGCGCGCTTCAAGACCGCCAGGGATCGGTCGATCAATGCGGTGGAGCGGCGCGAGATAACTTCGGCGGAATTGGAGAAATGGACGGCCGCCGAAATTCTGCCACGGCTGCTGGCCAACGATGTCCCATCGGCGCCGGTACTAAGTCGCTTTGAACTGCTGCGGGAACCTCAGATTCGTGACAACCATATTCTCGAAGAGCACGAAAGCACCGTCTATGGACGCGTGCGCCAACCGCGTCCGGCGGCGCGCTTCGATGGCACTCCGGCGGCAATCCGCGCGCTCGCGCCTTTGCTAGGAGCGGATAGTGCAGCGATCCTAAGCGAATTGAATTACAGTGCGGACGCGATCGCAAAGCTCGAAGATAGTCACGTAGTGCGCTGTCTTCCGTGAACCTAACTATGTAGCAAGTCGCAAGTCGTCCATGAGTAAGCGATAGCTATTGTACCAAGTAAGCCAACAAGTTCGTTCAAACCTGAAATCGAGGGAAATAATAGTGAGCAGCAATAGTCCAGTCGCAGTTGTAACAGGGGTAGGTCCGGGCACCGGCGCCGCGATCGTACGACGCTTTGCGCGCGATGGTTATGCCGTCGCGATGCTCGCGCGAAATCGCGAACGGCTGGCGCAGTTGGAAGGCGAGCTACCGAACGCGCGCGCATACCCATGCGACGTTACCGACGAAGCCCAACTTGACGCGACGATCGGAGCAATCCGCAGCGCGATGGGTACGCCCAAGATACTCATTCATAATGCGGTCGGCGGCGCATTCGGCAACTTCCTGGAAATCGATCCGAAGGTACTGAATCAGAATTTCCAGGTTAACACGATGGCGCTGCTGCACCTGGCGCGCAGGCTTGCGCCGGCGATGATCGCAGCTGGAGAGGGGGCGATCATCGCGAGCGGCAATACCTCGGCGCTGCGCGGCAAGGCGAGTTTCGCGGGCTTCGCACCGACCAAGGCGGCGCAGCGAATCCTCGCGGAATCGATGGCGCGCGAACTTGGGCCGAAAGGGGTACACGTCGCCTACGTGCTAATCGACGCGGTGATCGATCTCGAATGGACGCGGAAGCGATGGCCGGAAGCACCTGACGGGTTCTTCATCAAGCCCGCCGCGATTGCGGATGAAATCTGGCACGTCGCGCATCAGGATCGTAGCGCATGGTCCTTTAATGTCGAAGTGCGGCCATTCGGCGAGACCTGGTAGGTGCCGCGGGTCGCACATCTATCTAAGGCGCAAAGCTACTTGAGCATAGGTACGAGAGCATGAGTCAACTGCGAATTTTTTCCTATCTGCCAAACCCACGCATCTGGAAGGCGACTATCGCGGCGCGTCTTTGCGGGGTCGAGGTTGAAGTCAGGGGTAGCACGCCAAAAGAGCTGCGAAGGTGGCTATGGGACTTCGATGCGCATCCACTAACCAGTGACGATCGCGATCGCCCAGATGCCGGGGCCGCCGCGGGTAAGGTCGGTTTCAAAGGAACGCTGCACAAGACCGCTTCGTTCATGGAAGCGCAGCCGTTCGGGACGGTACCGGCGGCCTTCAGTCCGGATGGGAAGATCGGCATCTTCGAATCCAACAGCATCATGCGCGCAGTTGCTCGGCTCGGAGAAGGTAACTATCCGCTGTACGGCGATGGCCCGTATGAAGCGTCGCGGATAGACAGCTTCCTGGACGCGAGCCTGGTCTTCGCACGCGACTCACAAATCTATCTACTGGCGTTGATCGGAGGAACCGTATCGGCGGAGACGCATGCGCGAATGCGCGACGGGTTCTCGGTTTATGCAGCCGGAATAAGCCAAGCTTTAATGCATGGTCGCGGGTTCATTGTAGGCGATCACATCACGCTAGCCGACATTTGTTTCGTTGCCGAGCTAAGCCTGTTCTTTAATGAGAAAGGTGGCGGCGCCGTGCTTGAGAAGTTGGGTCTCGCACAGATTATGCATGAAAGAATTGAGGCGGAATTTCCACTCGCGTTCGCACACCTCGCCAAGCTGCGCAAGCATCCGGCTTTCGCACCCGATGTAGAACCGTACCTGGCGAAGTTCAAATGGACCTTCGAGCAGTTCGATACCGGACCCAATAACTGAGAAAGCTACTGCGCCTCGATTTGCGAATGGGCGTGGCTACGAGGAATAAGGACATCTGCAATGGATAAAGTACGCTTTGAAGTATCGGACTCACTCGGGATACTCACTCTCGCAAATCCGCCACTCAATCTGTTCACACTGGAACTGATCGAGGACTTGAGCGCGGCAGTGACGGAGGCGAAACGGACTCCGCTCAGGGCGTTACTGGTGCGCGCCGAAGGTAAGATTTTCTCGGGCGGCGCCGATGTAAGCGTGTTCAAAGGAATAAGCTCGACGGATGCGCGAAGGCTCTTTACGAGCCATCTACGATTGATTGCAGACCTGGAAGAATTGCCATGCCCGACCTTGGCGGCAGTGCAAGGATTGTGCATCGCAGCAGGGCTCGAACTGATACTCGCGTGCGATCTTATATGGGCGGCGGCATCGGCGCGGTTCGCACAAGCGGAAGCGTCGATCGGAACAACTACGTTACTAGGCGGCGCCCAGCGCCTGGCCGAGAGGGTTGGGCCGAGCCGCGCGCGCGAAATCGTGTACACCGCCGACCAATACGATGCCGCAACCTTCGAGCGCTGGAACATAGTGAACAAAGTCGTCGCCGACGATGAATTTGAAGCGCAAACCCGAGCCTTTGCGGAGCGCCTGGCTAAAGGTCCGACGCTAGCTTACGCAGCCGGTAAGAGGTTCGTTCGAGCGTATCTTGAGGATGGCATCAGAGCCGCGGACAAGGTTGTGGATGAAGTGGCTCCGGCGCTATTCGACAGCGAAGATATGCGCGCGGGAGTTGCGGGTTTGCTCGAGCATGGACAGCGAACGTTTCGCGATAAGGTGGTGTTTCGCGGCCGCTAGTGGGAGCTGCTAGCGTCTAGTCAGTGCGCGTCGGGATAGGGCTTGACCATACTTCCCATTACGAACGCGAGTAGCGCCAAAGTAGCAGGCAGCGCGATCGAACGTAAGCCGAACAAGGCCTCGCAGGTCGCGCCGAGGCCACAGCCGAAAGTGAAACCTACGATGGGCGAGAGCGTGTGCGCGACTCGCTTGCGAGCTTCGACTACTGCGGCTGAGTCGCCTCCGCGTAGAAGCTCGCCGAGCTGGATCGCAAAGCGCGTGACGTTGCTGGTCATCACAGCAGTAGCAGGCGCGCCCTTCAACGATAGCTGCACGAGTGCGTGCTGCACCGCCATCGCGGAGACGGCGAGCATGCCGGCTAACATCCCGATTCTTTCGTTGGCTATTTCCGGGCCACCGCTAACAGCAATGATCAGAAAGCCAACGAGCAACAAGAACTGCAGAAGAAGCATGGGGCGAAGCGAAGCGATGCCTTTCGATTCCATGAGCTTCGCCATCACGGTCGCGAACGTAACCACCAGGATAAAGATCGGAACCGCTAGCATCCGTGCGATCTCGGCTTTACCGCCGGTGACCGCGTGCGCCGCGAGGATGACGAGGTTGCCCGTGATGTGAGAGGTAAAAAGCCCGTTTAATCCAAGAAAACCGATAACATCGGTGCAGCCGGCAACGACGCTCAGTACGAACAACAGTTGTTGTTGCACGCGCGAAGCAGAACCATCCACTACTTAGGGCCCTCCGCCAGGCGGGTAGCCTCCAGAAGGATAGCCTGGATAGCCAGGAGGTCCATAGGAGGGCGGTCCATAGCCGGAAGGCCCGTAGCCGGGCGGTGGACCATAGCCGGGTGGCGGACCATAACCGGATTGCGGACTAGAACCGTAACCGGAGGGACCTGACCCATAGGAAGGATATCCGCCGGCACCACTTAGCAGGCCGAGTAAGCCGTCGAGGCCGCCGCCGCTCATACCAGCGCCGCCCATGCCGAGGAGTGCGCCTAGACCCATCCCACTGTTACCGAAATTGAAGCTTGAAGCGCTACCACCCACACCCGGTTGGGTTTGCGGGGGACCAGCTTGCTGAGCGGCATAGGACTGAAGGTCACGCTGACTCTGGTTGCGCATACTAGCAGCATCGGGATTGGGCGAGGACGCTGCGGGCGCGGGATTAGCGTCCTGGTCGGAGTAATCAGCTGAAGACCCGGCCACTCCAGCGGCTTCGGTTGGCGACCCTGACGCTTTGCGCGGAGTACTCAACTCGGGCCGCACCTTGATCCGATTACTTATTGCGATCGAGTTATCATTGAGAAAGCGACGGCTCTTAGTCACCGCATCCTGTTTGCCGAAATCGGTCGCAGTGAAGCCGTAGAGCACGACCTCGCGAGCGCCATCGGCAGTGGTCACGAATTGCCCGCTCACCAAAGGCAGGTGATGGGTGTGCAAATACTTGGTCAAGTCTGCGCCACGCCCACCCGCATCACCGCTATTTCCGGCGCAGGCGTGCGGTATATAAGCAAACACCATCAAGAAAACAAAAATAATAATCCGCAGGCGCGACATAGATATAGGATAGCACGGCTGCATTGTTCGAAAGCGATTAGTAGCCATAGTCGCGATAATCGCGTTCCTGGACCGAATTGCCGATCGCATAGCCGGCGAGTCCGCCACCTAATCCGCCGATTAATGCACCGGTGCCAGGAGCGCCCACGGCTGATCCGATCAAGGCGCCACCGCCAGCACCGAGTGCGGCACCGCCAACCGTACCGGTTTCACGCGGGGTGAAGCCGCCCGCGTAGCATCCAGTTAACGTTGCCAATGAAATTGCGCAAATAAGCGCTACCATCGCAGATTTTACCTTCATGAGTATATTTGGCTTTCGCATTGTTGGACCCCATACCCTCATCAGATCAGACGGATCAGATCCCGGTATGGTTGCGCGTCGGTGTACCGACCAGTGCTGTTCGACAGATGGCGATCGCCAGACTGGGCTTAGTCGTTATGCTCAACCGAGATTGGTGCGGGACTGAGCGAGCCGCGCGTACGCGCGATATGCTCGGGGGTCAACCGTAGCTTGCGGGTCTGCTCATTGAAGAGTTGCGAATAGACGCCGGCGCGCCGCTCGAGTTCAGAATGCGGCCCCATCTCGACGATTCTGCCGCCGTCGAGCACCACGATAACGTCCGCATCGACGGCGCTGGCGAGCCGATGGGCGATGAGGAACGAGGTGCGCCCTTTCATCAGGCGCCGCACCGCGTCGTGAATCAGGTTTTCGACCTCGGAATCCAGCCCGGACGTCGCTTCGTCGAGAATCAGGATGGGCGGGTTTTTCAAAAACGCGCGCGCGAGTGCGAGACGCTGACGCTGGCCGGTCGAAGGCCGCACGCCGCCCTCGCCTATCATCGTATCGAGCTTGTCGGGCATCGAATCGATGAAGTCGCGGATGTTGGCCTGCTCGAGCGCGTGCCAGATATCGGCGTCGGGCGCGCCGGGGCGTCCATACGCAACGTTCTCGCGAATCGAGGCGCTGAACAGGATAGCGTCCTGCGGAACTATGCCAATCGAATCACGCAACGACTTTAGTGACACACTAGAAATGTCGATGCCGTCGATCAGGATGCGGCCCGACGCGAGTTCATAGAAGCGCGGAATAAGGCTCGCGAGCGTGGTCTTGCCCGCTCCTGAACGACCGACGAGAGCGACCGTCGTGCCGGGCGGTACCGTGAGGCTCACATCGTGGAGAGTGATGCGCGCCGGCCCGCCATCGAGCGGCTTATAGCCAAAACAGAGGTTTTCGATTTTGACCAAACCGTTGGTAACCTCGAGCGCCGCAGCGCCCGGCCGATCATGGACTTCGGGCGTCTCGTCAAAGAACGCGAAGATGCGCTCGATCGCCGCCAGCGCAGTCGCCACGATGATCGACAATTCGGAGAAACGCTGGAGCGGCAAGTACAGCGCGCTGAGAAACGCGAAGAATGCGACCACCGTTCCGATCGTCATCTGACCGTGCAAGATCATCAGCGCGCCCGCCCAGATCACGATCAACGGCGCACCGCGCGAGATGAACTCGGTGAACATTTGATGGGTCGATGAAAGCTTCACGCTCTCGATAGTCAGGTCGTAAAGCTCGGTAGTGCGCTGATGGAAGCGGCGGGCCTCGTCGGTCTCACGCGCAAAGGACTTAACCGTCGAAATACCGGCGACGCGCTCCTGCAGCTCGCCCGAAAATTCCTCGACCACTTCCTGGAGGTCGTGGCTGGTCTCTTTGATCCGCGGCGCCAGAATCCTGATCACCGCGACGTAGAACGGGATCACCAGCAGCGAGATCCACGCCAGGCGCACGTTGAGGTAGAACAGCAGCCAGATGACGAAGCCCAGCGACACCCCATCCATCCAGATGTTTATCATCGCGGAGCCGACGAAATTCTGCGCCATCGAGATATCCGAGATGAACCTGGAAACCACCGCGCCTGAGGTCGTGCGATCGAAGAACGAATGCGACAGGCGTTGCATATGTTGGTAGAGGGCGTAGCGCAGGTCGAAGATCAGTCGATGACCGGCCATACTCGCCCAGTAGTTGCGGTAGTAGGTCGCAATCGCCTGAACTATGAACAGTGCGAATAGGGCGGCGGTCAAGGCTTCGAGCTTGGCCGCCGATCCGACACCTAGATGAAGCATCGCAGCGAGCGAGCTACACCATCGATCGATCATCTGGTTCAGATGCTCGGGATGCGGCTGCGGTACCAGCAGAACGTCGAAGACGTATTTAAAGGCGAGTGGAAAGGCGAGCGGCAAGGTGAACTTAAGAATGCCCATGACGGATCCGCCCGCCACGAGCGACAAATGCGGCCGCACGTAGCCGAGGAAACGCATCAGCGCCGTCGGCGGAAAGATGCGGTCAAAGAGCCGCTCGAAAAAGCTGCGAGTACATTGATCGGATTGTGCCGGAGCTTCCTCTTGCAGTTGACTGGGAGAATCCAGCGCCTCCGAAGGGCCGGCAACCACAGCGGAACGACGATCAGGCATTACAACAGGATAACAGCGCAGGACCGAACAGAAAATACGCGCGTCGGAACGGGCGGTTAGCAAAAGCGATTGATTACGATCGGCGTATCAGCCGGTCGTCCAAGGTGCTTGCGAACCGCGGATTATCCTCGCACCGACGCCTAAGTTAAGCGTTCACCACTCATTTCTTATTGGCTGAAGTGACCTCGAACTCTTGCACACTGCTGTAGTCGTAGCTGAGTCCGATATTCACGCGAATCACATATTTGCCGGGCGTTGTCGGCGCGGTCATTTCGATCGGCGTTGGCTTATCCGATTCCAGCGACACCTCACCGAGCCGCGTTGGATTCGGTTGATCGCGATCATCGGACGCGACGATCACGAGACGTTTCCCGCCGTCCATCGGCTTATCCGGGGGCATCAATGTGAATTTGATCGGTGCCCCCGGCGCGTACGAATTACGCACGCCGTCGCGGTATTGGTACGAAAATCTTGGCGCCGGCTTGGGCGCGTCGTCGAAGGGGATGCTTGGGCCCTTAATGATCGGTGGTAGCGGCCGCTCGCGCATCAGGGGGCCCGTTTGATCGCGCTTATCAGGGACAGGAGTGGGTGACCTGCCGGTCACCGCTTCGAGGATCGCCATGATGCCAGACTCGGTGCCCTGCTTGACCAATGCGTCGATCGCTTTGTCAACGGCTTGCTTGAAATCGGCGGCGGGGATGAATGGTTGTAGCGTCGCGATCTTATCGCGGAGTTGGCGGACGAGAGGGTCTCGCTTAGCGCCGTCCGCGGTTTTCTTGATCAGCTCGGTCAGCACCTTGATTTCGCCGACCGCAGGCGGAGTCTCTTTCGTGGCCGGGGCGGACGGCGCGGGCGGAGTCGTAGCACCCGGGGCAACGCCTTCGATCGTCGGCGGTAAGGAAACACCGATCGGTGCCGTTATATTCACCTTGGAACCACTACTCAAAGGCGGCTGCGGCGTGGTCGAATATTTATCCGTATTCAGGCCGAACGAAGGCGTCGTGTGCGGCTGAAACCTTACTTCAACGCGACGGTTTCTCGCTTCCGCCCTTACGCTTTTTACTAGTAACTGAGATTCACCTTTACTCTCAGCGATAATTGTTTCGAACGGTATGCCCAAATCAACGAGCGCGGTTTGCACTGAGTGCGCCCGCGCCTCGCCGAGCGATTGGTTGCTCTCATCCGTACCTACGGCATCGGTATGTCCGATCACCCGGATAGTCGAACCTGGATAATTCTTCAGTAGCGTCTGAATAGTTCGCGCGGTTTTGGCCAAGGTACTTTGATTGCTTTGCGAGATATCAGACTTACCGGTCTCAAAGCCGTCGATAGTCACAGAGCCGATAGCACCGGCCAAAAAAGGCGACGCCGATTCGGCCAGATCAGGAGCGGGCTTTGGTGCGGACTGGTTCGGTTGCCGCTGCACGCGAATGGATCGATTCGATGTGGTCGCGGGTTCTTCGGCAAGGCCAGCAGCGGCTATTCGATGCGCTTGTGCTTCGCTGTGATCGTCCGGATCCCCTAAAGCGAGCGCGCCCGTCCCAAGTACGCCGTGACTTTGCTGCAAGGTATGAATCAATTCATGCGCGAGCAACTGCTGTCCTTGAGAACTTCGCGGCGCATACTTGCCATCGTCGAAAACTATGTGCGAACCGACGGTGTACGCTTGCGCATCTATAGCCTTGGCGGATGTGGCCGCGCGCGCATCCGCGTGCACGCGCACTTTGCTGAAGTCGTGATGCAAGCGCGAGCCCATCATCTCGCGATCGAGGGTATCGAGCGCTTTGCCGGGAGTGCGCACGACTTCATTTACTATCGGGGGCGCGGTGCCATAAGGACTCGAAGCATCGATTCCGCGATCTGCGACCGAAGGGCCTAGGCGGGCCACGGGCATTTGCTTAGGAGCTTCCGTCCGTGATTGAAGTTGCACCATCCGTCCCATTCATTTACCCAGCGGCCTCATCTCAATGGGGTACGTCGAATCAGCTTGTGTGCAACTTCTTGAATTGAGCGATGTCCTTTCGCAGTTGTGTTAGCGACGCTGTTCGCGCCGAGTCGGGAGTCGGGGGCGCGGTCGTCGCCAGACCGGTCACTTGCGCATTCGATGCCTGCTGCGCTGAATCGAGAAGCTTGTCGACCACGCTCATCCACACCGCGCGCTGCGGATCGGTGATTGCGGAGCTTTGAGTGCTTACCCCGGCAATTACCGGGACGACCACCGGCGTGCCAGCGGGTAGTTTTTCGATATTGTTCAGTTGCGGATTGGCCGCAAGCAGTGTTTTTTCCGCCACCGTTGCGCGAGAGTCGCCGGGCTTCAGCCCGTACACTTTCGTCACGAGATCCGCGACTGATTTTTCTTTGGCTAACCGGGCGATTTGCATCTGACTATTTCTCTCTCTCGAATTAGGCAATTACGTTGAGCGGCTTCCACGGTGCTGGCAGTGAGTTGTTATTCAACAGGATCGCGGTGCTCACAATGTTTCCGGTTACGGTCGCATTGACCAAATCCTTGTTACCCGGAACCGTGATACTCAAGCCGTTGATCTTAGCCGCGCTAAGGATGCGGTTGCTGGAGGCGACGCAAGTAAGAGCAACCACCGCGACGACGGCAGCCACATCGTTGGCCGGAAGCTCGGCAAGCTGCTTGCAGACGTTAGCGTTCAATACGCAGTGCGCCGCATGGACTTGCACGAGGTCGGCGAAATTCCCATAGACCATATTCCCGTTGACCAGAGCTTCCCCCGGCGTCTTGTCGAAACTGTCGGTGGTCTCGTTAATTAAAATCCCGCGAAACGGCATCCGCTCGGTCGAACCCGAAGTAGTCTGCCGAATTACGTTGCTGGAGACGTTCACGGCCGCAACGGTATCCGCGTACACGCCGACACCGGTGCCAGTACCTGCTGTGCCAGCAGCCGCGAGTGGTCCGATGTCGCTGATGTCGTTGCCGGCGACGGTCGCCAGTGCCGAGTTCGCAACAGCGATACCGAACGCACGAGACCTACCGCCTGAAGTGCCGATGAGGGCTACCGAATTGTTCTCGATGGTCGCGGTGGTCGTCCGGGTAACCTGAATTCCCGTCACCTCAATGGTTTCGAAGGCCAGATACTCCTGTCCGAGCGAAGCTTCCTGACCGAGGCTGGCGCCTGTCGTTTGCGGTCCGAATGTGGCCGGTGCGGCAATCGCCGCTGTCGCCGGAGGCACCACGTTGAAAATCTCGTTGTCGCGAATTATCACCTCGGAAGCCACGGTGGGTCCGACTACCGAGATGCCTGTCCGAGTGACAAACATGATCGAATTTCCAACGATTGACGAGATAAGAACGTCGCCGCGGACAGATATACCCATTCCGCTGTAGCTGTTGATTCGATTGCGCAGGACGCGCGCGCCAGTGATCGGTAGTTTCCCGCCTGGCACGGAAACAATCGCGACCCCTACGCTCGCCGCGCCACTAGCATTGACATTATTAGCCGGGGACGCCGAGGTCATCGCCTGTGTGACTAGATTGTCGGCGATCTCGGCGCCGTCGGCCCCGCAGCCGATACCGATGCCCGATACATCGATATGATTAGCGGCTACCCGAATAGCGGCGTCAGGCATGGTCACGCCTTCGATGCCGATCCCAATCAGCGAGCAGCCGATTACGCGGTTCGTTCTGAACGCTATCTCGAGCAGAAACAGGTTGAGTTGTTCTTGAGATCGAGCACCTAGTCCGAACAGGGCGATGCCCGCGACGCCACAAGGAAGAAAGTTATCGGTGACCTGCAAATCGACCAGCGCCAGAACGTCCCGCACATTGCTGATGGCAAATAGGCCCGTTTGATCGCTGTTGATCGCGAACTGACTGGCCTGACCAATGCCGATATCCGCGCTTAGGAGGTTGTCGTGAATCTGGGTCTCGATCAGAAACCCATCGAGGGCCACCGCCATCGTGCTGATGCTCGGGAGAGTCGCGGCAGCGAAGGCTGCTAACGCGTCCGCCGGAACCTTGTCGAGGGAATTGTTCGCCGACAGTGCACTATCAGATGTCGCCGAGGTATTCGCAGAGATCGCAAAGACGGCGCAGCGCGCGATCGCGGTCTCGATACAGTTGCGCAACAGAATTCCGACCGCGACGGAGGCACTCGCCGCACCAGCGAGGTTGGTGCTCACTTGCGCGCCAGCGACCGCGAAGACGCTGAGGTCCTCGATCTGCAAACCAATATCGCTCTCCGCCAGGATCGCGGGACCGCTGCCGGCAAAGGCGATCACAGTCGCCAAGCCCTGGCCGGTTATTTCGACCAGTTCGAGTCCCTCCAACTGCAGCGTTGAGCGCAGCAGGAACAACCCCGGCCCGAGGCAGATCCGACCGCCGCCCATGGACTTGATCTTCTCGACTGCCATGTCGATTGTGGCGGTGCCTGAGTTGTGATCGGCGGCGTCAACGCACACCGTGCAGGCGCAGTCGCCGCCCGCGGAGACCGGCTGCGGCCATATAGTTCGACAATCTGTGGCAGTCGTCGGAAAGGTTACGATCGAAAGCCGCGTGTAGTGATGGTGGATACCCGCGGGCGGAGCGTCGGTCAGTATCTCAACGGTGCCGTCGCTCGCACGCGCCGGAAAGGTCCAGAAATCGCCGACCTTGAAGTTACCCAGCGTCGGATTGAGAGTGAAAGTGATGGTCACTCCGTTTTCGAGAATGAGCGACGTCCCCGGTGGCGGAACCGGAATCTGACCGGTGCTTCCCACCGCAGCGAGATCGACCCAGACTGTAGTGCCATCGCTCCGATAAACCTTGCCGTTCTGATCCCAGCGACAAATTCGGGTGTGGTAATCGAAATCGGAGGCCAGCCGCGTCTGGAAATCTCCAGAGACAGGGGTCTGCAAGACAATCGTGTTGAGCGCCTTGCTCACACCGTTGCTATCGATCTGACGCAACTCGCCGGCCTGCCCGTTCAATTCGAGGAAGTCGTCGGTGATCTCGATCCAATCGCCGGGTTTGAACGAAAGCACGTTATCGCGGCCAGTACTTTGGACCGTTAGCTGGGTAGTAGGATTGTTGGCGACGTTGGTTGCGGGATTGATTGCAGTGACGGCGGTGATCACGGAGGCATTGTCGCGCGACCATTTGAAGGTGGCCGCGACCGGCGAAGCATTCCCGGAAGTATTGGCGACGCCCGCTTGATGGATTTCGACGCGATAGAGCTGATTCTCCATCCCGGTGTAGCCAGTAGCAGTATTCAGGCAGCATGGGCCGGAGGTAGCCGACGGGACGACGGCGGTCGTCAGTTGGGCGCCGGACGGCTGGATCAAACTTTCCCAGGATGGAATCGAGCTGTCGGGGGTGGCGCAGGTGACGCCGGAAACATTGCTCACGTCGAGCAGTTTGACCTGCCAGACCATCTGCACACGGCCGGTGGTATCGACGCCGACGGCCGAGTCGATCAACTCGGGATGCTCCAGGTAGGTGATCGCCCTCTTCCAGACATCGAGGTAAACGAGGAAGGGGCCGGGGCCCTTGGGCAATACCCCATTTGGCAAATATGGCTGGGCGGTATAGTCGAGATCGATCTCGGCGACTGCGGGCGGCGCGGCGGGTGCTCCCGACATCTCGGCGAGCGCGGCATCCCAAATTGCGGAGGCGGCGGGCCCATGGTTTTCGACCATGAGTCCATCAACGTACATGCGCCCCGCGCCGATCGTCAGGTGCTGTTGCCCGCTACCATCGACAGTCGCGCTGATCTTGAAGCCGTTCGGCGTCGTGGCCGGCACCACCGCGCGGCCGACAGTGTCCATCGTGCCGGCCTGGATACGGCGGGCAAATTCAGCCAGCCATTCATTCCAATCCGAGTCCAGTTGGACTCGTCCTTGCTGCATGACGACGCCAAGAAAGTCATTCCACGGATTAAAGGTGAAGCGGCTGCTATCAAAGCTCATGTTGTTGTCCATTCAGCCCGAGGACACAGTTCGAACGCCCAGATGAAGTCGGACCGCGTTGCGGTTCAGCGGGCTCGGAGGGCCCGCTGATGTCGTTAATGATTTCGTGTTCGCTTCCGGCGTCACACGACCATTTTCGCGTTCACGTCTCGTAGAAAATGCCAAACTCCATTCCGACCGGAATGTATTCCTGAAGGCGCACACGCAAGTCAGTCTCACGCTGCGGTGCCAGGACGAAGTGAAAGGCTCCCATCTCGCCGCCGTCATCGGCACCGCGCCGCATCGTATCGTCTGTCTCTGCGAGTAGTTTCGCGTAGCCGGGATCGCCGTAGCGCAGTGACTCGAACAGCGGCCCTGGCGTGATGTAAGCAGTGCCGACGTTCTGCCAGACGACGCTTCCGTCGGGCACGATCGAGCTGCGGGAGTTGAGAAAAGCCGGCGCGCTGGCAGCGGTCGTGCCGCCGGTGGTGCAACGGTAAAGAAAGGTCGATCCGGCGGACGCTGCGGCGATCACTTGTCCCGCCAGAAAACTGGTGGACGCCGCCCACGTCGGGAAATTGGTTCCATAGCCTTCGACGACGCACTGGAACTGGCGCGGTATCACCGAACCCGGCGGGATGTAGCTGAACCGCACACAGCCTTCCTGCTTGCGGTCGGCCCACAATGCCGCGGCCCACGTATCGCTGACAGGAGAATCCGCCCAGATGATGCAGTTGGAAACGAGGCTCAGCAGTGTCGCATGGACCTTGCCCACGACGGTGCATCCCTGGAGCGTTAGCGCACCACCTCCGCCAACGCCGTCGAGAGCGGCGTAGGCGACATTTGAGGATCCGCAGGAATCAACGATGCTATCGGCGACATTTATCGTTGAGAACTGATGAGTCCGGATCGCACCCAGGATGGACTTATCGATCGTCACCTGCACGCCGGCCAATTCGGCGATCAGAGTCGGCTGACTACCGAACAGAGGTTCGCCGTCAGGAGCCAACGCCCAACCGGGGACGAGGGTGCAGTGCGTTATACCCAGGTTGTTCAACTGGTTCGCGCCTCCACCCGACATAAGAGCGGGAACGCGAATCAAAGTCGCAGGCGAAGGGGTCGCGGGGACGACGCTTGATGTGACAAGGAGTCCGTTGAGGTCGAAGGCGCTGTCGAGGCCGCCGGTCACAGTGATTTCTCCGCCTAAGACGAGCACCGGGCGGACGCCGTCATGAGCACGCAGTTCGATGCGTCCGTTGTGCGCGACATTTATGTTCAGAGCAGGCTCGGCGTAGCGGTCGCTGTTGGTAATCTCGACGACACCGTCGCCGCCCAGTGCGTTGAGGGCGCCTTGGATAGTTGGATAATCGCCCGGCACGTGTAGCACCGGCTGGCTCGAGGGATTGGGGCCGGTTGTGGAATCCGCGAAAGAACTCGCACGAGGATATTCGCCGCCGCCCATGTCCGCGCTAAAGCCGCAATGGAATGACGCAGAGACCGTAGGTGCGGCACCAGCCAGAGGAGCCAATGCGATGCGGCCCAGGTGCGGGTCGATTGCCGCATCGTAGGGACTGCCCGACGGCGGCAGATTGGCCCAACTGCCATCGGCGCCGGAGAGATCGCAAACCTGGATATTGTTTTTGAAGAGACCATCGACGTACAGCGCCAGACTCTTGCCGATGCCGTAATAGATGCCAGCGGCGCCCGCTTCGATTTGCTCGATATCCCGGCACAGGACATGCCGCTTGAGCCGATCGGGGACGTTACGCGGCGCGGCGGCCTCGGTGATTTCCGCGCCTTGAGTGATCGGAGAGTTGAAGAGCGGCATATCGCGGCCGAGCGGACTGAAGCGAAAACATTGCGGCGCACCCGGCACCGCGGATGCCGGCGACAGGGTGAGGCTGTAGGAGTTCAGCGACCACAGGAAAATGCCGATATTCTGGATGTTGTAGCGGCCACGTTCCGAGGCGACACGCCTGACGTCAATGGTGTGCGCAGTCGAATCGAATCCAGTGTCCATGTACGCTCGCGGTTCCCATCGACGCAGATCCGGCGCGTAATAATTGTGCGGCCGGATGTGGTTCGTGTATTGGGTATCGCCGAGCAACTTGAAGAACTCGACGGCGTGGGCACCCCATCCGGTGACGTCGCGGGCGAGTTGTTCCAGCACCAGCACGGTGCCTTTGCGACGGCGGAACGAGATCGTGTGCGCGACCTCGGCGCGAGGGCTGGCGACGGCCGGCGCAACACCCTTGATCGATTTGTATCCAATCAGATCTCCGATGTAGGGAATGACCCAGGGAGCGCAGGTCTCGATGAACTGATCGTCGTAAAGCCGGTCCAGGTCTTCTTCGACAGCGGCGATTTGCTCCGCAATGAGCATCAGGAGGGATTGGAGGGGGCCGCGCGCCGCCTTTGCGAGAAGCTGATTCAACTGCTGCTCTTGAGCCACCGTCGGACTCGGGAGCGCCCGAAGTGCGGTGAGTTGAGTAATCTCCGCGGCGGTCAGAAGATTCTGCGATTGCGCGAGGTTGGCATCGCGCAGCCGATAGAGCGCCGGCAGCAGGTTAAACAGCGTCTGGCCGTCGAAACTCACGACATCACCCCCAGAACGATCGCGCCGGGCTGCGGATCAATAACCAGAATTTCGGCCGGCTGTGGCGTCGCGGTCGCACTCGCGACGGGAACGAAGGCGCACAGCAAGTTGGGTGAATCGGCAAACGGCCGATTAAGCGTAATCGATTGCGCCATCCACTGATTGACCTCGGAGATGGTCGAGAAGCCGTGGAGATTGGCGAGATCGCCACCCGTGCTCGAATACGTCCGCTGCAAACCGGAGACGCTTACGGCGATGACACCGGGAATGCCTTGGATCGTCGCGGCGATTTCATCGATCGAGACTGATTGTCCAAACGATCTCGCGGCGAAGCTGAAAGCCTGCGTAATAGTCTGGCTGACCTGGGCCTGAACCGTGGGCTGGTCGTAGGCCGGATCGTAAACGATGCCGGCAGAGAATTTGAAAAGCGTCTCGACAAAACTAACGACTGAGATCGGTATGAGAGGATTGCCGTAGTTCTGCAGCGAAGCCACCAGGTAGGTTAGCGTCGGATTGGCGCTCGACAGCGCCTCCCCATCGACACCGGCGACGGTAATAAAGACTCCGCGGCCGGGGCCGCTCGGAATCCAGATCGCGGAGGCCTTGGCGATACCGGCAAAAGTCGCGGCGTAGTTCTGATAGTCAACGATCGAAACCGCGCGGCCCAGAGTGAGCACGGACTGCGGCGCATTGGTGCGAATGTCGCCGATGGACTGGGGATCCTGACCGCCAGTAGCGTTTTGCGGATTAGTAACGGCGCTGACTCCTAACGGCCGATCCATCAGGGTGGTGATGGTTCCGGCAGCGACGTTACCCGCGGAGCCTGATCCGATGCGATAGTTCGCGATCAGATTGTTTTGACCGGTGGGCAGCAAACTTCCCTCACCGTCGCCACCGAATTGAACGTCGGTGGTGGCGTCGGACTGATTCATCGTCGAGAAAACCTGGGCAGTGGACGCCTGCTGGTAGAGCGTTGGCACTTCCTTCCAGGCGACTCCGTTGACGCGGACCTGGAGCGTAGTTGCCATCCCGTTCGGAGTAGCGGCCTGGACGTAAGTCAGCGGCGACTGTCTGAGCGTGAAGCTCTGATCGATGCTGGAGGCGTTGCCGTTGCCCATCACCTCGGTGACTGATTGGCCGGCGGTGGCGAGCCCGACATTGGCGTTTACTGTGGTCGCGGTGCGGTCATAACAATTGATCAGGTTCGCGCGCAGTTGGATACAGGTATGCGGATAGGGACTGACTACGGTGTTGACCGAAGCGACCAACGCATATTCGCCTATCTGTGGATCATTTGCGCCTGCGAGTACCAGAACGAAGTCGCTCAATGAAGCCTCGACGGTGCCGGGCCGGGCCGACGCATCTTCGACATTCAAAATCTGCGGGCCTCCGCCCGACTGCCATCGGGCGGTGACGATCGACCCGTTCGCATTCAACGGCAGCGATGCAGGATCGGCGAGGGTTAAGGTGTCCCCCGGGTTGAGGACCATCGAGGCCGAGCCGTCACCCGGGTCGAAGATGAGCCCATCGACGTCGTCGGCGACGGCCACCTTTTGGCCTTTTCCCGACAGGGCAACGGCGGTGATTCCGGCAAGATCGGGACGCAAACCCTCGAGCTCCAGAAAGGTGCCGTAAAGCGGATAGTTCAAGGGCTGTTCGGGGACCGCCAATAGCTCGCTCTGGACCAGCGCCGAAGTTGCGCGAGTAGCGATGTAGCTATTCTGTAGATTGGTCCCACCGAGGTCCGCGGCGACACGGCTCAGCTTAGCGCCGATACCGAAGTCCGATCGGGAAATCGTGGTAATCGCGTTGACGCGGTAGAGGGTAACCAATCCGGCCGGGGACCTGGTGTTTTCCGCATCTGGCACGATCAGGGCGATCCATCCATGCGGGACAATCTTGGAATAAATCCCGTCGAGGTCGATCAGTTGCGACTTGTACAGGTCTTTGTTCGCGCTCGACTGGCTATTGCTGAAATCCCAGTCGGTACCGGCGGAATTCAAAAGCTTGAGAGTGGTATTGAAGTAGGTCAGCTGATCCGCGCTGAGAAAAACCGGTTGGAGGGCGTTGTAACCGAAGAGCGCGGCGCGCTGCCGGAAGGCGTAGAACTTCGGATGGAGGCTGGCAGGACTTACGCCGCCTCCGCCGAGACCCTCGTTCCAGGTCACAAGAGTGCGGTTATTCGGACCGTCCACGGTCACCGTCGCAACCGCGCGGACGTCCCAATTTTCATTGGTGTTGGTAGATACGCGTTCGTCGCCGACGATCAGAAAGAGGTCGCCGGGCTGTAGCTGAGTCGCGGTTCCCGCGAGATACACACTGGTGTCGTTGGTCGCCGGCATCCATGGCGAGCCGGTGCGCACCGGCAAGGCATTCCAGTCAGGCTTGGCGGGAATGTCCGCCGAGGTCTCGAAGGTCTGAGGTTTCTGCCCGGGTGCCGGAACGCTCTGCACCTGCGTGCCTGCAGGAATGGTGATTGGCATCGCAGACGGATCGGGCGGCTGGCCGGTCGCGGATCTCAAACTGAAAGCCAGATAAGTGGAAGCGGCGACCCCTGGCGCCGGCTGGTATCCGATCAGTCGCGCCAATTCGGTAAGCGATTGCACCTGGGAGGCGGTGCGCAGGTAGTTCTCGCTGACGAGGCGCTCCTGATAGAAAGTTAGAATATCCAGCATCACCGAAGTAGCGTCGAGGAAGGCGACGGTGAAATCGTCGTTATCGCGTGTTTTCAGAGCTTGCAGGGCCGGATAGTCGGAGCTCGACAGCCGCGCGAGCATCGATTCCTTGAAGGTGGACCAGGTCCCAACGCGATAGGCGAGCGCATTGAGGCCGGCTCGGTTGGTCTGCATTTGCGGCGTCTGAACGCTGGTGCCAGCGCAGCATCCGCAGGTGCAAGTGGAGGTTCCGGAGCAGCTCATATCCTACTTACCGCCTTCCATCAGCAGGGTGAGTTGGCCGTGGTCGGGAAAGTTACGATCGTTGTCGAGGCGCGCGATCTGGAGCGTGGCCAATTTCATCTCACCGGCGTCGAGATATTGGCCGGTCGCGACACCCTGCGGCTGGAAGGTAGTCGCAGTAACCGCCGTCACGCCGGCAACGGAGCGCGCCGCCGCGTACAGGGGACTCAGGTAAACGGTCTGCCCGAAGGTGAAGTTGTCGGGGTAGAAGAGTCCTTTTTGGCCATTGGGCAGGATCCGGTTGCTTAGCAGCTGGAGCAGGGCCTGCTCGACATCGCTCATGAAATAGGCCGGGTCAACGCAGACGGTCAGAGCAATTTCGAGCGAGACGTACTGCGGCGAATCGATTTCGAGGTCCTGTCCCGCGAGACGATACCGCTCGAGTCCTCGTTTGAGAGTTTTGCTCAAGGCGGAAGTGACCTTGCCGCCCCCATGGGGCTCGACCGCGTCGAAAACGGTGTACCAGCTACCGGTCCATCGGAGCGACGCTGAGGCTCGTTGAACCTGTAAGTTGAGAGCGGTCATCGCGGCATAATCGGCCATCGTCACGGCGCGTTCCTGAGTGAGAAAGGCCCGCGGCGCACGCCGGCGTATCTGATCGTTGGTTTCGGGATCGGTGCCACCAGTGGCGGCGATTGGATTTCGGCACGATTGGATGCGAGCGTCGGCGGCCGCCAGATAAATCAGACTCTCCGCGCCAACGTTGCCCGGAGTGCCGTTCCCAATTCGGTAGCTCGCGGCGAAGACCGTTCCGGTTTCCGGATTGAGCCCGTTGACGTTGTCACCGAAGCGAAGGCTGGCAGTGCCATCCGCTTCGACCTCGACCACGAACCTCGGATCCGATTCACCGCTTTCCAGTAGATCTTGCGCCGGATTCCAAGCGGTCGTGACGCCTTCGAGGACGCCCTGGAGCGAGATACTTGGGAGGGCGGCGCTGGAATCGAAGTTCATCAGTGCGGAGGCGGAAAGCGTCGCGTCGGGAGCGTCAGCATAGCTCTGGACCTGAAGCAGTTCGGACTCCGGATCGACCAGAGTTGAGGCGTCGCCGAGGCTAAGGCCGGCGAAGCGTTCGACGGTAACGGGCAGCGTCACCCCGATGCCCCCCGATGCGGGATCGTAAACTACCGAAAGATCGAAAAGCGCCGGGTCTTGCGAATTGACTTGCGCCAGCACGCCGAACTGCGGCGGCCACGTCGATGGGTCGGCGGCGACCAGAGTGAGATAATTCACCGCTGGGCTGCTGAGATCGGCAAGATTCACGCTGCCGGTATTCGCAAGCATCGTAGGAGCGGCAGGGAAACCGCCCAGCGGGCCGACGGGCGGAGTGTACGACGCGGGTACGCGAATCAACTTCGAGCCGTTGTTGATTTGGGGCACCAGGTACGTTGGATCGGCCGCATTGAAGGAGAGATCGGTGAACTTTTCGAGAATCACTTGCGCGTGGATGCCGGCGGCACCACCGGGTGGATTGTAAACCACGGCGAGATCGATATTGGCCGGATGGACGGCGTTCGCGGCGACCATCACGCCGAAGTTATGAGGCCACGCCGCGGGGTTGGTCGCGATCAGCGAGAGGCAAGCGAAGCCGTTGGAATCGGCGAGATCAATTGGACCTCCGGCGAAGAGGACGACGGCAGGCGTGACCGGATTACCGACGCCAGCCAGCGGCACGATCGCGAGGGGGACGGCTTGCGTAATCGGACTATCGGGAACGGCGGGGCGAAAGCGTACCGGCAGAGGCGTCGGCAATGCGGGAGTGCATCGATTGGCGGCTGCATCCGCGGGATAGGAAAGCGACGGCCCGGGTACCGTCGCAAGCGGACGATCGGAGAACGTCAAACCATGATCGGCCAGGACCACATTGCCATAAAGCAGACTGACGTCCGAGACGGTCTGCGGGTTGTTGTTGGAATCGAGAAAAGTAGAAGAAATGCAAACCGGAAACGGCAGCGCGTCATCCTGAGACCACTGGATTTCGGTCACCTGGACAGGATTCCCGTGGCTATCGTTAAGAAGCGGGTCGGTAAGAATGGCGACCTGGGTCAAACGCACGGCACATCGATGGCGCAGGTCGGCATCGGCGGCAAAGCCTGTTTGAGGACCTAGAACCTCCTGGAAAATGAGCACGTCGCCGGGCACGAGGTGCGGGAAGGCACCGATCAAACTGGCCTCGGTGGAACCTTGAGGGAGGCAGCAATCGTCGTCGCCCCAGGTGTAAAAGCTGAGCTGGTTATGCTCGGGATAGAGCACCGCATCGTGCATCGGTTCGAAGACCTGCACGCCACTCAACAGGGCAGCTTCCTCGTTACCGGCGCCGACGGCCAACGATGACGGCATTGCGGGCGCGAAGGTATAGAAACGCGTAAGGGTTTTGTAGAGAAAGACGGCGTCGCCGGAGTTGCCGCTGACATTAAGCTGGATCCAGGCGCGAGCATTGCAGCCATCATGCACGTGGTAATCAACGAGCAGAGCGTGGCGACGAAGTGAGACCCGGCGGCGCGCGGTCTCGAGGTAGGCCTCGGTCGCGACGGCATCCTGCTGGTAGCTCAAGCGATCGCCGACATAGGAGATGAGTTCGGCCAGAACCACTCCGAGGTCAGCTTCGGTGGCGCTGCCGCCCCACCCGGGAAGCAGCGCGTTCAAGCGGTCCAGGATGGTGGTTCGGAAGCTGCCGTAATCCTTGGCG
Source organism: Binataceae bacterium (SeqCode) (assembly GCA_036489375.1). GTDB lineage: Bacteria > Desulfobacterota > Binatia > Binatales > Binataceae > JADMIL01. The sequence goes on along the minus strand of DASXFX010000007.1, from coordinate 723 downwards.
AGGTAGTTAATCGGCGGCGGCGCCTCGGCCGACGGCGCACAATCGGGCGGTTGCGGAGCACAGTCGAAATCGGGACCGCATTCGACCTTGAAGCAAAAATCGACCGCGGCGAGTTGAGGATCAAATCCCGTCATCACTGCGGTAACGTCAAACGGATCCTGCGCCGCCTGAGCAGCGGAATTCACCAGGCGCAGACGATAGGTGGAAAAATCCCCGGCCTCATGAGTGCGAACGACGAGGACGTTGGGCTTGTCAGTGAGGGCGTTGACGACCGGCAGCAGCGCCTGTACGTAGGCAGGCTGCGTCGCGTCGATCTCCGCAGCCTCTATCACCCAATCGACCGCGATGTTCGTGATGCTCTCGCCGCCCTGGATGAGGACGTTCGTCGTCGCGGAGGACGGGCCGGACGGGTTCGGGCTGAAGGCCATCGCGGAGGAGAGCGGATTCAGACAATGAACCAGCAGCGTCTGTTGACGCGGGACGCCCGGAGGAGCGCCACTGTCGAGGACCTCAAGGTAGTTAATCCCATTGAGATCAGGATTACCCTGGACCGCGGCCCTGCGCTTATCGTCGCAGCAACTGTAGATCACGTGCTGCTCCCGTAAGCGAAAGTCTGGACCTCAGACACGTCTGTATTGAGAATCGAATAGGTGACGGTAACAGTGAGGACAGCGTCCTGTGCCGATGCGACTACCGACTGGACCGTAATGAAAGCACTCAACC
>DASXFX010000168.1:0-25349 GCA_036489375.1 Binataceae bacterium (SeqCode) | reverse complement strand
CCCAGCGTCTTGCCGTAGAATTCCTGCATTTGCTCGATATTGTTGGTGAAAATGCCGACGTCAACGCTTTGCTTGGCCAGATCCATGGAGTCTCCTCTAGCGGCCGCGGCCGCACTGCTTTGTCGCTGCATCTAGCAGATTAGCGGCGAAAGATAAAACCTTTCACGGAGTATCAATTACGCCGGAAATCGTTAACGCGCGCAGCCGTCTCCATCCCGCCTCAAGGCTGCCCGATCTCGACTACCCGAATCCCCCATCGGCGGTGGCGTACGGCTGGATAATCCGAACGTCCACCGCGCCCCGGAAGCTTCGCGCGCGCGCCGCTTCTATTTCCGCACGCGCTGGATTATCTAACTACCACGGGTCTTGATCAGCCCGGCTACGACGCCTGAGAGGGACTAAATGGATTTCGCACTTTCGCCCAAGGTTCAGGACCTGCAGAAGCAGGTCACGGACTTCATGAAGCAGCATGTTTACCCGATCGAGCATCAGGTGGAGCAGGCGCAGAGCGTTCCCGGCAATGAGCACAAAGAACCGCAGGTGCTCAAAGACGTTCGCGCCAAGGCCAAGGCCGCGGGCTTGTGGAACCTGTTTCTGCCCGATGACGTTCATGGCAAGGGGCTGAAGGTTTCCGAATACGCGCCGCTGTCCGAAATCATGGGGCGCAGCCCGATCGGATCGCGCGCCTTCAACTGTATGGCGCCGGATACCGGCAACATGGAGATCCTCGAGGACTTCGCCACCCCTGCGCAGAAGAAGGCGTGGCTGGAGCCGTGCCTCGCGGGCGAGATGCGCACCTGCTTCTCGATGACCGAGCCCGAAACCTCCGGCGCCGACCCGACCCAGCTCGCGACCCGCGCCGTCCGCGAAGGCGACTACTACAATATCAACGGCCACAAGTGGTTCACTTCCAACGGCATCGGATCGAGCTTCGCGATCGCGATGGTCGTGACCGATCCCAAGGCCGAACCGCACAAGCGTGCGAGCATGATTATCGTGCCGACCGACGCGCCCGGCTTTAACCTGGTCCGTGCTGTCTCGGTGATGGGTCATGCGGCCGGCGGCGGCCATTGCGAGATCGTCTATAAGGATTGTCGCGTGCCGGTGACCAATATCCTCGGCAACGAGGGCGACGGCTTCAAGATTGCGCAGGCCCGCTTAGGCCCCGGCCGTATCCATCATTGTATGCGCAACATCGGCGTCGCCGAGCGCGCCCTGGAACTGATGTGCAAGCGCGCCAATACCCGCTTCACTCACGGCAGCCTGCTCGCCGACAAGGCCAACGTCCAGCAATGGATCGCGGACTCGCGCATCGAGATCGATTCGACCCGGCTGGCCGTGATGCATGCGGCGTGGAAAATCGATACCGTCGGCAAGCGCGAGGCGCGCCAGGAAATCGCAATGATCAAGGTGCAGGCCGCCAACATGGTGATGAGCGTGCTCGATCGCGCGATCCAGTTGCATGGCGCCCTCGGCATGAGCGACGATCTGCCGATCGCGCGCTTCTGGCGTGAGAATCGCTCGATGCGCATCGTCGATGGGCCCGACGAAGTTCATCGCATGACCATCGCCCGCCGCGAATGCCGCAAGTGGGCCGAGTAGGGCGGATGCGTCCACCTTTGCATAGCCGGAAGGATTGAAAGCCGGCGCGGCGCGTATGCGCCAGTAGCATTTTCGAGGTCTGACAATGGCAGAGGAACTCGAAGACATACATCAACCGCTACCCGAGTACGGCGACGTGCGGGATGAGGAGCAGCTCGATTGGCCCAAGCTGGTGGCCTATCTGCGCGATCATCAGGTCGCGCACGTCGATGAGCCGCTCGAGGTCCTGCAGTTCCACGGTGGCCATTCGAATCTGACTTATCTGCTGCGCTTCGGCGCTAACGAATGGGTGGTGCGGCGGCCTCCGTTCGGACCGTTGCCGCCCTCGGCGCACGATATGGCGCGCGAGTACCGCGTGCTTTCGCGGTTGTGGGAGGCCTATGAGCCGGCGCCGCGCGCGATTCTGTTGTGTGAGGACAAGGACGTTCTCGGGGCGCCGTTCTTCGTCATGCAGCGCCGCACCGGCTTCGTCATCCCCAATCGCCGTCCGCTTCCGCCCGGCATCACCCAGACGCCGGAAACCTTCCGCGCCATGTCCGAGGGCTTCATCGACGCGCTCGCCGACCTTCATTCGGTTGATTACGAGAAGCTCGGTCTCGGTGGTCACGGTCGTCCGGACGGTTTCGTTAAGCGTCAGATCACCGGATGGATGGATCGTTGGGAGAAAGCCAAGACCTCCGAAGTTCCCCTGATGAACAAGCTCGGCGCATGGTTTCTCGATAACATGCCGCCGGCGCAGCCACCGACCCTGCTGCACAACGACTTCTTCCTGCACAACGTCATGTTCGCGCCTGACAATTCCGGCAAGGTCGTCGGGGTCTTCGATTGGGAGATGTCCACGGTCGGCGACTTCATGATCGACCTCGGCACGTCGTTCAATTACTGGCGCGAAGCGACCGACCCGGCGGAAGTACTCGAAATGAGCGAAGGCTACTCGCATACGGCCCGGCCGGGATTCCTGACCCGCGACCAACTGGCCGAACGCTATGCGCGGCGCAGCGGTCGCGACTTGACCCACATCGATTACTATCGCGCGTGGGGATTGTGGAAGACCGCCACCGTGCTCCAGCAGATCTACGTGCGCTTCGTGCGCGGACAGACCACCGACCCGCGCTTCGAGCGGATGGGTGCGCATCCGCCGATTCTCGCGCGTGCCGCCGCCGGTGTGGTCGCGCGGCACGGCTTCTCCGGCTAGGCGATCGGCGAGGTAGTCGGGCGCATCAGCGAGCCTGGGGTTTACGAGGGTTCGTACCTGCTTTTTTGGATGCGCGGCGAGCGGCTTCTGCGGCGCCCGATGCAACGTATTCTGTCCTGCGGCCAATATCGTGGCATCGGATAATAACCCGATTGGCCTTCGCGCAATTTCATGCGCTAAAATCGGCTTTTGGTTTCCGCCAAAATATGCTTTTGAAGAGAAGCGGCGATGAAACACATCGCCCGAACCTGGAGGTTCTGCTGCCTTGCACGCGATTACCTACGAATCCCCAAAAACCATTGCCGACGCGGTCAAGTTACTCGCCGCCCACGGCGAAAAAGCGCGGCCGCTCAGCGGCGGCACTGACCTCATCATCCAGTTGCGCGCAGGCACCCGGCGTCCCGAATATGTGGTTGACGTCAAGAGTATCCCGGAACTGTCGCGCATCTCTTTTAGCCTGCAGCACGGCCTTCATCTCGGCGCGGCGGTCTCGTGCATCGAGATCTATGAGAATGCGGACATGCGCCACTACTATCCGGGCCTGACCGAGGCGGCCCATCTAATCGGTTCGCTGCAGATTCAGAGCCGCGCCAGCGTCGGCGGCAACCTGTGCAATGGATCGCCGGCCGGCGACTCCACCCCGGCCCTGATTGCACTCGGCGCGAAGGCCCGCCTGGTTGGACCCAAGGGCGAGCGCGTGGTTCCGGTCGAGACCTTTATCACCGGGCCGGCCCGCACTGTGCTGCAGCCGGGCGAATTGCTCATCGAGCTTTTGATCGACGCTCCCGCGCCGCATTCTTCCGATGCGTATCTGCGCTTCATCCCGCGCAATGAGATGGATATCGCGGTGGTGGGCGTCGGCGGATCGATTACCCTTGACCTCGACGATGACCGCGTGGTGGACGCGCGCATCGCGCTCGGGGCGGTCGGTCCCACGCCAATCTTTGCCGCCGAGGCCTCCAAGTCGCTGATCGGCAAGAAGTTCGACGCCGCGGCGCTCGATAACGCCGCACGCCTGGCGACCTCTGTCGCCACGCCGATCGACGACATGCGAGGAACTGCCGAGTTCCGCCGCCATATCGTTGGCGTACTCACTCGCCGCGTACTGACGACTGCGGCCGAACGCGCCCGTCAAAGCGAACAACGCTAACCAATCGAGATATAAGTGGCACCTACCATGGTAAAGAAAGTAATTGTCGAGGCGACTATTAACGGCGATCCCGTCGAACTCCTGTGCGAGCCCCGTCAGAGCCTACTCGAGGTTCTGCGCGACGAACTCGACATGACCGGGAGTAAAGAAGGATGCCTCACCGGCGACTGCGGCGCCTGCACCGTGATCGTCGATGGGCGCGCGGTATGCTCGTGCCTGATGCTCGGGGTTGAGGCCGCCGGCACCACCATCACCACGATCGAGGGGCTCGCGGACGGCGCCAATCTACATGTCCTGCAGCAGAAGTTCCTCGAACACGCGGGCTTGCAATGCGGTATCTGCACGCCGGGCTTCCTGATGTCAGCCAAGGCCTTGCTCGATCACAATCCTAAGCCCACCGAGCCCGAAATCCGTTACGCCTTGGCTGGAAACCTCTGTCGTTGCACCGGCTACGACAAGATCGTCAAAGCCGTCGTCGATGCCGCCCAGACCATGTTGACCGGAGCGGGTTCAGGCCATGGCACTGTTCCCCGTCAATCGCCGTCCGAGGCCACCAGCGCCATGCTGGGAAAGGGAGAAGAGGTAAAGTAAATGGCAGCAACTACCAATGGTAACGGCTATCGCGTGATCGGCACCCGGCCGGTGCGCCACGATGGCGTCGATAAGGTCACCGGGCGAGCCAAGTACGGCGCCGATTACACTTTCCCAGGGATGCTCTTCGGCAAAGTTCTGCGCAGCCCGCATGCCCATGCGCTCATCAAATCGATCAAGACCGACAAGGCCGCCGCATTGGCGGGCGTCAAGGCGGTCGTGACGAGCGCCGACCTGCCTGAGCTTGCCGACAAGATGGAAGCGGCGGGCGAGCAGGCGATCAACCTCGCGCATCTCTCGGGCAACATCCTGGCGCGCGGCAAAGTCCTCTACGACGGCCATCCGGTCGCCGCGGTCGCAGCCACCAGCCCGCACATCGCCGACGAGGCCTTGCGCCTGATCGAGGTTGAATACGAGACGCTGCCGCCGGTATTGAGCGTCGAAGATGCGATGAAGCCGGGCGCGACGATCCTGCTACCGGCGCTCCGTAACAAGGAAGACGGTCCGGATAAGCAGACCAACGTCGCGGCGCACATGCAGTTCAAGCGCGGCGATGTGGCCGAAGGCTTCAAGTCCGCCGACTTCATCGTTGAGCGTGAGTTCCACACCGCGATGGTTCATCAGGGCTATATCGAGCCGCACAATGCAGTGGGCATTTACAGCGCCGACGGCCACGCGACCATTTATTGCTCGACGCAGGGCACCTTCGTCGTGCGCTCGCTCTGCTCTGCTGTGCTTGGGATTCCCGAGGGCAAAATCAAGGTCGTGCCGGCGGAAATCGGCGGCGGCTTCGGCGGCAAGACTACCGTTTACCTCGAGCCACTTTCGGTGCTGCTCTCGAAGAAGACCGGGCATCCGGTAAAGCTCGTGATGACGCGCGGCGAAGTGTTGCGCGCGACTGGACCGACGTCAGGCTCAACGATTCGCGCCAAAATCGGCGCCACCAAGGATGGCAAACTCGTCGCAGCGGAATGCTGGCTTGCGTATGAGGCCGGCGCGTTCCCCGGTTCGCCGGTCGGCGCGGGCGCGATGACTATCGTGTCGCCGTATAACATCCCGAACATCCTGATCGATGCGTATGATGTCGTCGTCAACCGGCCCAAAACCGCTGCGTATCGCGCTCCGGGCGCGACCAACGCCGCGATGGCGTCGGAAACGGTGATCGACGAGCTCGCCGAAAAATGCGGCATCGATCCAATCGAATTCCGCCTCAAGAACGCCTCCGCGGAAGGCACCCCGCAGACCGTCGGACCTCCGTTCAAGCGCATCGGCTTCGTCGAGACCCTCGATGCGATCAAGAATAGCGAGCACTACAAGTCGAAGCTTACCGGCCCCAATCGCGGCCGCGGCGTCGCATCCGGATTCTGGTTCAACGTCGGCTTGCAGTCGTCGGCCACGGTTAATATCCACACCGACGGCACCGTCAGCGTGGTTACCGGCTCGGTCGATATCGGTGGCACGCGCGCCTCGCAGGCAATGATCGCTGCCGAGGTTCTTGGCGCCGACATCAACGACGTTCGCCCGATCGTTGCCGACACCGATTCCATCGGTCACACCGACGTCACTGGCGGCAGCCGCACGGCCTTCGCCACCGGATGGGCGGTGTACGATGCCGCACAGGATGCGTTGCGGCAACTCAAGGAACGCGTCGCCAAGACCTGGGAGAAGAAGCCAGAGGACGTCGCCTTCGTGGACGGGCGTTTCAGCCCGGTGTCCGGCAACGGCGTGAAGCCGATGACGTTGAAAGAACTCGCTCCGCGCCTCGCCCGTACGGGAGGACCGATCATCGGCCGCGCCACGGTTAACGCTCGCGGCGTCGGACCTGCCTTTGCGACCACCCTGGTGGACGTTGAAGTCGATCCCGATACCGGCAAGGTCAAGATTCTGCGCGTCACCGTGGCGCAGGATGTCGGCAAGGCGATTCACCCCGCATACGTCGAAGGCCAGATGCAGGGCGGCACCGCGCAGGGTATCGGCTGGGCGCTCAACGAGGAGTATTTCTACGACGACAAGGGCATCCTGCGTAACACCGGATTGCTCGACTATCGGATGCCGACCTGTCTGGACCTTCCCGAGATGGAAACCATTATGGTCGAGGTTCCTACGCCGGGACATCCGTTGGGCATCCGCGGCGTCGGCGAAGTTCCGATAGTGCCGCCGCCGGCAGCAGTCGCCAATGCCATCTACAAGGCGACCGGCGTACGGATGTTCGAGTTGCCGATGGCGCCGCCGCGCCTGATGAAGCAGATTCTAAAGAAGCGTGCCGCCGGAGAGACTCAGGCCGCCGCTGCCGATTGATTTGGTTGGCGGTCTGCCGATCGCTTGACGTTCGGTCCGCTGCCGGTATCTGATTAGCTACTTGACGGGCCGGGTCCCTCGGGATCCGGCCCTGCCTTAAGCTTCAAGAAATATGGCTACCGTTGTTATTCCCGCGCTGCTGCGCAAGTACACCGAGGGCAAGGATCGAGTTATCGCCAATGGACGTAACGTCGGTCAGGTCATCGATGATCTCGAACGGCAGTATCCTGGCCTGCGCGAGCACATGATCGAGGACGGCGAGGTCAAGCCTTCGGTCGCCATCTCGGTCGATGGTGAGATGAGTACCAGCGGCGTCCTTGAACCCGTGCGCGAATCGAGCGAAGTGTTCATTCTGCCCGCCATCGGGGGCGGCTAAGCGAACCCGCCGCTCATCCGATTAGCCAGTACCCTCGTTATTGGAATTCGCGAAGGGGACGGCTCGCATCTTGGAGGGAAACCTCCGCAAGCGCGTGAAGCGCTCGCCGCCGGAATCAGATCCTGCACGCCTGTCACAACTCAACATGCAAGCGCGCCCCGAGCACGGCCACTGGTCCGCGCGCCCGATTGTATCCGGGGTTGTCGATATACTGGACGTCGATCGCCGCGAATAATCCACTGTGTATCGGTATCGGAAAGTTGTAGTACGTCTCCATAATCTTCTCGGGACCGTAGTTCAGCCGCCCGTCGCCTAAGACAAAGCCCAGCCCGCCCAGAGCCAGGTACTCGCGATGGTTGTGGGACAGTCCATTGCCGACGAAGGCAACGCCGAACTTGTCCCGGGGGCGACCCCATTGCGTACCTGCGAGGTCTCCACCGAAGGCGACGGTCTGATCCACTTCCGTATAGTTCCACGATTCGTGCTGGCCCTCGTTCCATCCGGCGCGCACAAAACCACGTAGGTTTTCGGTGAAATCCTGTTCCGCATTAACCGCGAAACCATACTTCAAGGCGACTTGCGGCGGATGGTCATCAATTTCCGGGGTCAAAGTCTTGCCGGCGAGAAATAGCGCATTCGCCTCGTGATAGTCACCCATATTCGCGAAGTTGGTAAACCCGAGTAGGTGCAGACTCGTGTCTCTGCCCGCAATCAAGGTGGGGTCGAACTCCAGTTCGTAGTTCTCGGAATGGGCATCTTGCAGATTCTTTTGCAGAATCAGTCCATTGGGTCTTTTCGACAGGAGCACTTCTCCGAAGCGGAAGGTCCACCATCGATCAACGAAATCAATCACCCCTCCCCAAGTGTAGCCACGCGCATCGGCAGCATAGTCATAAGCACCGGTCTCGACCACGGTCCAGTTCATGAACTCCATGTGGCTATCGCCGGTGACTGAGTTATCGTCGAAATAGTCAACCAGGCTGAACCTGCCGAAATAGAGATCGAATCGTCGCGTGGGTAACATTGTGAGCAATGACAATGGCGTCCTTGCGGATCGCTCGGTGTCACTACTCAATGGGATTACCTGGTGAACCTCGGCCCGAGCCAGGTACGGCGCCTCGTCCAGCGACGGGCTTCTGGTCGCATCCGCGTTAGTGAAACCGCCGAGGCCGAGCGCCTCGCTGAGTCCACTTCCGCCCGCGCTTTCGACATCTGCAAGAATCTCGGTGTAGCCGGTGAGCTGAACTCCGGTATAGAGGGTGAGCACCACGGAATCCGCCTGTTCGGATGCGCGCTCGAAGCTATTCGTCCCGCTGTACTGAGCCGGGAAACGCGGATGCCATTGGAAGATAGAATTCCCCTGTCCGGATATCCAGACCGGCGAGGTCTCGGAGTGAGTGAAGAACGTATCCTGGCCATTGTCGTAACTGATCTGGGCGCGCGCGACTGCGCTCCATCCCAGAACCGCGAAAATTACGGCTGCGAGCGCGAAGAACAGCCGCCTTCTGAAAATCCCAACCACTTGATTTTACTACCCGAACCGAGACCGCCAAGCGACGCCGTATCGCCGCGACACGGTAGTGGCCGGCAACATCTAAATGGCGGCGGTCACCGCCTCATCTATTCGAGACGACCTCGATTGGCGTAGAATGGCGGCATCGCCGGCGGATGGCTGACTCGGACCGGCGCGTTCGAGTTACCGGTGCTTAGTCCGGAGAAGCATCAGTAATCAATAATGAATAAGGATAATCCAGGTCTGCTAACTTCGAGACAAACCGTGTTGACCACGGGTCATCCCCGACGTCCTCATCCGTCTGCGTCTCGTGATGCGCTGCTGCTTCTATCAGTAGAGTTTGTGAAGCTCTCCGCCAAGGTAAGCCAAGCGCGTCGATGATTGTCGTCTATTTACGTCAAAAGGCCTATTGCAAGTTACTAAAAGTTGCGTACAATAGAGATCGCTAGCCGGGGTTTGCCCCCCCTTTTCCCGGTTGGCGGAGGGCCGAGCGGAGCAATCCATTCGGTCCTCTTTTTTTGATCATAGCGACGGGGCGCGTCGGCCCGCTAGCGGAGCGGTGAAGAACTCGCGGTGTTTTTGGCGATCGCGCCTCTACCCGACGACATAGCCTTTGGTCGGATCAGATTCTGTAGCATTCCGCCCGTGTTTGACGAGACCTGAGGAGCGGCGGACGGAATTTCAGCGTGCCCTGCGGTAGGAAACCCAGGCGAAATCCAGGAGTGTGGCCCCCGGCCGTAACGCCAGGGACCAAGCGAACTATTAGTCGCGCGAAGGACCGCGGCCGCCGCCCCCAGTGCGAGCCTGCGCCTCGTTAACGCGAATCGGACGGCCCTTGATATCGCGACCGTTGAGTTTCTCGATCGCGATATCGGCAGCCTCGTCTGTCGCCATCTCGACGAAGCCGAACCCGCGCGAACGGTTCGTCGCGCGATCCATGATTACCTGGGAGCTATCGACTGGTCCGGCTTCGGAAAATACGTCCTGCAAATCCTGATCGGTGACAGTCCAGGCCAGATTCCCAACGTACAGTCTGCGGCCCATTACCCTCTCCTCGGGATCGAAACCCACCGCCAGGTGAAATTTCGATCCGCTCCGGTGCAGCGGGAGCCGATTTGAGTCACGATCAACCGGCAGAACTCACGGATTGTACCGTGTCGGACCCCAATATGCCGTTTTTTATAGCACCGAAATCTAAACAAACATAGCAACGGAACCTTTGGCGTCAAGTAGTTAAAGAAAGGACGCTCGTGTGTTCGGTGGCCATTATGGGTTGGCGTCGATTTAGAACGCAGGACCAAATTCGATGCAAACGGCGAAAATCCCGAATCTATCTAACGGCGCGTGCTCCTCGGCTTTTAAGACGAAGCAGACTTGACGATTTTTCGCGCGACGCCAACCTGAACGTGAGATTGGCAACGACCTTAGTTGGTGCGAATGGGGTAATGGTGCTCCAACCGGCTCAGATTGATATGTACAGATGCCGCGGGGTCGACGCCTTCAAATTTGGAGTTTCCTCACTTCGGTCCGAGAGAACCATTTCATTGGCGCGAACCAGAATTCAATTCGTCGTGAGAATGTTCTGCCGCATTGCAATCGACCGTCAGACGATTTCCTCCACATCGTGTAGATCACAATGAAGCGGCAATCCGTAATTTGCCAAGACTGAGAATATCACCTCACTTTATACCGAGGTTCGATCCTGGTTTCGGACCGATCAGACTTCGGCTCCCAATTGCATGGGAACGGCTAAGCGCAGCACCGTAAAAGCGCAATCGCATTAGCCATCAGCACTGACTGAAGTGTCAACGGAAGGAATATACGAGTTCGGCTGCGCGTACCCAATGGTTAGATCGCAGCGTAGTCAGTATCGCGTCGCCAGGTGTATATATGTGGATAGTAAGAATAGGGACTGTGTCCGACTTAGCGAGTAGTGGCACGAGTAGTATTTCAGTAGGAGAAATATACTTGTCTTCGGGGAATTGATTGTGTAGCTTCAGCGTTTAGTCAGTACGATCCGCAAGGAGATCTTGAATGCCGCGTCGGAAAAATGCAGAGGGCGTGACTTCAGCGCTGCTCCAGGTTCAGAAGCAGGCGCAGGCGCTTCTAGTGAGTCTGCGCAAGGAAATCCAGGCGAAGGAACGGGAGTTACAGCACCTCAAGAGTGAGGAGGCGAGCCTCGGACGTCTGACTGGGGCGCGGATTACATCCTCCGCCCGAGTGGCCGCACCAAAGGCATCGGTCGCAGCCGGTCGCACGTCACGCGGCGGCCGGATTAATTGGCGTTCGGTGCTGGAGCAACTACCTAAGCAATTCAAGGCGGCGCAAGTCCGTGACATCCGCGGACTCAAGGGCAAGCGTCCTTCCGAGATTTTTGCAGCCATCACCCGCTGGATTGAAGGTGGCACGGTCAAGCGCAAAGCACGCGGACTATACGAACGAATCTGAAGGCGAACGCTCTAATGCGCCCGCCTGTTACATAGTGTCCTGATCCCTGCCGGGCGATGGCGGCGCGCATCGGGAAGATCTAATGCGCGTCGTCAATTCCGTACTCTTACTAGAATACTCAAACGAGTGTGTAGCCCGCTGGATACCACTATCCGGCGAAATGTGAGTTATCGCGGAGCAACGACAGAGTTGGCTGTAAAGACTATTGAGTGGCGCGCCGACAGCGTTCGGATGATCGATCAGCGACTGCTGCCGAACCGCGAGGTGATTCGTACATATCGTGACTATCGCGCGGTGGCGGAAGCTATTCGGACGATGGTAATTCGTGGTGCGCCTGCGATCGGCGTGGCCGCGGCGATGGGTGCGGCACTGGGCTTCAAGGGTTACGCCGGCAAGCGTGCTCAAGCGCGGTTCGAAGTGGTGGCGAAGACGCTCAAAGCAACGCGTCCGACCGCGGTAAATCTGGCTTGGGCGTTGGACCGGATGCACCACGTGCTCGAGCAAAATCTCGAGCTCACCGCGCCGGCATTATTCCGCCGCATGCGTGCGGAGGCGATTGCGATTCACGACGAGGATATCGCGGCCAATCGTGCACTGGGAGCTTATGGAGCGGTGTTGATCGGCAAGACTGCGACGGTGCTGACTCACTGCAATGCGGGAGCCTTGGCGACCGCCGGCTACGGCACAGCGCTAGGCGTCATTCGCGCCGCGCATGAAGCGGGGAAAAAGATCGAGGTCTTCGCCGACGAGACGCGGCCCTTTCTGCAGGGCGCCCGCCTGACGGCTTGGGAACTGCATAAGGATCGAATTCCGGTCACCGTCATCGCCGACAACATGGCCGGTAGTTTACTCAACAGCGGTCGGGTCGATTGCGTAATCGTCGGTACCGATCGGACCGCGGCTAACGGAGACGTCGCGAACAAGATTGGCACTTATCCGTTGGCGGTGCTGGCGCGTCGGCACAAAGTACCATTTTATGTTGCTGCTCCGCTGTCGTCGATCGATCTCGACTGTGCCAGCGGCGCGGAGATTCCGATCGAACAACGCGCGGCAAAAGAGATTAGCGAGTTTGCCGGGAAGCAGGTGACTCCTAAAGGCGTCGCGATATTCAATCCGGCCTTCGATGTCACGCCGGCGGAACTCGTGACCGCTATAATCACGGAGCGCGGTGTTGCCTATGCGCCATTCATCAAGAGCTTGGCAAAATTAAAGAAGGGCGGATGATGATCGCTCGCGCCGGGTGACTGAGATTCATACCATGTATCTAATGGCGTTGACCGATAAGCTGGGCGAGGCCGTCGCCCAGCAGATTGAAACCCAATACTGAGAGACCGATAGCAACTCCGGGCGCAGTAGTCAGAAGCGGCGCAACCAGAATGAAGGCGCGCCCCGCGTCGAGCATATTACCCCAACTTGGAGCTGGCGGCCGCGCGCCTAGCCCGAGGAACGAGAGCGCAGATTCGGCGACGATGATGCCGCCAATACCAAGAGTTGTCTGCACCGCGAGTGGTCCGGCCAGGCCCGGCATCAGATGATGGAACAGCAGACGCCTGGGCGGTGCTCCCAATGCGCGCGCCGCTTCGACGTACTCGCGTTCGCGCAGCGAGAGTACCTCGCCCCGAACCAGCCGCGCGTACCCTGTCCAACCCATGGCAGTCAACGCGATCACGAGGTCAATGAGTCCCGGCCCGAGAATTGCCGCTAGCGCGATCGCGAGCAGGAAGCCTGGGAACGCCATCACGATATCCACCGCGCGCATGATGAGACCGTCGATCCGGCCGCCGGCGAGCGCGGCTGCGCCGCCAATCAATCCACCTGCCGCCAATGAGAGCGCGACCACTGCGGTCGAGACGCCAAGTGAGAGCCGCGCGCCCCAGACGATGCGAGCGAGCAGGTCGCGCCCGAGCGAATCGCATCCGAGCCAATGTGCGGTGCTGGGCGCGGCGAAAACCTGGCTCAAGTCCACTGCGAGTGGATTTGCGCGCACCACGAATGGTCCGATGCCTGCCGACAGCAGCAGCAATGCGATCAATGCGGCTCCTACTGCCAGCGAAGGATAGCGCCGAATCGCACTAGTCACTAGTCAAGTCGGATGCGGGGATCGACTGCGCCATAGAGTAGGTCGGTGATCATATTGACTACGACGTAGCTGAGCGCGAAGGTGAGGACGCAGCCCTCGACCAGTGGGTAATCGCGATTGTTGATCGCGCTCATCAGCAGACGCCCGAGTCCCGGCCACGAGAAAATCATTTCGGTAACAATCGATCCCGTCAGCAAGGCTCCGGCCTCCAGTCCCAGGAGCGTGATTACGGGCGTCAACGCATTACGGAGGCCGTGATGAATAAGTGCGGCGCTTCGACTCAGTCCCTTGCTCCGAGCGGTACGCATATAGTCTGCACTACTCACACGGACCAGGCCTTGCCGCAACATCCGCGCAAGAATCGCGGCGAGCGCAGTGCCCATAGTCAATGCGGGCAATACCAAGTGCGCTAAGCCACCACGCCCGGTTAGCGGAAGCCATCCGAGATCGAGCGAAAATACAATCATCAGAAGCGGGCCCAGGTAAATGTGCGGTACCGAGATGCCGAGAATTGCGAATCCCATCGCAGCCGCGTCGCCCGGACCGCCGGCATTTGCGCCTGCGATCAATCCAAGGGGAAAGGCAATGATGATGGCAACGAAGAGGCCTGCGCCTGCGAGTTCGAGCGTCGCCGGATAGTGCTCGCGAATGAGCCGCGCGACGGGGGCATGCTGCGAGATCGATTGACCCAAATCGCCGTGCGCTAGTCCAAAGATAAAGTCCGCATATTGCTTCCATAGCGGCAGATCGAGCTTCAGATAGTGGCGCATCCGGACAACGTCAGCAGGCGCGGCGTAGTCTCCGAGCATCGCAGAAACCGGATCGCCAGGAACGAGGTGAATCAGCGCGAAAGTCAGGGTGGCTACACTCAGCGCAACCGGCAGAAGCGCGAGCAGACGTCGCAATATCTGGTGTGTCACCGGTTTGCCCGGGCTGCCACGGTCTCGCGATTCGTGATCGAGAATGAGGCGGTGGCAAGTGAGATCAGGCTGCCATTGGGATACGGCGCGAACCCGGTGAGACGGCGATCCATCGCGGCAACATTATCGTCCCACCAAAGCGATACGTAAGGCAGATCCTGCGCAGCAAGTTCCTGAACCTTCGCATAAATCGCGCGCCGTGCAGCTGGATCGAGTGTGGAATCGCCGGCTTCAACCAGTTGGTCCATGCGCGGGTTCGAATAGCTACCGCGATTGCTCCCGCCGTGAATTGGAGTCATGTGAGAATCGAAAATCTCGTAGTACTGATGCGGATCGCCGACGCCAACCCATTGGCTCGAAGCAATGTCGAAATTACCATTGCGCAGGTCGCTGTAAAACGTCGCCCATTCGTTGGTATGTATATCGATCACAATACCCACACGGCCGAGCATTGACTGTAGGGCCTCGGCAAGGCGGCGACCCTCCGGCGTAGTGTTGTAGATCAATCGCAGCGAGCGTGCCGAGGACGAATAGCCAGACTCTTCGAGCAATTCGCGAGCTTTGGCCGGCTCATATCGATACTGCATCACGCTGCCGCTGTATGCCCAGTTTTCCGGTGCGAGTAATCCGGTGGCGAGGCGCGCATTGTCTCGGACCAGCGCGGTGACTATAGCGCTGCGATCGATTGCGTAGGAAATCGCCCGGCGGACGCGGAGGTCGCGCAGGCGCGCATCGCGAAAATTAAAGATAAGGTAATGATAGGTACTGCCCGCCGATCTGACTATTCGCAGTCGCGGCTGCACCGCTAGATACGGAATCAGCTCAGCCTGAATCGCGTCGTTCTCGGCAAAGCCGCAGATGCCCTCGGTCAATTCAAGCGCGCGCACTGTCGGGTCCGGGACTACTTTAAGTGCGAGACCGGGTAGCGCGTCGGCCGTATGCGGGTGGTATGGATTGCGCTCGAGGATAACTGCCTCATCGCGAATGAAAGCGGCAAGGCGCAACGGTCCGGTGCCGAGCGGAGCGGCTGCTGCATCCTTGCCCGGAGCGGGAGAATCGGCGGGCACGATTCCGACTGTCGCCATTGTTAACGCCGGCGCGTATGGACGGCGAGTGTGCATCACGAGTGTGTGATCGTTGAGCACTGTGAGGGACGCCATTTCGGCAAGGATCGCACGCTTGATCGATAAGGTAGCCGGGTCGAGGATCGAGTCGTAAGTGTACTTCACGTCGCGCGCAGTGAGCCGGCGACCATCACTGAAATAAGCATCGCGGCGTAAATGGAATACGATCGCGGTCGGCGATGTCCATTCAATGCGCTCCGCAAGGTCGCCGACGAAGTTGCCGTCGGCATCGATCCGGACCAGTGAATCGTAGAGGAGTTCTGCTACACGCGAAGAGACGGCGTCGGCCGAGACCCGCGGATCGATCGCGCTGGGTGCCGTCGGTAAGTCAACCTGGAGGTAGCCGGGTGGAGCGAGCGGGGCCGCCTTGTTGCATCCCACTACTAATGCGATGGCCACCATTGCGGCGCGCGCAGTCGTCATCGCGCCCGTGACCAAGCGGACGGACTTCCCGAATCGTCTCCGCACCGTTCGCATCACTCACCTCGATAGGCTAATCCAAATCGAGGCGAATAATATCAGAAGCGAGCGTCCGCCTGTGAGTCTGTAGTCGGTTTTGGGCGCTTTGAATCAACAGTGGGAACCGAACGATGGCGCAATCGTGGCTAGATCATCTGACTATTCGGCAGGGCGACCTGACCGCGGCGACGACCGACGCAATTGTTAATGCCGCCAACAACGACTTGCTATTGGGCGGTGGAGTCGCGGGCGCGATTCGTACTAAGGGCGGTCCGTCGATCCAGGAAGAGTGCCGCCGCCACGGCCCGGTTCGGATCGGTGAGGCGGCGATTACCGGCGGCGGCGAGCTAGCGGCGCGCTATGTGATTCACGCGGCGAGCATGAAGCTTGGCGGTCTCACGTCAGAGCAAGGATTGCGCGATTCCACGCGGAACGCGCTTCGGCTTGCGAACGAATACCAACTCGAATCAATCGCCTTCCCAGCCATCGGCACTGGAATTGCCGGGTTTCCGTTGGAGCGCTGTGCTGAGGTTATGCTCGAGGAGATTCGATCGCATCTCGACCGCGAAACCACGCTTAGGCGAATCGAAATCGTTCTGTTCGATGCTCCAGCGCTTGCTGTATTCAACGAGACACTGGCGCTGATGGATCGCGTCTGACGCCAGATCAGTGCATCGCCGATCCGTCACCGCGAGCCGATCGCGCGCCTCCGAATAGCAAGAACGAAGGGATCATCAACAACGTCATCGCGGCAAGGATGCGATAGATATCGTTGAACGCGAGAATTGAAGCCTGGGCCTGGATTGCTCCATAGACCATGCCAATACCCTGTTTCTGGTTACTGACTATTTCGGGTAGGTAATGGAAAATCGGCGCGCCCGGCGAATGCGCAGTCATCGCACTCATGCGCCACGCATCGAAGATCGAAAAGTGTTCCACCAGTCTCGACTGATGAATCTGTTGATTACGGATGAGGGCATTGGTCATGTACGCGATGCCGATTGCGGCGCCGGTGTTGCGCATCATGTTGTAGAGGCTGGCGGCGTAGCCCATCCGCTCGCGCGCGACGCATGAGAGCGCGGCGGCCGACAGGATCGGAAAGCACAAACCGAGTCCCGAGCCGAGCACGAGGCCGGGCCAGATAACCTGCCACGTACCGACCTCCAGGTTCCAATGAGCCATCGACCACAGGCCGATCGTCATCAAGGCGAATGCCACGCCGATGAGGCGTTTGTTATCATAACCGGCGCGCGCCACCTGTCCCGCAATCATCATTGAGGTCATCGCGGCCATCGCGCGCGGCGCCATTATCAAGCCCGCTCTCCAGGCGGTGTAACCCATGAACTCCTGCAGGAAAATCGGATTCAGCAGGCCGGTGCCGAAGAGCACAAAGCTCAAGATGGTCACCAGGAACATGGCGGTCGAGAACTGGGGGATTTTGAGTACGCGCAGTTGCAGGATTGGATCGCCGACGCGCAACTCGTGGACGATTAACCAGACCATCGCGGCTCCTGACACCACACTCGCCCAAACCACCCACGCAGAGCTGAACCAGTCTGCTCGTTGGCCACGATCGACGACAATCTGCAGGAGTCCCAGCCAGACCGCGAGTAGGGTGATGCCGAGATAATCGACGCGCCGCCCGATCGCGCGATTTTTCATGTAAGGCGGATCGTGCACGAATGCCGAGACCATCGCGAAGGCAATCGCACCAATCGGCAGGTTGATGTAGAAGTTCCAGCGCCAATCCCAGTTGTCGGTGATCCACCCGCCCAGCGTCGGTCCGAGAATCGGCGCGCACATCAGGCCGACGCCCCACGTCGCCATCGCGAGTTGTTGTTCTTCGGGCGGAAAGGTCTCCATCAGGATAGCCTGCGACGACGGCAGCATCGCGGCGCCGGCCGCTCCCTGAATCAGTCGAAAAAAAACCATCTGCGCCAGCGACGCGGCAGCTCCGCAAAGTCCCGACGCGATTACGAATAGCAACACCGACAAGAGGAAATAGCGCTTGCGGCCGATGCGCGAGGAGATCCATCCGGTCATCGGAATCATGATGCCGTTGGCGACCAGGTAGCTGGTCAGGACCCATGCGATTTCATCGACGCTCGCGGAAAAGGTCCCCTGCATATGGGGCAACGAGACGTTGACGATCGAGCTGTCGAGCACTTCGAGGGTGGTGCCGAGCATCACGGCAACTGCCACCAGCCACTTGTGCTGGTGTTTCGCTTCCTCGATCGGAATATGGGCGGCCACGCTTGCCGCAACCATCATTGCCCCCTGATGTCAGCGGCGGGCGCCGCCGGTCCGCGTATTCTAGTCCGATTGATGGACTTGTGAAGGGCCGCGCTTCCGTTTCTTATCGCACTGCGCCGCCGCGTCGGCACTACCTCGAGGGCGGATCGATTGGCAATTGTACGATCAAGTTGAGGCCCCAGCCGCCTTCAACTCGCGCCTTGATTTCGCCCCCGTCAGCCCGAACCAGCGCGTGCGCGATATAGCGCCCGAGCGCCGAGGATCGCGCGCCTTCGACCGCCAGGTTCGGCCGCGAAAAGATTGACTCGATTTCGTTGGGGCTCGCCGCAGGGCCGGTGTCGCTAACCTCGATCACAATCCGATCGCCACGCTGCGAGGTCTGCAGCCGCACTTCCCCAGTCGGTGTGCGACGCACCGCGCTCGTCAGCAAATTCGCGACGATGCGCTCCAGATGCAGCGGATCGAGATTAGCCTTCGGCAGGCCTCCCAGTTCGACGCGGATGCGCAAGCCCTTCAGCCGCGCCTCAATCTTGCAGTGCTCCGCCGTCTCGGCGACCACTGAATTGGTATCGACCATTCGCCAATTCGGTCGCAGCCGCTGCTCTTCCAGCAGGTAAAGGTCGAGGACATTCTTGACCAGCAGGTCCATTGAGGTTGTTGTGGACCACACCCGGGCAAGCAAATTGCTCCGCTCTTTGTCGTCGAAATCGTCTTCGACCAGCAGCGTCACCAGTCCAACCAGCGTCGCCAAAGGATTGCGGATGTCATGCGTCATCGTCGCAATCTGAGTTTCGCGGAACGCCGAAGCCTCCGCCAGTTGCATCAACTGCCGCCGTAATCTGCGTCGATAACGATCAAGGAAGACCGCGGTAAATTGCGACAACGTCAATGCTGCCACCAGTCCCAGCATCCGATGAACGTCGAAGTTTGGCGGTTCCGGCACCGTCGCTTCCGCCAGGATTTCGAGAAAAAAGCACGCCAGCACCAGGGCCAACTGCCAGCGCCACCCCCAGATGACAAACGCGGCAGTGGCGAACGGGCACAAGATGATCGTGATGTAGCGAGTCTCGCCTTCATTCGTGATCGCGCTGATACGAATGACCAAGGCGATCATCACGATGCAGGTCGCTAGCGACAATCCTCGCCAATGCGTGCGAAATCCCGGTATCCAGGCCAGGCCGAAAAACAGCAAGACGGTCGCCAGCGCCAGCCAATGATAGGTCGAGACTTGAAGTGGACTGGCGCCGCCGCGCGAGTGCCAGTCCACCGCGATATATGCAAGAAGAAAGAAAACCCCGACCGGCCCCGACTTCTTGAGGATGTCGATGGCCTCGAGATCGTCGTCGAATTGCTCTTCCAGCTGACGCGGCGTCATCAGCGGTGGACGTATCGTCGCGCCGCCTTTGGGCGCGTCCGCCACTCCGTTGCTCGATGATCTGAACGCCACCACGGTTATTTACGCCTACGCGCCCGCGCGGACCGCTTCAAGCGCGTCGCGCATCGCACTTAGCCCAAACGTCATTTCATTGTCGTTGATGGTCAATGGCGGCGCCAACCTTACGACTCGATCGGCGTTCAGCGTCCAGTTCACAATCACTCCGCGCGCGATTGTCTGCGCGACGAATCGATGCGCGAAGGCGGCGTCGGCGAATTCAATTCCGATCAATGCCCCGAGTCCGCGTAACGCTGTTATTTCGCCGCCGGCAAAGCTATCGAGTGCCGTGCGAAGTCGCGCACCCGTTCGTTCGGCCCCTTCCCACAGGCGTTCCTTGACGATGACTTCGAGTGACGCGAGTCCGGCTGCGCAAGACAGCGGATGACCGCCGAAGGTCGTGATGTGTCCGAGCGGAGGATTGCGCGCGAGCTTGCCGATCAATTCGTCCGGGCCGCAGAATGCACCTAACGGCAGACCGCCGCCCAGCGCCTTCGCCAGGACCACGATGTCCGGGACGATCCCAAAATGCTCAAGCCCAAATAGCCGTCCAGTGCGTCCGAAGCCGGTCAGCACTTCGTCGAAAATCAGGACCGCGCCGACACGGCTGCATCGCTCGCGCAAGGCGGTGATAAATCCGCGACTCGGAATTCGTACGCCGCCTTCCGCCTGCACCGGCTCGATCACAACCGCAGCGACTGAATCATCGATCGCGCTGAGCGCGCTAGCGTCGTTATACGGCAAATGACGCACAGGGCCGGGCAGCGGTTCGAACGGCGCGCGAAAATTCGCGTTACCCATCAATGCGAGTGCTCCCAGCGTGTCGCCGTGATACGCGCCATCAAAGGCCACGAAGCTCGCGCGGCCGGTATGTTTGCGCGCGGTCTTGAGCGCGCCCTCAATCGCTTCCGCGCCGCTGTTGGTGAAATAAATCCGGCCAAGCCCGGGCGGCAGCAGCTCGGATAGCCGCGCGGCAAGTCGTGCCTGCGCTTCGATGACGTATTCGCCGTACACCATCACATGCAGATGGCGGCGCGACTGCTCGGCAATCGCCGCCAGTACAGCGGGATTGCCATGGCCGAGTGCGCTGACCCCGATCCCGGCGATTAAGTCGAGATAGCGGCGGCCGTCGGTAGTATAGATCCATGAACCTTCGGCGCGGTCGATTTCCAGGCCGATCGGGGCCTCGGAAGTCTGCGCCAGGTGCCGCTCGAACTCATCCCGCGCCGAACTCATCGTGAAGTTGCGAGCGCGCGCATGAACACGCCGCCCCCATGGCTCCAGTCGAGCGGCGGCGATTGCATCGCGCCGGGATCGCACAGGTAGCAGATGTCCATTGACGCGAGGAACGCGCGCAGGGATTCTCGCCGGACCGACGACGACGCGATCGCGAAGGCCTCGATCCGACCCGCGACCGGCATCAACCGTTGCCTGAGATCCTCCAGATCGGCGACCCGCGAGACCGTTACAGTGCGGTAGCCGGGCGAGATCGTAAAGGCCGCTCGATCGTCGAAAACTATTGTCCAGCCGAGACCTTCGCCTTCCATCAGAGCGACCGCCTGTCCGCCCAATTCGCGCCATCGCGCGGTTTCACGCACCCGTCTGAGGGCCGCGGCTTCTTCCAATCCGTAGCGACGCGGCGGAGGAACTCGCTGCGCGAATCGTTTGAGCGCGCGCGCCAGTGCGTGTGCAAATTCAGCCACCGCGCCCGAGTCGGTCGATTCGACAAACACGTGATGGGGCGATAGGCAGCCTTGCTGCTCAAACAGGCTGATGTCGCGCGCGAGCGCGTCCACCGCTCCAAGAGCCGTTGGCGATCCTGCGACTTCAGCCGCCACCAGGGCGCCGCTGAAGCGAGCGCCAAACCGCGCCATCAGAGCGCTTGTGCCGCCCGGCGCGGGTGCCGCAGGTTCCTCGGCGGAATCGAGGTTGGCGATAGTTTCGTCGCTGCCGAAGGCCGCTATCCAGTCGCAATTCAATCTCAAGGAGCGGGTAATTTCATCACGATCGCGGCTCCAGTTAAGCACCGCGACGCGCCCGCCTACTTCAGCGTCAACTTCGCGCAGGGTCTGGGCGAAACGTGCAAAGAAGAACGGCTCCGTGGTTGCGGTTTTGACCATCAAGGCGCATCCGGCGAGCAAGGCTGTGGCGAATTCATGCATTCCGGCCCCCGGGACATTTCCCGGCAGGATCAGGCCGACCAAGCTTTTCCGGCGCGAAACTCGCTGACCCAGGCTTTCCAGGGCCGAACGGCTCATCGGCGCGAGCAGGGCGTCGATCGATTCATCCAGCAGATCTTCGCTCCAGCCCCATCCCGCGGCGACCGCTGCGACAGTCTCGCGCCGGCGCTCACAGGTTCTGTCGCGCCAGAGATCGCAAGTTTTGCCGAGGGCGATTGCGACCCGTGCGCCCGGCAGGGTCTCGCGCAGATGAGACCTCAGGCCTAAGGTCAAGGCGGAGATGTGAGCAGCCGTAACGTCGCCATCGAGGACCGTCGCCGTCTCGAATCCTGGCGTGGCGGCTTTTCCGATCATCGGCGAACCCGATAAGCCAATGGCTGCAGGCGGCGCATTCATCTTGACGGTCTGCTTTGAACAGTCATTTCGCGGCGCGCGAACTCCTCGATACTCAGCGCGCATCCGCGTGCGCCGCCGGCCGCGGTCCTGCCTAAAATCGCGACCGCGCCGTCTTCGATGAAACCAAGATCCTCGGTTACCAAGGCCGAAATCGAGCCGACGTTCGCCAGATCAAAGAACCCGATTAGTCCAACCTGTCCTTTTGGCATCGGTTTCAAGGTCACCGGATCGAGGATCGTCGGTCGCAGCCACGGCGGCGGCAGTTTCACTCGATATCCGTGGTGGACCACGAAAGCGGAGTTGAACGGCGTCGCGTCATACAGTTGTGAGCACATTTCGGTCATGCCGTACTCGTTAATGACCAGTTCAGGGTCGATCCCAAGACAGCTTTGAGCGCGCGCCACAACTTCGGCGGGCGTCAACGGAATCAGTTGTCCCTTGGCTCCGCCGGTGTCCATCAAACGTGACCCCACTGGCATCCGCAGCGGCTCTCTACGCCGATCGATTGATTCGAAGACCTTGGCGGAGGCCGCAGTTGTCCCGAGGATACAGACGGGCGACTGCCGCAATTGGTTATGCTGCAGAAAATCGACTGCGGCGGTGGTATCGACGCCGTCGCGGGATGCGACACAAAGCACGGTTTCGTTGCCGAATTCTTCGATGCACCAGCTTAACATGGCCGAGAGCGAAGATTCGGGCATGAGGTCGCTGGTCGGATGTAGCGCCAACATCGCCATTCGCGCGCCGTCTGGAAACAGCATCCGCCGCAAATGAGCGATCGCGGAGGCGCGATAGACGCGCGGCTGCGGCACGATATGACGACCGCGTTCGGTGAAACCTTTGGTCGTGCCGCTCGTAAGGAAGGTGAGTGCCTCGGTCGAGTTGCCGGCGCTGGTGTTCTGAATGGCGGCGTATTTGAAGGCGAGGGTGCTTGCCGGGGGAATCTGATCGAGGGCGATCGTGACCTGTGGCGACGAGCCGCGATCCTCGCAAAAGCGCTTGTAAACGGGGACGTTTTCGAATTGATGCCTGAATACAGCGAGCGCCAACGGCTCGAACAGCGCCGGTCGCGGCGCCGCGATGAATGACAGGACCTCGTCGTAAATGGACATCAATAGTGTGACTGCTCGAGTCGGCCAATTGCGTCGGGGTGCTGGTTGGTGCAGAGGCGCACACCGACGCGCATCGGATGATGATCAGGAACAGTAGAATACATTTCAGCAGTATTTAACATGCTGTTCAAATTTGATATGTTACTTGAGGTTCAGGTGCCGCCTCGGAGGGGCGCATCATCAAGATGAAGAAGTTCATTTCGGGCGTGGTGGTCGGGTTTGTGGCGAGTTGTGGAGTAGGGTTTGCAGCGTCCAGCTTAGATCATAACGGGGTTTTCTGGAACAAGCTGAACGGCGCCGCGAAAACCGGCTATATCAACGGATACGGCGACGCAATGCAGGTAAGCATTGGTAAGCTCGACAGCCTCAGCATCGCGGGCGACCTCTTTCACTGGCGCGGATCCGACAAGATCATAAGCCAGCTTGCGCGCGAACTCTCGACCGAGGAGTTGACGCCAGACCAGGCGGTCAAGAGGCTCGATTCGCTGTACGCCAATCCCAAGTACAGCGAGTTGGACCTGGGCCAGGCGCTGCAGCTGCTGACTGCGCGGACCGCGGCCGGCGAGCCCTCGAGCGCGAGCACGAATTCGACCCGGCCCGCCGCTCCCGCAGCTTCATCGGCTCCAGCGACTCGTCCTCAGGCGAGATAGGCCGGCGGCGATGGCGCAGGTCTTCCTGGCAATCTGAACAGACCGTATGGCAGTTTGAGGGGAGACGGCCGCACTGTTCTGTGTGGGGTGGGCGACCCGCGCTCGGGGCGCGGTTGACACTTTCGGTATCCGGGCCTACCTTCGGAGCGGCGCATCGGCATTCGCACCGTGAGCATAAGCAGACGAAGGCGATTTATCGAGTGTCGTATTAGCTCAGCCACTGTCGTGAAAAATTTCACCCGCGTTAGTCGAGGTATTATGTGACGGTTAGGCGGCCTTTGGTGCGCTAATCTGGTCACGCCTGAAGCAGGTGAAATCCTTCATTTTGGCCCAAAGCGAGGAATCGGGAACGCAGGGTGGGAGATGGCGATGACGGAGACGACGGCGCGATTGCGAGAGATGCTCAATGGACCCGAGATGGTGGTCGCGCCGTTCGTTTACGATGGACTGCAGGCTAAGATCGCCGCGCGCACGGGGTTCAAGGCAGTTTACATGACCGGATTCGGCACTGCCGCCGCGCGCGGGTACCCGGACCTGGGCCTGTTGACGATGACGGAAATGGTGGCGAACGTGCGCGCGATCGCGCACGCGGTGGACCTGCCGGTAATCTGCGACGCCGACACCGGCTACGGCAATCCGGTCAACGTGTGGCGGACGGTACGCGAGTACGAAGATGCGGGAGCGGCCGCGCTGCATATCGAGGACCAGATATTTCCGAAACGCTGCGGGTTCCTGTCGGGCAAGCAGGTTATCCCGATGGAGGAGATGGTGCCGAAGGTGCGGGCCGCTTGCGATGCACGCCGGGACTCGAACTTCGTGGTTATCGCGCGGACCGACGCGCTCGCGGTCAACGGCTGGGAGGATGTCGCACGGCGGGCGCGCGCGTATCGGGC
Source organism: Binataceae bacterium (SeqCode) (assembly GCA_036489375.1). Classification (GTDB taxonomy): domain Bacteria; phylum Desulfobacterota; class Binatia; order Binatales; family Binataceae; genus JADMIL01. The sequence goes on along the minus strand of DASXFX010000168.1, from coordinate 677 downwards.
GGCGGGGGCGGACCTGATCTTCGTCGATGGTATTCGGACGCTGGAGGATCTGAAGCGGTACGCGGCGGAGCTCGGCGACTTGCCGCTGCTCTACAATGGCTCGTTGCTGCCGGTGGCGGAGCTGGCGCGTTACGGCTTCAAGCTGACAATCCATACGGGCACGCTGATGAGCGCGTTCGTGGCGATGCGCGATGCGATGCGCCAACTGAAGGAGACGGGCGTGCTCGATATCCCGATAACCGGCAGCCTGTTTGGCGAATTGATCGAGACGCTGGGGGTGCCGGAGATGGAAGCGTTGTCGAAGAAGTACAGCACGTAAAGCAGCAGAGCAGCGGAAGCAGCAGAGCAGTATTGGACCTGAAGTACGGCACCTGCAGTAAAGCAATCTGGAATTCGATGGCGGACCTGACCGAGCTCAAGTTCTATTTCGCGTACACGAGTCCGTTCACGTACCTGGCGATGGCGCCGGCGTACGAACTCGAACGGACGCATCACGTGCGGCTGCGGTTCATCCCGTATGGCGTGAATATCCGGCGAGTGTATGGCGATACGCCGACGCGATCGCATCGCGACGATCTGAAGGTGCGCTACCTGTATCTCGATGTGCGGCGTTTTGCGCGGGAGCGCGGGCTGGTGATCTATCCGCCGAAGGCGATATACAGTGCGCGGTTCGCGTT
>DASXFX010000095.1:0-32565 GCA_036489375.1 Binataceae bacterium (SeqCode) | reverse complement strand
CGTCCGCCGGTGAGGGAGATCACCCCGGCGGCCATGCGGTCTGCGGTCGCATGGCCTGGCGCAGGAAGGTTTGTATGGGGACCTGCCTGCGCTGGTGCGGTACGGGCATAGGCTTTCCGCGGCCCCGGGCAACTTCACCTTGCACAGCCCCCATCGATCGATCTCTTCGAAGAGAAGGCGCGAGCATCAACCGATTCGGAGGCGAGTCGCCGTAATGCAGACGGCGAAGCGCAGTGATGGCGAGCGCCGAAGCACTCGCCATCACGGGTTGCATACGTCTTAGAGCAGGTCGAAGTTGTACTGGAACTGCGCCGTCAGCAGGCTCTGACCCTTCAAGATGCCGCCGCCCTGGCTGTAGGCCTGATCGCCGCCGAGGACTTCAATCGCTTGCAGCTTCATGAAGTACTTCTTGGTCCAGGGCGGATTCAGCACTACCGACGGGAACAGCAGGAACGTTCGCCCCTTCGGACTAAAGACCATCGTCCACGCCGGCTGGATGTCGTTCCACAGCCACGAAGTGCCGACATTCAACAGTGTGCTTACGTTGTTCTTGATGGTCGCTTCGGATTCCAACGCGCCACCGGTCCAGGGTCCGCTGGTTTCCTGCTGGGAGTTATTCCCATCCATCGAGATCGAGTCGAAGACCTCGATGTTCGCATTCAGGTTGCCCGTGTCGGTCAGCCACGGCGCGTACGCCTGGTCGATGTCGAGAGCGAGCATCCAGTTCACGTTATCGCTGTAGCGGACGCCGTCCGGATTGCCCACGTAATCCCAGGTGGCAGCCGCCTGGTGATTGGTGTAGGTGCCTTCGGCGCGGCCGACGAACGGCAGGTATTCGCCCACTGCCGACGGCATCGGAATCGGCGCATCAGCGGTCACACCCACGATCTGAATGGGCGCGAATTTGTTGCGGAAATTACCGGTGTACTGCTGCCAGTAAGTGTTCGGATAGAGGTTCCAGGTGTTGAAGTAGAATGCCGTAGCCTCGACCCCTTCGACCAGTGTGTGATAGCGAATTCCCTCTTCCCAATTCGAGACGGTCGTGGCCGGGATCTTCCATTGGCCGACCGAGAAGGCGGGGCCCGAGCAATTTCTCTGCAGCGCCGTGGGCACCGGATTAAAGGGCTGCTTCGCCGACTGGAGATTGGTGCAATAGAAGAGCGAATTGGAGAAGGGCTGATTAAACAGATTGCTATTCTGGTACGGCTGACCTTGCGGCGCTAAGAAACTTAAGTTGGGGTTGGACAGCGCGGTCTGGAACGGCACGAATCGCGTGTTGAAGTGCGCGCCGAAACGACCCGTCGGGAGGAAGCCGACACCCGCCGGGAAGCCATTGTTCACGCTGCCGCCGTTGACGTTGCACTCACCGTCATAACGATGGTCGGCGTAGTCGCAACTGTTCCACAGTGGCTGCACGCGCGGAATCAGGATGCCTTCGAGGAAGTTGGACTCGAGCGGCCCGTACTCCGGCAGATTCCAGATCGGATGCACCATCCATTGCGGAATGCGCGACTGCTCGAGGTTGGCGAAGCCGAACGCCCAGGTCGTATCCTGCGGGTTGACGACGTCACCGACGCGGAACGCCAGCGACTGTCCCCACACCACGATCTGGTTGCCTATGTACGTAGTAACCGGACCGGTCTTGTTCTCCCACCATGCATCGCGAACGGTGTACTGATTGTAGAATTCATTGCCGTACTTGCCGATGCCGTTGGCACTGACGAAGGCGTACGGCGGCTCATAGACGAACCATTCGCGCATGAAGAAGTTGTTGTTCTCGTTGAGCCGGTAGTTTTCGTCCACCTGCAGCCAGGTGCGCGAAGTCGCGAGGCTGTTGCGGCTGGTGGTGTAAGCGCGCAACCCCTCTGGGTTCTGCCACATGCCGAAGGTCTGGCTGAGGAAGCCGGACACGTGCAGGCCGCTGAGCCAGCCTTGCTCGGGCGTCCCGCCGCCCGAAGCGTCGGGCAGGACGGAACCCGATGGCGCCGTCATCGGCAACACCGCGGCGGTGGCATTGGTTACGTTAAGAGAATCGCCGGAAGTTACTGTGAGGCCCGCAGCGAGAGCGCGCGAACCGAGTGATAAGACCGAAGCCAAAACCAAAGCCCAAAGCGCGGCTGATTTGGCTCTCCCCCCGCCACAAACCCGGACGGATGGAAAACTTGTCCCCATGAGCTTCCTCCTTGGTCAGCAAATCGTTCACCGTCCCCCGACGGTACCGATGTAATGCCGTGCGAAAATGAACTCGTCCTGGCGTTTTACCCCCGCAACCAGTCGAGCCCCGCGCCGAACCTCTTAGGTCGGCGCCCCCCTTGCCCCATGTTTCGAGGCAAGGCGGTACTACGCAAACAAGGAAACTACGTCGTGGTTCTTACAAAAATCGGTAACGGTTTACAATAGGGTCGCGAAAAAAATTTGCAGGACTGCATTTGCACGGTTTTCCTTCAGTTAAGCTTGCTCTTGAAGAGCGAGTGCTCTCGGCGAGGTTGAGAACCATGTGCAGGAAGGCGTCTTTGCGAGAGGCATCGGAGGCCGAATAAGGGCCGCAATCGTTAGACTATTTGCAACAAGTAAAATCCCGCGATTGATACGTCGTTGCGCTTTCACATCGTAGTCAGTTTATACAGTTCGTTTTTAACTGCTACAGACTTACGAGCGACGATTTGCGCCGTTATTTTTCGGGATTATTTGTTTTCTGAAATCGAATTGGGCGCCGGTCGTGATCAAGCCAGCGCCTGTTCGCACTCGAAAACCCACCCACCACGTCGTCGTTCGAGCGGGTTCAGATGTCGTCAAGCGGGAACACGGGACGGCGAATTTTGCTGTACGGCAGGCGCGCGAGCAGCTGAGTCGCGCGTCCCGGTGCATCGACGTCGATGAACTTGCGGGCAACGCCTTCGAAGCCGGCGCGATGCTGCATTTCGGCTTTGCAGACAATGATTTTCCGCTCGGCCGGATCGATACCGAGGCTGCGAAAATGGTTGGGCTCGAAGACCAGCACCGGCCGCGAAGTCAGAATAACTTCGGTCCCCGCGCAATCGATCAATGCGGTCGGGCCGCGATGATACGTACCGGCATTGAAGCGCGTGGACGCGGTGAAGACTCCGTCCTGGATGGTCCGGACGCGGCCAGAAATCTCAACCGGATCGCCATGGAATTGGTCAACTCGACCGCCAACGGTCACGGTTACTTGCTTGCCTACTCCAGCACGAATCGCAAGTTGAACGGCGGCAGGATCGGCGATATTGCCGACGACGGCGCGCTGCGCCTTTTGCTTGAGGAGTTCGGCCAGGATCGCGGTACCGTCGCCGGGAGTTCCGGCGCCTCCGCTGTCGGCGAGATCGCCCAACACGACCGGCCCATCGTCGGTCTCGATCGCTTCGCGCACCGCGTCCTCGACCGAAACCATGTCGGTGTGAAATTCGTGGCGCCTGGTCCAGCATGCGTCCTTGATTTCCTCGGCGATCTCGCGCGCCAGGTTGGGCTCGCGATTGGTCGTCACGACTACGCTGATGCCGGTTTCGCGGCGCTCGGAACAAAAGAATCCACCTAGCAATGAGACGTCGATCACGCGCGAGTCGCTCGCGGCGCGATTGCGTGCCAGTCGCATCAGGTGGTCCATCGGCCACCCGGGCGCGATGTAGAGCTTTTGCAGTGCGGGCGCCATCGCAGGCTGCGCCCATGCGCTTACGGGCGCCAGCGAGCCGTCGCCAATCCCGGCGATCACGCGTGCGCCGAGTCGTCCAGTATGGGCGAAATCGTAATGGGGGTTGGTCTTTACGCCGACCAGCGTCGTCGCGTGCTGGACCATCTTCGGCGTGACGTTCGCGTGGCCGTCGAGCGAGACGATAAGCGGAAGCTTGGGCCCGATCAGGCCGCGAATCGCCGCGAGCAGATCGCCCTCGCAATCCTCGAGGCTGTCGCTCGCCGCAGTCCCATGCATTTGCAGAAACAGGCCATCGAGCGGCCCGGCCGAAGCCAAAGTCTTCAGGAAGGTCTCGCGGGCCCACTCGTGGGCGTCGTCGGTGACCTTTCCCATGATGCCGGGAAAGACAAAATGAATCGGGACGATCTCCCAATTACGTTGACGGGCGCCTTCCATGAAACCGCCGAAAGCGCTCTCGCCCCGGCCCAAGCGGAGCACCGCGTCGCCCGAGAGCAGCGCCCGCTGGAACAATTCGAGGCCCATCCGTTGTGTGGCGAACGTGTTGACCGCCACGAGATAGCCGCCGATTCCTATGCGCATCGCAGGATTCTCCGCTTTACGGCAGGTGCCGATCTAACTGTTGACTGGATGATGATGCCGCCCTGGTCCTTGCACTCGCCCTTTGTTGTAGTGAACATCTTGCATCTCCAAAAGACCGAGTCCGAGGTAATCTAATCGTAGATGGAGTCCAGTTTGCTTTCGGACCTTTACCCGGTTCTCCGTTGCCGTCAACTGAATAGCAGCCTTCGCCTTGGGAGTGCGGACCGCGAACGTCTTTACGCCGGCGCCGCTGAATAGTTTCGCCGCCACCAGCCGAGTCCACCTTCTGCTCCCGCCGCATCTTACTCAGGCGATAGGCGCGCCCTCGGTATTCTGCTCACAACAAACCAAGCGATCACGATTACCGGCAGCGCCAGGTACAGGGCCGCCTTGATATAGGCATCCTGCGCAATACCATTAGAAACCGCGGTCGAGTGGAGATCCTGGCCAAATCCGGCGAGGAGAAATGGATTCGAATAAAGCGGAATGACATACGGCAAGGTGCCTAGCAGTGCGATTGCGGCCGCGATTGCGATGCGCGGCGACCGCGTTCCATGTCGCAGCGACCAGGTGCCTAGAGCAATCAGAGCAGCCAACGCGGGAGCCAACAGGTAGAAGATCATGAGGTCCGCGTGCGGCACCGGGTTACCCTGATCGCCGTATGGCAGAAAGGTAAGCCAGGTCTCGGTCAGCTTGATGAGCGGCGTGATGCCCAGCATGTGCGCCGGCACCCCGATTATCATCGAAAGGACGGGCGTCATCAGTTCGCCGACGTACGCGATCACGAAGCCGAAGGCGCACGCGAGTGCGGCGCAAATCGAATCAGCCGTGCCGAGAGTATCGTCGAGCATCACGATGGCGACGACACAGGCCGCGATCGCTAACTGGCCCGAGGACACCGCGATCAAGTGACGTGCGATTCCGATCGCAGCGGGATTACCCCAAGCCCTGCGAATCAGATCAGGAATGATCGATGCGATCGCCCCTGCGATCAACGCGCGGCTCATCGCTTTCCTGCCGGCGTCGGTAACCTCTCTGAGAGCGACGAGGATGGCCAGGACGGCGATCGCCGGCCACATCAAGGACATCCCTTGAAACGTGTAGGTCGCGGCGGTGAGAACCTGGTAGGTTTGCGAGCCAAGCATCAGATGCGTCAGTACGGAGAATAGTGCGAGCAAGCCGAGGTAGGTGAGCATCAGGCCCGCGGACGCGTCTGACTGGGAGTCTGCGGCAAACTGCTTATGCCCGCTTATCACTTCGAGCAGGATGCTCGCGCTCAGCAGTACCATCGCGCTCAGTTTCGCGATGCCACCAAGTTGAGCCTGCACCGTGATGGCAGAAGCCATCTTGGCGTTGAGGATGAGCAGGGCGGCGCCGAAGTACGCGATAATCATTGCTAACGAGAATCCCCAAATCGCCAGGAGCCACATGGCGCGCCGCAAGGTGAGCGCGCCGAGGCTTGCCATGATCGCTGCCAACGCCAGCAGCGCCAGCGTGATATTGCGATGTGCCGGAATCGCAACCACATACTTCGAAGAATGACGCCCGATTTCGGGATAGAAGATCTGCAGAATCGCGATTAAGGCCAGCTCGATAAGACACGCGGCGATGAGAACGCGTGGTATCTGGCGGGGACCAAAGATGCGGCGCGCCTGTGATGCCGCAGCCTTGCCGGCGTCAACACAGGGCGTGACGAGATTACGACCCAGCAAAAACCAGAACAGAATAAGGAAATCCTCCAGCGCCGAAACGGAGTAGTAAAGGCTTCCCGCCAAAGGCTGTTCGCCGACCCGCAGCGAAATCGCAAAATACCCGACGGTCACCAAGACCACGGCGACGAAAATCTGGCGCGCACTTAGCACGACTTTGATGCGCGCAGCGATATCCGCGATGGCGATGGCACAAAGGAAGATCGCAGGCCACGATTCGACCGCAGGCCAAATGCCCGTCTTGAGCATCGCAAGCGGCGTCATCCGGAAGGTGTGAAAGACGGCGATCAGGCCGAGCACCCAGACGAGGGCTACGCCCGAACGTCTGACTGTGCGGGTAGTCGGAGCAAAGGCCGCAATCAGCAGCATCGCCCATTGCGGCGCTACCACCCACCATGCGCGTCCGCCGGTGAGTCCGACCGAGGTGATGGTGAATTCATAAAAGAGTGCGATCGGAAGTAGAACCATGGGATGGATCAAGCTCGCGCCGGCGATCGCAATCGCCCATCCAACGGCAATCGAAACGAGGCACAGGTAGAGCGATAAGCGGGCGATATTAGCGGTATTGCCGTTGGGCGCGATGAAGGACAGTTGCGCGAGAGTGGAGGGCTGATGCAGGACTATTGCAGTTGCGACGCTTAGCACCACCGTGATTGCGACTGCAGCCAGCCCCATCAACCAATAGTCGCGCGGAAGAGTCTTTAGCGGCGATAGCAGATCGACGATGCTGTCGAGTAACTCGTGCCATTTGTCGATGCCCAAGAACTTTAGTGTGCGTGCGATCAGGCTATGCCGGACTTCGACCTCCGCCTCGACGGCCGCTCGCTTCAGAATGACGTGCGCGCCACCTGTCGATGCGACTACGTACTCCCCGAGCGTACTGCCGGAGCAAACCTCGTTGATGAAACGTTGAACGACGATCAGCATCGCCGCGCTACCAAGGATCGTAAGCAGGTAACTCAGGAATGGCCGGCCGGCGAGCAGCGGATGTGCGGCGAGTTGCGCGCGAAAAACGGCAAGGTCGATTTTCGGCGGATCGCCTGGGATCAATACCGGCAGTTGCCGGTAAACATGGATGCGGATGGCTTCGTCGAGGTCGCGAATGACGCTGCTCGAAGTGATAATCGCGAGCCATAGCACCAGCGCAATGAATGCCAGGTCGATCAGCGCTGCGCTCACGCGGAGCGCCGGCCTTAGCCGGGATTTTCGTTTCATTCGGCGAGCGCGCCAGCCATGTTAGTCCATGGGCAGCATTCAGTCAGGACTTCGGTTTCTTCGAAGGTTTCGACTTGCCGGAACTATTGAGGGCGATTGCCTCGCGGACGAGCGCCTTGAAGGCGGACTCGTCAACTTCTTCCCCTTCATGGAGGTCGATCGCGCGGCGAACGTTTCCGTCGAGGCTCGAGTTGAAGAGACGAGCCGCATCCTTGAGTGACGCGCCCTTGGCGAAAGTGAGCTTAACCACTTTCTTGTACGATTCGCCGGTGCAGATGATCCCGTCGTGCGACCACACCGGGGTGCCTCGCCACTTCCATTCCTCGACGACGTTCGGGTCGGCCTGCTTGATGAGCTTGCGCATTTTGGCGAGGGTTTGCCCGCGCCAGTCACCCAGTTCTGCGATTCTATTCGAGATGAGATCCGATGCCGGCTGGCTTTGGTTCGCGTCCGACTTTTTCATGTTTTCATCCTGGGAGTTCCTATATCTCATTTGCGAGACGTGGGAGTAGGAGAGCGGGTGAGGTTGCGGCTTCGCCGGATCAAGCGGTGATGAACTCGAGCAGCTCGCGAAAGAAGCCGTCCGGCTGATCGCGATAGACGCCATGGCCGGCGTCGGCGAAACGCACCAGCTTGACCGGACCCGGGCGCATCGCGGCTGCGATCTCCTCCATGTCAGCCAGTGGAGTAATCGGATCATCCTCGCCCGCGACGATCAGCGTCGGGCATTTGATGCGGTGCAACTGCCGCAATAGATCCAGGCGCTGTAACTCGGCCTCGAAGAACACCAGGCGCATCTCCGGGTTGCGTACCGCGCGCTCGAGGTAACCCGCCATCGGCGCCCGGCGCGTATAGAGCGGAATGCATAGCTCTTCATAGCGGGCCAGCGCCGCCTCATTGGGGTCGGTCCAAAAGGCGATCGCAGCAGCGCGAGCGGCGGGGCCGCCAAGCCGTTCGAATATCGCAAATGAGCGTTCAGCGACGGGCTGAATCGAGGTACTGCTGAGCACCAGCCTGGAGATCTGATCTGGATGGCGGATCGCATAGAGCATCGCGACGATGCCGCCCAACGAATGGCCCATCACGATTGGCTCATCGATCGAAAGCGCCTGGCAAAACAAATGAACGTCCGCCGCCCATTGCTCTAGAGTCCACTTGTTCCGTGGCCCCGCATCGGTGCGTCCGTTGCCACGAAGATCGAGGTAAACGACCTGCGCGGCCTCCGCCATCTGGGTGAAAGCCGGCTTAAAACCCGAATGGTCGAAGCCAGGACCGCCGTGCAGAAGCAATAACGTCGGCACCTTGCGCATGGTTGGTCCGTCCGGCCGCAGTTTCGATCCTTCGACGTCGAAGAACAGTTTTACGTCGTCCACTTGTATGCGCATAAAACCATCGGCCTTTGAGTTGGGGAACCTCTAGTCAGTTGGGTCGAGCGCGTGACGTCGCCACCGACGCAGCGCGCCAGAAACTGAGCGCTCGTGCAAAGTGCGGTAGGCACTTACTCAATAAGTGCTGGCGGCGATGCCAAGCAATCACCGTAAAGCTTTCCGGCACTCGAGCTTCATCAGGACGAAAATAGCCCGCAATACGCAAGAAATCATTTGGTGCTGCGATGGTCTAGCCATTGCACTGGATAATGGGGTCCGAGAGCAGCCATCATTTTGGGGGGAGACTATGCCGACGATTCAGGGGGAGCGTGAAATTGAGCCGCGCGATTCCCGCAGCAAACGGGACGCGGCCCCCGCGAGCCCATCCTTCGGCACTATCGATGGCGATGGACTATCCAGTGAGCAACGGCTGATGCTGGCGGTACTGGTCGATGCGATCAACATTCTGAAGGGACGTGTTCCGACTGGCGGTTGGAGCAAGCGGCAAGCTTTTGCCGAAGCGGCGCATTGGGTTGCGATGAGAGGTACCCATTACCCTTTCACGTTCGACAGTGTGTGCGCAGCGCTCAATCTCCCCGAGGAAAAGTTGCGCGAGTACCTCAGCAGGTTGGCTAGAGACCGTGGTGAAACTCACGGAGCAGCCCGTCTTCGGCGTCAACAGATGAGTCGTGTTCGGACCGCACAGTTAAAGTAAGTCGCACGCGCTCTTGACGGGCCGGCGCGACGTCCGTGGCATAGCGTTGCAAGTGATTGCATAACGTACCGACCGATCCGCGAATCTACTCCGCCTGAAACCTAGCAACAGGCCTCTCGCAACCACGATGTTCCGCGTATGGCTCGGACGGGTGGACTGGACGATTCGGAAGGGCCGGTGTAGTCATCGACCTAGGCCTCGGCTCGGAGCCACATTGCCAAGAGGAGACGCGCTGAATGAACGCGGCAGGCGATCCGCCGGTTATCGCGATTATCGGAGCGGGTGAGATGGGCGCCGCGGTCGGACGGCGCTTGCGGGAAGCAGGTGCCCGCGTCGTCATCTCGCTTGCCGGGCGCAGTGCGGCGAGTGCGGAGCGCGTTCGTCGCGCGGGCCTCGAAGTCGTCCACGATGACCATCGTTTGGCTAACGGCGTCGATTACTTCCTGTCGATCGTACCGCCCGCCGCCGCGATCGAGGTTGCCGAACGTCTGCGCATTCTCCTGCGCAACGCAGCAGCGCCACCGCTCTTCGCGGATTGCAATGCGATTTCGCCCGCGACCATGCTACGAATCGAGCGCTTGCTCGAACCGCTGCCCGTCATCGACGCTGGCATTATAGGAGGACCGCCGCGTACAGGGTCGCAGGATCCATCGGCCGGGCCGCGCTTCTACGCTTCCGGGCCACAAGCTCGTCGGCTGGCCGCGCTCAGCGACTATGGCCTCGATATCGCCGTGATGGACGCGCCCATCGGCGCCGCCTCGGGACTCAAGCTCGCCTATGCCGGCCTGACCAAGGGCTTCACGGCGCTGGCTTCTGCAATCGTCGCCGCGGCCTCGCGCGAAGGTCTCGCAGATGCGTTGCGAAGTGAACTCGCTCGCAGCCAGCCGGAATTTCTCGACCGGATTGATCGCTACGTGCCCGCGATGTTCCCCAAGGCCCACCGGTGGGTCGCCGAGATGGAGCAGATTGCGGAATTCATCGCGGACCCCTCTGCCGGCGCGACTATCTATGAGGGGGCGGCACGACTGTTCGAAGCTATTGCGGCCGACCTTGCCGAGGGCCAGCCGCAAGCGCGCTTCACCAGCCTCGCGTGCTTTCGCCCACGCTCGTCATCCTGAATTACGACTTCGAGGAACGCGCGCTGAGCTGACTCCGAGTCAGGCGGCGACGCTTCCTCAAGCACGGCTCATTTTTTCGAGCTGGGCAAATAGTCGTCGAGCGGGACGCCAAGGCTGTTGAGCGCCCACGACACCAGGTTATATTGGCCGACAGTGAACACCGCATCCATCATCTGCTCGGTGTTGTAGCGCTCGGAAAGCGCTTTCCAGGTTTCGTCGGAGACCACAGAATTCTCGAACAAGTCATCTGCTGCCTGGATCAACGCGGCATCGTGTTTGTGCCAACCGGCATTCGGCCCCTTGGTGATGCGATCGATTTCATCGTCGGTCAGACCCGCCGCCTTGCCGATGCGAATGTGCTGCTCGAATTCGTAGGGCGCCTGATTGAGCCATCCGATGCGCAGAATAAGGATTTCGCGCTCGCGCGGCGCCAGCGTCTGCGTATCGGAGAGGATGTAGTTAGCGAATTTCGCCCACGCGCGCGTGAGCTTGGGATGCTGCATCAGCACCCTGAAGATATTGACGACCTTGCCATTGACCTGGGCGCTTTCGCCCAGTTGTCGGTCCTCGGCGCTAAGTGTGGAAAAATCACGGAAGGGTACGCGCTGCTTTCTCTCGGTCATAAGATTACCTCCGGTGCGGGTGTTCGTGATGAGAGATTCCGGGCCATCACGACGACTACGCTATGATGAACGTGCCGGTGTGAAACCATAGTCAGACTCGCACCGACGCCGCGCGATTTGCAAACCGGAAGTTCCATGAGGCCGCATCCGGGTTCCTTGATGCGAGGCTGGCTGGCGCGACCGAAAGAGAGTTTAATCGGCGGATACATCGAATACGCGCGAAAGCTACGCGGGATTACTCGCGCGAGAGGACAAGACCATGGCACAAGTTCAAGCGGGCGACGTCAAACTCTATTACGAAGTTCGCGGCAGCGGCGAACCGTTGCTGATGGTCATGGGATTGGGTTCCAGTTCCGCGACGTGGAATCCAGTGCTGGTAAACGGGTTGTCGCGTCATTTTCAGACGATTGTGTACGACAATCGCGGTACCGGACAGAGCGACAAGCCGGCGATTCCGTATAGCCTGGAGATGTTCGCGAATGATGCGATCGGGTTGCTCGATGCGCTGAAAATCGATCGGTGTCATGTGTTTGGCGTCTCGATGGGCGGGATGATCGCGCAGGAACTCGCGCTGGCACATGCGTCGCGCTTGCAGACGCTGACCCTTGGATGTACGACCTGCGGGGGTAAGAATGCGGTACCGCCGCCGCCGGAGTCGCTTAAGATCCTGACTGCGCCGCGCGAAGGTGCGTCGGACGAGGAGATCATTCGGCGCTCGTGGCCGCTGGCTTATCCCAAGGAGTTCATCGAGCAACATCGCGCGGAACTGGAGGCGGCAATTCCGCGGCTGCTGGCCCATCCGACGCCCCCGTCGGCCTACAAGCGGCATCTCGACGCGACTTATGGGCTGAAGACTTACGATCGGCTGCCGTCGATCAAGACGCCTACCCTGGTAATCACGGGGGCTGGCGACGTACTGATTCCCGCGCGCAATTCAGAGATTATCGCCGAGCGGATTCCCGGCGCGCGCTATAACGTGATGGCCGGCGCCGGGCACGCCTTCTTTAATCAGTGCCCCGAGGAATTCATGCAAGTGTTCGTGCCGTTCGTGCAGGAGCATTCGCTCAACTAGAAAGGAGCCGGCACCGCCATACGAGCGACGCGCTCAAGGAGTTCGATGTCGTGGAGACAATTCTCGGGGACATTCTCACCTGGTCATGGTTCTCGGAACCCCACGGCTACAACTTCAATGGCCTGCTCATACCTGACGCGGCCGGCAATATCTGTATCGACCCGGTCGAACCGGGCGATGAAGTTCTGAATGAGTTGGCGCGCAGAGGCGTCAGCCAGATCGTTCTCACCAATCGCAATCACGTGCGGGCCGCGAACCGGGTTCGCGAGCGCACCGGGGCGAAAACACTGATACATCCGGCCGACGCGGCCCGCGCCATCGAGCAGGGCGCTATCGTTGACGGCGAACTACGCGCTGGAGCGCGAGTCGGACCGCTGACCGTCGTGGGTGCACCTGGCAAATCGCTCGGCGAAGTCGTGCTGCATTGGCCCGAGCGAAAGATCTTGATCGTCGGGGATGCGATTATCGGCAATCCGCCGGGTAAGTGCGGCTTGCTGCGCGCGAGTGTGATTGACGATCTACCGCGGTTGCAGGCGAGCGTTCGCGACCTGCTCGGGCTCGATTTCGAGACGTTGCTGGTCGGCGATGGCGTCTCCATCATGCACGGGGCGAAGGCGCTCGTCGGCGAACTGGCCGCTACATTTCCTGCCTAACGAAGGAGTATCAAGCCCCGAAGCGCTCGGTGGCGCGCGCTTTCGCCTTGGCCGCTTCTTCGGCACGACTCTTCGGCGGTGCGTTGGTTTCGAGAGCATCCAGAAAGCGGTTCGCGACCACGGCTATGTCATCGATTGCCGATAGGAAAACGGGTTCGTTCGTCTTCGACGGTTTGGTGAAACCGCCGATTTTCCGCACAAATTGCAGCGCCGCGGAACGAATCTCGTCGTCAGTGACGGGCGGATCGAAGTTGAAAAGTGTTTTGATATTACGGCACATGGTCCTTTCCTGACAGATTCGCGCTATTCAAGCGGTTCGCAGCACCGGCCTGCTGAGCTCGCAGGGGCGGATCTACTGGGAACGCTAGAGATGAAGCACCGCCTTGCCCGCGATGCCGCGATTGTAGAGCTTGGCGGCCACCTCCGCGATCTGTTCAAAGGGCGCTTCCAGTTCGATCTGCGGATGAAGGCGTCCGCCCGCGACCATCGCAACCAACCGGGCCAAGCCCTGGGCCGCCGGACGGCTTGGAATTTCATGAAACAGGATGAAGCCGTAGAGGCTCGCGCCGCCGGTGCGCATAAACGTGGCCGCATCGAAGGTCGCTTCGGACGACGCCGATACGCCGTAGAGCACGCACATTCCGCCGGGCGCTATCATTTTCATTGCGGCGGTGAGTGAATTGCCACCTAGCGATTCGAGAATCAAATCATAAGGACCGAACTTCGCGGCAGCAGCCGGATCTTCACCGACGACCACCTCGTGTGCGCCCGCGGATCGCGCATGTTTCTCGCGTTCAGGACGTCGCACCGACGCGACTACGATCGCACCCGCATGATGGGCGAGTTCCACCGCGAGGTGGCCCACGCCCCCAGATGCACCGGTAACCAGTACGCGGCGACCGATGATCGCGCCGTGTTGCTCGAGCGAGTACAGCGCGGTCAAACCGGCGACTGGCAAAGTCGCCGCTTGGGCGAAGGAGACATTGTCGGGCAACTGCGCGAGGGCGTTGGTCGGCACGGTGGCCATCTCGGCCCATGCGCCCGCCGGCAGAAAGCCGACCACCCGCGCGCCCACCGGTGGTCCGGAATGATCGGCCGCGGCCTGCTCGATAACGCCAGCGAGGTCCCAGCCCGGGCGCCATCCCGATTCCGCCATCGTGAGCGCTCGCCTGACTTCACCTAGATTGAGGGAGATCGCTTTGACCCGAACCAGTGCCTGTGAGGGCAGCGGCGCCCGCAGCGGCAACGGCTTGATTGCGAGACGTCCGCGCAACTCCGGATCGACAAAAACAGCACGCGTCAGTTCTTCCATTGGCTCACCTCGCGATAATTGCCAGCTTGCAGCATCATCAGGATCACTCGAACCGGCCGTCGCCTACTCATTGTCGGTAATGCCCGAGGTGTTGCCGACTCCGGCGCAAACGCCACCGTCAACGACCAGCGCATGACCCGTCACGAACGAGGCGTCGTCGGAGGCGAGGAACAGCACGCACTTTGCGATCTCGACCGGCTGCGCCATCCGCCCGAGCGGATGCAATCGATGCATGGTCTCGCGAATCGCCTCGCTATGCCCAAACGCGCGCGCGACCAGCGGGGTATCGACGATTCCGGGGCATACGCAATTCACGCGAACCCCGGCATGCGCCAATTCGAGCGCCGCGTTGCGGGTAAGTCCGACGACCCCGTGTTTGGCCGCGTTGTAGGCCGACAGTCCGACGCTGCCGCGGATACCCGCGACTGATGCGGTGTTCACGATGGCTCCACGCTTTTGCGCGACCATCACCTTCCCGGCGCAGCGGAGCCCGTAGAACACGCTGTCGAGATCGATCCGGATCGTTTTTGCGTAGAGCTCGTCGGAGTGCTCGAGGAGCGGCGCCGTCAGCCCGATGCCAGCGTTGTTATACATGATGTCGAGGCGGCCGAACTTGTCCACCGCGGTGCGCACTAGTCGCTCGACCTGCTTGGAATCGCCGACGTCGGTTGCAACGAAGATGCCGCCGATCGCTTTGGCGACTTCCTCGCCCGCGCTATCCGGCAGATCACCTACGATGACTCTAGCGCCCTCCTGCGCAAAGACCTCGACGGTTGCCTTTCCAATACCCGATCCGCCGCCCGTTACGATAGCTACCCGATCCGCGATTCTTCCTTGCGCCACTTGCCAGTACCTCCGTTCAGGGGTGTATTCGCGGCTTATCGCACGGCCAAGCAGCAAAGTAAAATTAAGCGGCGCGCGGCCAGCAGGCAAAGCAGGATTTGCCTCTGCCATAGCTCTTCACGCCTACGAACGAACTTGGATCCACCAGGTAAAAATTTCCCTATCCGCAGCTCAAAGACCCAACCTTATACGATCACTATTTGAAGCAAATGAAAGTGCCCCGGCACGATAGATGCTCTAATTGCTACAGACGCCCGATACGGGCGAAAATCTGCACGACAAAGGGTATGAAAATGAAAAAATACAACATTCTAATTGCTTCATTTACGCTCGCGTCACTCATCGGCACATCGGGTTGCTTCACTTACAAAAAGCAGGAAACAACCACGGCTCCGCCGGTGGTTGAAACGACGCCTCCAACGGTTGTTCAAACGGTGCCAAGCACGACTTCATCGCGTACCACCACCACTACCGAAACCCCGGGCGGGACTACCGAGCGCTCAACTACTACTACCGACTACTAACACCGAGCTTCAGCGGCGGACGGCGGGAGCGAGTTGGCCTCCGTCCGCTGACGGGTACCAATTTAGTGGCTCAGTCGTTCCATCTTAAAGGGTAGGTTGCCAAGGAATGAACACGTACTGATCCATCCGTCGCTGGCGTTGTGGTGCCACGGCGCGTCCCATCGGCGCTAAGTCCAGGTGCGGCACCCTTTCGGCTTTTCACTCCAGCAGTAGGAGTCGGAAATTTATTCGTACGCTTGGGCGCGAATCGAACTTGCCGATCATCGATGGGGAACAGCTTCCACATCTTCGAACGAAACGGCGCTATAGTGAAAGAATAAGGAGATTGAAAGCATGGGTATCCTGAGCGACGTGGAAGGATTGAGGGAGCGCGCGCGGAAGCACATTGAGGCTGGCGCAGTTACCGACGAATACAACGCGAATCGGGCGCAAGTTGTCGAGACGCTCAATACGATATTGGCCACCGAGCTAATGTGCGTGCTCCGTTACAAGCGCCACTATTACGCGGCCAAGGGGATTAATTCGGAGTCGGTGAAGAAGGAATTTCTCGAGCATGCTCAAGAAGCGCAGCAACACGCCGACCGTATTGCCGAGCGGATCGTGGAATTGAACGGCAAACCTGATTTCAATCCGGAGACCATAACCAGTCGCAGCCTATCGCAGTACACCGACGGTGGGACGTTGCACGAGATGATCAAGGAAGATCTGGTCGCAGAGCGGATCGCCGTCGAATCGTATTCGGAGGTCGTCCGATGGCTCGGCGACGAGGATGTCACCACGCGCAAGCTGATGGCCGACATCCTGATGGTCGAGGAACAACACGCCGCGGACATGCAAAAACTCTTCGGGAGGCTGCATTCTGTGTAGCGCTACTTACCTAAGTAACAAGGCGAGGAGCGATCACAGGCATGCATTCCGCCTCGCATAGTCATTGCTACGCTCGAACCGTTTCGACTACTTCCTCATGGAGTTAACGCGCGGAGGCTCGTCTGTTTCGACGGACGGTTCTCACCTTGCCGCTGTTTCCGCCGCCGCAAAAAAACTTGTTGCCGCCATCGGATTCGAGTCCGGACACTGCTACCCCAAGCGGCATTTCGAGCTGCTCGAGGACCTCTCCGGTTGCAGGATCGATGCGCCTCAAATCGCTTTCGTCGCCCTCCCGGGTGCCATGCCAGAGCTCGCCGTCGATCCAGGTGACCCCGGTGACGAGGCGGCTGGACTCAATAGTGCGAAGGATTTCCCCGGTCTGAGGATCGATTTGATGGATCTTACGATCCCGATACTGCCCGACCCACAGCGTCCCTTCGGCCCATGCGAGCCCGGAATCGCGGCCGCCGCCTGGGGCCGGGATCGAGGCGATCACTCGGCCGGTCTTCGGGTCGATTTTATGGATTAGATCTTCGGCGATCTGAAACAGGTGCTGACCGTCGAAGGCCGTTCCTGCGTGCGCGGCGATATCAATCGAGCGCAGCGGCTTCCCGCTCGCAGGGTCGAAGGCGTTCAGCTTGTCGCCTGCAGCAAACCAGACGTTGCTACCGTCATAGGTGACGCCATGCACATGCTCGACGCCCGGAAACGGTCCATATTCGTGCAGAATTTCGGCGGCATATCGTTTCATCGTGCCTCTATCCTAGTCACTCGGTAGAGGACCGGGGAGTAACAAGGTTGTCGTGAATCCCGGCACCGGACGGGTCATCCAACGACGCGCTCGCGCGCGACCATACGAGTGCACTTTACCGGCCGTCACAAGCTTGTCGAGCGCTCGCTGGACCGTCCGCTGGCTGGCCCCGAGCGCGAGCGCCAGGGCCGAGCTCGACCACGACTCACCGTCGGCGAGAAGGGCGAGCACCGCTGCGTGTTCATCTTCGACGGGCGGAGCCAGCACGACGACCTCGCGCGCGCGGCGCGGCTCAAGCGTAAATCCGCGCTTGGTCGCAGTCACGTCGGCCAGCGTCCGCAGCTCCGATCGAAGCCGCCCGATTTCGACGCGCAAGCGTGCGCGATGCGATTCGTCTGCGCGCTTCGCTCCGAATGCCCGCGCAAGGAGTGCGTCCCGCGGAACGTCTCCTGGCCACGCTTCGCCGAGGGCACGCGCTAGCGCGAACAGCACCGGGCGTCGTGCGAGCGAAACTACCGTACCGGCGTTGCGCACGACATGACGGCAGGCGTCCACGACGAGGGTACCCGACGCGATCAGCGCTTCGACTTCTTCGAGCAACAAGAGCCGCTGCTCGCCACCTGTGATCAGGCGCGCAGCGAAGGTGTCGAGGACCATCGACGCACTTTCGACCTCAGCCGCCAACGCCGGGATACATGCGAGGCGCGCTGAGCGCTCGGCCCGAGCGAGCGCCGCGCGCGCCGCCTTCGTCCGCAGCCGCCGCATCGCGATACCGGCAACCACCAGCTCGTGGGCTGTCCTCGAGGCGGGCGGGAACGGCGCAGGATCGAGCTCGGCGAGCATTTGCTCGGCCTCATCCAGACGCCCGATCAGGAGCAGGCGCCGAACCTCGAGATGCCGAGCGTACGCTGCGTTCACGCGGTCGCCGTGCTCTTCGAGCGTCGCCCGCGCTGCCGCGAGCGCCTTCACCGGCCAGCCGAGATCGCGCGAGACCAGCGCGACGTCGGCCTCGGCGACGACGCATCGCGCACGGGCCATCGTTTCCTTCGGACCGAAAGCCCGCGCAGCACGCCGCAATAGAACCTTCGCGCGAACGAGATCGCCGAGCTGCGCCATCGCGATGCCACGAAGCGCGAGCGCCGGCGCATCGTCACGCAACGCCACCCGCTTCAACGCGCCCAGCGGATCACCTGCCGCGAGTGCCCGCGCTGCGGCGGTGATCAGCGAGTCCATCGGAATCCCGTCACACTTGTCACTCTCACCCTTCGGCTGCCCCGCGCTAAATATACCTCACGAACGACGATCGGCACGTCGTATCGAGAGCGGTACGAACTACGACTGACACAGTGAAGGAGAGAAATTACGATGACGAAACACATCACCGGGACACGTCAAGAGTGGCTGGCGGCACGGCTCGCGCTGCTTCAGGAAGAGAAAGAACTGACGCGGCGCAGCGACGAGCTGGCGCGGCGACGCCAGGAGTTGCCGTGGGTCCGGATCGACAAGGAGTACCGATTCGAGACCGATGGCGGTAGCGCCTCGCTTGCCGATCTCTTCCGCGGGCGCTCGCAGCTGCTCATTTACCACTTCATGTTCGGGCCCGACTACACCGCCGGATGTCCCTCCTGCTCGGCGATTGCCGACGGCTTCGACGGCTTCGTCGCCCACTTGGCCAACCACGACGTCGCGCTTACGGCGGTCTCCCGCGCGCCGCTCGCGAAGCTGCGGGCGTATAAGCAGCGGATGGGCTGGACCTTTCCCTGGGCGTCCTCGCTCGGCGGCGACTTCAATTTCGACTTCAACGTTTCGCTCACCGTGGAGCAACAGCGCGAGGGGCTGGTCGAGTACAATTACCGGCGCCAGCCGCCGGCGCCGTCGAGCGGCGGCGACGGGCCCGAGATACCCTCGCGCGCGACACCCGAAGGGGCCGCGAAAGGCGCCGCGATGACTGGCACCGACGTCGCCACCTATGCGCGCGAGCGTCCGGGCATGAGCGCGTTTGTGCTCGAGGACGGCGTCGTGTACCACGCCTATTCCACATACGCGCGCGGTCTTGACGGCCTCTGGGGAGCCTACCAATGGCTCGATCGCGCGCCCAAAGGACGCAACGAGACCGGCTACTGGTGGCGTCGCCACGACGAATACAACAAAGGTTGAGCCGCATCGTGATTCCACTGGCGCAGTTGCGGTACCGGAGCTCACGACCGATGGTTTCGGCGCGGCCTTCATCGCATGGCTTCCTCGGCGTCTCCGTGCTGCTCTTCTTCGCCAGCACGGCGGTAACCATCGTCTGGTGCGCGTCGATGTTGGCGATGGGTGCGATGCCGATGCCCGGCGGCTGGGTCATGTCGATGGCGTGGATGCGGATGCCTGGAGAAACCTGGTCCGGCGCGGCGTCGTCGTTTCTCGGCATGTGGATCGTGATGATGGTAGCGATGATGCTGCCGTCGCTGGTCCCGATGCTGTTGCGCTATCGTCAGATCGTCGGCGGAGTCTGCGTCCGTGGCGAGGAGATCGGTGAGGGCCGTCTGGGTTGGCTGACCGCGACGGTAGCCGTGGCCTACTTCTGCGTGTGGACCGTGTTCGGAATGATTGTCTTTCCGATTGGCGTCGCGATGGCGACGCTCACGATGAGCGAACCGGCGCTGGCGCGCGCCGTTCCGATCGCGGTCGGCGTCGTCGTCCTGATGGCTGGCGCGATCCAGTTTACCGGTTGGAAGTCGCGCCACCTTGCCTGCTGCCGCGAGACGCCACGCCGCACAATGCCGGCCGACACCGCGACCGCTTGGCGACACGGCCTGCGCCTCGGCCTCCATTGCAGCTACTGCTGCGCCGGTCTGACGGCGACGCTCCTCGCAATCGGCGTCATGGATTTGCGGGTGATGGCGGTCGTTGGGGCCGCCATCACCGCCGAGCGTCTCGCCCCGGCCGGTGAGCGCGTTGCGCGAATCATCGGGGCCGTCGTCGTCGCGGCAGGATTGATTATGGTCATGCGAGCAATCGGACTCGGATGACTCGGCCCATCGTCGGACTGTTGGCCTCTAACCCCCATCTTGACTAGGATGCAATCTTGATAACGCTGTAACGGCGTTCGCCGCCCGTGAACTCGACCAAGAGTTCGATGTGGCCGGCAGCGCTCTGACCAGTAGTTGAGATCGTGGGGCGGAACTGCTGATGCAAGCTCATCGGAGAGTTGTCGCAACGTGCCGATGTGACGGCCGATCGCAAAGTAGACCGCACCCATCAGAATACTTCGAAAGGAGACCTTAACGTGATTCCTCGTGGCATCATTTCGGCAGACGGTCACGTCTGTGAACCGCCCAATTGTTATGTGGACTACATCGAACCCAAGTATCGCGACAGCGCACCTCGTGTCGTTGCGCAACCTGACGGCTCGGAGGCTTTCGTTGTCCCAGGGATGAAGCGGCCGGTCGCGCTCGGCTTTATCGATGGGGCCGGCTTCAGCATCAAGGAACGAAACGAACGCGCCAAAACGATTAAGTTTGCCGATATCCGTGAGGCCGCCTATGGCGGTCGCGCGCGCGTGCCGTTCATGGACCAGGACGGTATCGCTGCTGAGATCGTTTACGCTTCAGTCGGAATGGGCCTTTGTATGCATCGCGATGCCGAGTACAAGGACGCCTGCATGAAAGCCTACAATCGCTGGCTGCAAGCGATGTGCAGCGAGGCGCCGGAGCGCGTTTTTGGCCTGGCGCAAACTGCGGTGCTGAGTGTCGATAGCGCAATTGAAGATTTTCGCCGCGCCAAAGAGATGGGCCTGGTCGGCATGATGATGCCCGGGCGCCCGATTCACGAGGACTACGACCACCCTGATTACGACGCCTTGTGGGACTGCGCCACCGATCTGGGGCTTCCGATTTGCTTCCACATCCTGACCTCGCGCGACGGTAGTATCAACATGCCCCATCGAGGGCACGAGATGAACAACTTCCTCGGCATCATCCGCGCCGTGCAGGATGTCGTCGGCCTGATGGTGTTGGGCGGAGTCTTCGAGCGCCATCCAGAATTGAAGCTGGTATGTGCCGAAGGCGACGCGGGTTGGATGCCGCACTACATGTATCGGATGGACCATGCCGCCAAGTTCAATTTCGAGGGTGGCGTGATCAAGGGTTTGTCCAAGGTTCCGAGTGAGTACATCAAAAAGAACGTGTGGATGACCTTTCAGGACGACCTCACCGCCTTCAACTCGTTGCATCAAATGCCCCACACGCAGCTCCTATGGGCCAGTGATTTCCCGCACACGGATTCGACCTGGCCGCGCTCGCAGCAACTGCTGGCGGAGCATACTGCCCATCTCAATGAGCAACAGCGGCAGGCGATCATGCGTGACAACACCGCCAAGCTCTTTCAATTGCCGGCAGGCAACGAGTCCTGGCGAATGTATAATAAAGCCGCATAGTTAATCCGTCCGTATAGTTGATAGGTTGGAGTAGAGACCAGCAGCCACTCCGCTGCCGGTCTCGACTCAACTTGAACCTGATCGATCTTCTGTCAAGGGTACACAGCCTGAGCGCCTTCAAATGGGCGGAGGTGTAAACTACCGCCTCATGAGCAAGGCGATTCAGCTGCCTCACGAGATTGGCGACGGCAAAGAGCGTGAAGTCCAAGTGCTCCTGACGGACCGATGGCGGAAGTTGGTTGTAATTCAACTGCGCCGCGGCGTGCTGCTGGCGGATCATTCGGCGAGGGTTCCGATCACGATTCAGGCGCTTGCGGGAGCCGGAACCTTGCGCGTTGGCAACGACGAGTACGGACTGCTTCCGGGTGTGGTCGTTCCACTCGACGCGAATGCCGTTCACAATGTGCAAGCTGATCCCGCGGTCGCTATTCTGGTCACCCTTTTCCGTCACGATGAAGCCCCGGACGAGAACGATACTACGGCTCGCTTTGATTGATCGGCTGCTACGGTCGCGTTCCCGGCTACATTGATGCGGCGCACTCAGCCTCGCGCGTGAGTTAGGCATGTGCGCGCACCCGGAAACAACCGCATGCGCCATTTGCCAGCTAAGTAGTAGTGATTTAGCTATCTTCGTTTTTGGAGGATGGTGCATGAAGAGGCTGCCGCGGTATCTGCTTTGGATCGCGATCGCGCTTGCTGCGTTGGCATGCAATCGGAATTCGGGCAGCACGAGCGCACCGACCGTTCTTCCCCCGGTCGTGCAGAACCTCGCGCCTATCCACCTGGCACTTATCGACGAGACCGGCGCTGACTCACACTTCGGTTCGAGCGTGCTGCCGGCGTGGGCGCGTGCCTTCCAGGATCAGATCAACAACGACGCCCGGCCCGCCTGGGGCGGCCCTTCGGTTACAGTCGCAGCCTATCCTACCCTGCAGGAGGTTCCCAAAGGATCGTGGGTGGTTCATCTACTAGCCACGCGGCCCGACTTTGCCTGCGCCGAAACCGTGCACGCCGCCGGCTGTCATAACATCCGCAGCAATGGATTGCCTTACGCGGAGGTTAACGTATCGATCGGCGGTTCGGTCTATGTCAGCCACGAAATACTCGAGATGTGGCACAACCCGACGTTCAAAGCCTGCGCCCATCACATGCCGGTTTATGGGGAAGGCGAAGAGGAGATAGTCGATCCGTTCGCGAGCCTCTATTACTTCGGGACCGGTAATGTCCCGGTTGAAGACTTCGCACGACCAGCCTGGTTCGGTATCGGTAACGGACCTCCTTATGACTTCAAAAATGTCGTGAATATCGATGCAGCTGGCCCCGGCTTACTTCCTCGGAACACTGATGCCCGGCATAAGCCGCTCGGATTTTTCAATCCCGGCTGCTGAATGGCCGGGAGACCGGGCAAGGCTTTTGTGCCTCGACATCGCCTGCTTTCGCGTCTATGGTTCTTTCGGGAGACAATCGGATGGCAGCGACGATAATCAGTGGCGGGAAGCACTTTCATGCTCCGAGCGCCTATGCTCAGGGCGACCGGCTATGGTTGTCAGCGGACGAGCTGCACGCGGCTACTGGATGGGAACTGAAGCCGCAGGGCTTCTGCCTCGATGAGCGCTGTATTCCGATTCCACCCGGACGCGAAGCCGAGTTTCGTTCCGGCGACCTGTTCGATCTGGCCGCGCTGGCGCGACAAACGGAACAACCGTTGGTGCGCGACGATCAGCACTCGATCTGGTCGCTAGGTGAAGCCCCCGGGATCATCGGCGGCAGACTCAGTTCGTTGGAAGCGCCGGACTTCAGGCTGCCCGACCTTGACGACAATCTGCATTCGCTCTCGGAATACCGCGGCAAGAAAGTCTTGCTGATGTCATGGGCTTCCTGGTGAGGGTGCCGCTTTGATCTGCCAGTGTGGCAGACCATCTACGAGGAGCTGAAGGACCGCGATTTCGAAATCATCGCCGTGGCTTTCGACACCGCGGGCAAAGCCGCTGTGGAGAACTGGATCCGCCCGCCGCTGCCGATCGAGATACCGCCACCGCTGCAGGACGCGATGGGCTGGGACGCCGACCTCTGTGCCAAAGCCGCGACGCCGACCTATCCCTGCCTGATCGATGAAGGTCATCTGGTAGCCGAACTCTACAACATGACCAACGTGCCGATGGCGGTCTGGATCGACGAGGAGGGCCAGATCGTCCGCCCGGTCGAGCCGACCGGGGCGAGCGATGGCTTTCGCACGATGGATCGCGCGACCTTCGCGATGAAGCCGGAGGTCGCCGAGAAGGGCAAGACGATTCGCACGAGTTACGTGGACGCGCTGCGCGACTGGGTCGCCAATGGCGCCGCCAGCCGCCATGTCTTGTCGCCGGATCAGCTTCGCGCGCGTATTGCGGCGCCGCCCCTCAGCGAGACTCTCGCCAACGCCAACTTCCGACTCGGGCAATACCTGTTCGCGCAGGGCCATAAAGACGACGCGCAACGCTACTTCGAGATAGCCCGGCAACTGTGCCCCGAGAGTTGGCACTTCGTGCGCCAGGCGCTCGAAATGGTCGCCGTCGGCAACGCCTCAGGACCGGAGTTTTTCGCGGCCGTTGATTCGCTCGGCGATCGGCCCTATTACTCCCCGCCCGATCTGAAACGCCCCCAGGGTTAGGCGCGAGGGGAATCCCGAGCGGATGACCTGGACCGCGTGGCTAAGGTGTAGTGCTGCTATTGCAGGGAGAGGTCGGCGCGGGTGGGCTTGCCCTTATCGTCGATGCCGGACGCGTCGAGCTTGGGCGCGGCAGTGAACAGCCGCGCCGGATCGACCTTGGTGCTCAAGTACTTGCGCACGGATTGTGCCCGCGCTTCGCCGAGCTGGGTCAGATCCGCGTCGGTCACATCGGTGTTGCTGACCAGTAGCTTTTTCATCTCATCGGGCGGCAGCGACTTATTAAGCCCGATCGAGTCCTTGGGCTTTTCGAACTTGGCCGCCTTGTAAACCTTTTTGAGGTATTTGTCGTAGAGGTCGGGCGGGATCTGCCCGCTGGCAGCCTCGGCGCCTTCGGAGTCGCTGATGCGCGCGATCACGAGATCATCGACCTTCGCTTCGCGAAGTCCAGGTTTGTCAACCGGAGGATCGACGCGCCCGGAGATACTTAGCTTCAGCGCGGTGCGCGCGTTGAGGGCGGCGGCCACGGAATCGAGCCGCTTCTGGCTGTCCGGAGACAAGGTTGAGCGGCCTGGCGCAAACTCGACATACGAAAGATCTTCACCGCTGCTGTTACCTCCCGCGATGCCGCCGATAGCTCCCGCCAGCAGTCGGAAGGGTGCCGTGATTGCCTTGGTCAGGATATTCATGAAGGCATGAAAAATGATCCCGCCGAGGCTGAATTGCGGATCGTTGAGCGAGCCCGAGACCGGGATGTCGAGGTTAATCTGGCCCTTCGAATCCTTCAGAATCGCGACGGCGAGCCGGATCGGCAAATTCTTCGCAGTCGAGCTTTCGACGCGGTCGCCGAAAGTGAGTTGATCGAGAAAGATATGGTTGGTGGCCGTCAGCTCCTGATTCGCTAACTGGTAATGCACATCGATCGTCAAGGTGCCCTTGGTGATCGGGTAGCCGGTGTACTTGACCGAATAGGCGGTCAGGTCGGTTAGTTCGATGCCGTCGGCCTTGGCAGTGATATCGACGGCGGCGAGTGGGGCGAGCGGATTGATCGATCCACTGATATTGATGGGCGCGCTGCCGTTGATTTGCCCTTCGACCAGGACGTCGGCCGGCGCGGTTGAGCTGGTGCCGAAGGCGCCGACTTTGCCGCTGATGTTGGTCAGATTGGCGCGGTAGTTCGGCTTGATGAAAAAGTCCGAATAGTCCACGTGGCCGCCGCTGAGCGTGATCTTGCCGAGCGCGACGTCGGCGCCAAGGGGCTTGGGCACGGTTGTCGGCTGAGCGGCCGGGCTGGCCGTCGCGATCGCGGGCGGGTTGGATGGCACCGCGCCGGCGGTCGATTCTCCGGTCGCAGTCGCGGCATTCAAAGCGGCTGAGTCCACCGCGGACGGGGTCGGAGTGGCGGTGGGCGTTGGAGTCGCCGCCTGTACTCCAAGCGGAATGGGAGCGGCCGCGGTTCCGGTCTGCTCGCGGGTCAGCGATTTGGGCGCCTGCGAGGGGTTGGAAGTTAGATCGCTTAGGTTCAAACGGCCGTTGGCGTTGAGGATGATTCGCGCATAGAAATCCGTCAGCGCGATCGCCCCGACGTGAACTTTCGGCTCACCCTGACCGAGGCCGAAGTCGATACTGTTGAAGCTGAGCGAGTTCCATCGCACGAATTCGTCGCCGGTCAGTTTATCGAGCGTGCGGACGTTGCCGATGGTCGCGTCACCGCGATAGCTCAGGTGGAGGTCGTCACGCACCATCGCAGCCGTGACGATGCCGTTGTTGGTGAACGAGCCGCTCTTGATGGTCGCGTTGAGCGCCTTGGTGACGTAGGGGTCGGCGAAGGCGAAATCGAGCCGCCGCGTAGTGACGTGCAGCGTCGCCTTGAGCGGATCGATCACGACTGGCCCCGTGACCTTGAAACTGCCGCGACGATTGAGCACGCCGTCGAGATCGACGTCGAACGGCTTACGGAAATCGCTGGTGAAGTCCTTTACGTGCAGGTTGAGCGGCGCGACGGCGACCTTGACCGGACGCCCCGACATATCGTCTTCGGCGTTGATCTCGGCCTTATCGATTACGATCGATTGGACCTGGTACTGCCATACCGGACCAGACGGTAGAGCGGGAGCGGCTGGGGCGGCTTCATGCGCGGCGCGCGAACGCCGGACCGGCGTGCGCCGTCCGCGAGTAACGGTCACACGCGCCGGGGCACCCGGTCGCCGCGCGGATGCGCGTTCGCGCCGCGACGGCTCGCGCTCACTCGGCGCGGACGGGGGCGGCGTCTGCGATCGCAGCAATGAGAGCAGGCTCAGTTTACCGTCGCGCCCGCGCTTGACGACGAGACGCATACCATTGGCGTGGACTTCCTGCACGACGGCCTGATGGGTCGCGAGGTCGGCAAGAGTAAGCGTGGCGCCAAACTGGGTCCATTGGACGGGCTTTTCCCCTACGCCAGGCGCATCGAGTTCCAGGTTATCCACCGAGAAATTGGCCGGTGCGACGTGCAGATTGAACTTGCCGGCAGCGAAACTGGTCTGAACATTAGCGTGAGCGTTGAGTTTGCCCGCACCGAAGGTCGCCGCCAGAGTTGGCTGGGCGTAGGCCTGCAACGCCGGCAAATCCACCTGGGCGATAACGATGTCGCTGGTAACTTGCGATTGCGCGAGGTCGAGCTTCCCGGTGACGGCAATCGTGCCGCCGCCGCTGAGACTGCCGGAGAAATCGTAGGCGGCCGGCGAGGCCTTTGCGCCCAGAGCGAACTGCTTGAGGCCGACGTTGATGTTTTGCAGCGTTATCGTCGCGGGAGTCGCAAGGCTGTTGTCGGTCAATTTGACCGCGCTGTTGGTGACCGCGACCGACTCGACCGTCAGATCGAGAGGACTCTTTGCCGCAGTGGTAGAAGTCGCCGCGGGCGGCGGCGGCACCGCGTTCGGGGCGGAGGTCGCGATCGAGGGTGCCGCGATACCGGCGCCGGGGGTCACAGCAGGAGACGCGGCCGCATTAGACGGGGCGCTGGCCGGCGATGATACAACGACGCTAGCCGACGGAATGGCAGCTGGCGATGGCGCTGCACTTGGCGAAGCCGCGGCAACCGTCGAGGCGGCCGCGGCTGGGGACGCGCTGGCGGTCGGTGAAGCTGCGCTGGTTACAGATGGAACGGCAGCAGACGGAGCCGCACGCGCGGCAGGCGGAGCGGCTGCGGCAATTGAGGTCGCTGCAATCGGCGAGGCCGCGGGGCTGGGAACGGTCGCGCCTTGAACCGGAGCCGAGGCCGTCGCGGGTGGGCCGGCGGCGGCTGGTGGCGTCATCAGCGGCGTCAAATTGGTGGTTCCGTCGCGATTTCGCACCAGCGCAACGTTGAGGCCGTCGAGCGTGATCGCGCCAAAATGGAACACGCTGGTGAGCGGCTCGAGGTCATTCAGATTAGCGGCCGCCCGCTTGAATCCCACGAGCGGAGCGTTCGCACTATCGAGCACTTGCAGATCGTCGAGCGAGGCCTGTCCACTCACACGAATCACGGGTCCGGCCGCGGCCTGCACGAAATTCACCTGGATAAAGGCCGACAGCGACCCTTGCGGAATCTTGATCGGCAATTTTACGGGCGAATACGCGACATAGGGCGAGAGATTAAAGCGGTTGATGCTGAGCACGACGCGCGATTCACGTTCGTTGGTGAATGGCAGGGCGCGTCCGCCAATCTTGATCGGACTACCATCTACCAGCATCCGCAGCAGCGGCTGCACGAAGATGTCGGTATCGGCCGGCAGATTCGCGATAAACGGCAGATCGAGTTCCATGTGCTCTATCGAATGCTTCTGGCCCAGTACCTGATCATCGAAGCGCACGTCGCCCTCATGTAACTGGATATTGGAGAAGGCAAAGTGCAGCGGGTTACCGGGCGGCGCATTACTCGGAGTCTTGGAAACCAGCAGGTCCGAGAAGTTGAATTGTTGGTCGCCGGTGCGAACGATATGGACGGCCGGGCGGTTGATCTCGAGTTCCTTGATCACCGGGCCCAGCCGATAGAGCGAGGTCCACGAGACCTTTACGCGCAAATGGCCCAAATCGACGAAGGGCTTTGCCGGGTCGCGATCAGCGATGTGCAACTGATCGAGTTCGAGGCGGAGGCGATACGGGTTAAAGGCGATTTTGCCAACGGTCACGCGACGATTCAGCGACGCTGCAACACTGGTGGTAAGGATGTGGCGCAGCAACATCGGGAGGAAAAAGAAGCCGAGGACTCCGTAAAGCACCACGATCACGACCAGGGTCGTGCCGATTCGACGCATACGGCGGGTGCGCAGAGGGGCAGTTGCGCGGCTCAACCCTGACCTGATCCGATCGACGCGGGCGTTACGGGGGTCGGCCATCGTTGCAGGGCTGGCAGAGGACGCCAAACGGCCTCTGCTACCCCAACACTCCTCCGGCGACAAGTTCACTGATGCGATCGTCGCTGTAGCCGAGAATCTTTTCGAAGATGTGCTGGCTGTGCTGTCCAATCGCGGGCGAGGCACGGCTCACGTCAGCGGGGGTCCGCGATAGTTTGAAGCGCGAGTTCTCGACAAAGGTCTCGCCCGCTACTGCGTGATTCACGCGCACAAAATGATCGCGATGGCGCAGTTGCGGATCGTGATTGGCATCGTGTGAATCTTGCACCGTGTGCGCGGGCACTCCGCTCGCTTGCAGCATTTGTTCCGTCTCTAGCGGGGTGCGCAAGCGAGTCCATTCCCCGATCACGCGATCGAGTTCCGCCTGATGCTCACGCCGCGCTGCAAATGTACCGAAGCGCGGGTCGTCAGCCAATTGCGGCTGGCCAATAGTGGTACACAGGGCGTTCCAGTGGCCGTCGGTACGGCATGCGATTGCGACCCAGCGATCTTCTCCGCCGGCGGGATAGATGCCGTGCGGCGCATGCTCCAGGTCGTCGTTGGCGATCGGACTGTATTTGCGGCCGCTGGCGACGGTATCGAGGATCGGCAGCGCCAGGAATTGAAGCGCTGACTCGGCCTGCGCCTGGTCGATGTACTGACCCTGGCCAGTGCGTTTGCGATGAATCAGTGCGGCCATCATGGCGGCCAGTCCGAAGCGCGGCGCGATGTAATCGGTATAGGCGCTGTACGGACCCGACGGCGAGCGGTCGGGCCATCCGACGAGATTGTAGAATCCGCACAGCGCCGCGGCGAGATTGCCGAAGCCGGCGAAGCGCGCGAGCGGCCCCGTCTGGCCCATCAGACAGCTGCTCAACATGATGATATCGGGTCTGACCGCGCGCAGCGATTCATAATCGAAGCCCCAAGCCCGCATCGCCTTGGGCGAGAACGATTCAGTTACGACGTCGGCCCATCGCACCAGGTCGAGCACCACCGCACGCGCCTCGGGCTTGGTGAGATCGAGCGACAGGCCCAACTTGCCGGCGTTGTTATTGCCGTACAGCGCCGAATATTCCGCGCCGGTATTATTGTCCTTGAAGGGCCCGACGGTGCGGGTGGGATCGACCCGATTGGTTGATTCGATCCTGATCACGGTGGCGCCATAATCGGCCATCGAACGGGTGATTCCGGGGCCGGCGAGCACCCACATGAAGTCGAGGACCTTGACGTCGCTCAGTGGTAATCGCGCCGCCATCAGATAACCCCCTGGCGAACGAGATCGCCCAGTTCGCGATCGCTAAGACCCAACTCGTCCAGATAGATTTCGCGGTTATGCTCGCCGACGCGAGGAGGCCGGCGCCGATAGGAGATCGGCGTCGCACTGAAGCGCGCGAACGGTCCGGGATAGGTGAGCTTCAGTCCGAGATCGCGATCTTCGATGGTCTGCCAGTACTCGCGCGCGATGAACTGCGGATTGGAAAGAACGTCGTCGATCGTCGCCAGCGGCGCGATGAGGAATCCATGCTGGCGCGCGAGATCGAACGATTCGGCCTTGGTCATACTGCGCAGAAACGCGGCGACCACGCCCTTGGCACGGTCGTACTCCTCGATCGGCTCGCGTCCCGTCAGCAACAGGTCTCCGTACGCGAGCCAGTCCTTGTCGCGAGTGGCCTGATCGCAGAAACCCTGTTCGCAGATGTAGTTCATGAGCTTGCGCGTGAAGACACCGAGCGCGCTGCCGAAGAGGAAGACGCAGGTGACGAGGCCGTCCTTGGCCTCCCACACCAGGGGCACCCGAATCGGCCCCATCTTGACGCCGCCCGCCATCCGGCGGGTCTCATCGCCGCCAATCGTTGCCGACAGCAGCGTCGATTGCTGCGCGAGGCCAAGGCTTTCCTGCGCGGCGACGTCAACCTGCTGGCCGAGCCCGGTATTGAGGCGATCGTAGTAAGCAATCAGGGCAGCGCCGGCGGCGTCGGCGCCAGCATGGAGATACGCCTGCGGCACACTCATCCGGATCGGCGCGCGATCCTCATCGCCGTAGAGAATAAGGACGCCGCTCGCCGCCATTACGATGAGGTCGCTATCGGCGTACGTAGCCTTCGGACCATCCTGTCCAAAGGGCGTGATCGAAACGTAAACCAGCGCGGGATTGATCGCGCTCAGATCGCTGTAGCCAAGTCCGTAGGTGGAAAGATGACCGGGATTATCGGACTCGATCAACAGGTCCGCTTTGGCGGCGAGCTTTCGCAAAAGATCGCGGCCCTCAGACGTCTCCAGGTTGAGTGTGATACCGCGTTTATTGCGATTGTACGCCCACCAATAAACCGAGCGCTCCGGGCCGGTCTCATCGGCGAAGAAAGGCTTCAGCGCGCGCACCGCGGAACCGCCGGGCGGCTCGACCTTGATTACATCGGCGCCGAGGTCGCCGAGCATCTGCCCGCAGAGCAAGCCACGCTCGGTGGTCAAGTCCAGCACCCGGCATCCGTTTAACATGGCGATTCCCGATACCTCGTTGAGACTGTGATCATGGACTGGTCAGTTCACCCGCTGATCGAGTTGCAGGATGATGCCATCGGGATCCTCGAACAGGCAGGTGAGGAATTTGCGGCCGGGCTTTTCGCCATAGCCTCCGGAATCGGCGGGGGTCGGCGGTACGAGGATTTTCACGCCTGCGGCTTTCAGCTTCTCATGCCACGAATGAATATCCTCGACCCACCACGAAAAGTGCGAAATTCCGACTTCATCGAGCTTGATCGCCTCACCCGGTGAGCCGCCCGGCATTTCGGAGAGCACCAGGAAACCGCTCGAAGGGCCGTTGCCGTAATGGAGATGGACGGCGCGCCGCGTGCCCTTCTCGGGACTCGCGTACAGCCGCGGCATCGCGCCGATCGGCTGAGTCGCGTCGAAGCGCACTTCCAGGCCGAGCAGGTCCCGATAGAACTTGAGCGATTTATCCATATCGCGAACGCCGATAGCGACGTGTGAAACTCCGTTCATGGCCTTCTCCTTGACGACGCGACAGGCTCGTTCCGCAAATAAGTCGGGAGCGTTGCGATTAAAACCCGACCTTGCCTGAAATGGCAAGCGCTTATCGAGTGCAGCTCGTGCCAGCCGGTGCGTCGGAAAACATCTGCCGCCCGGACAGGAATTCAGTCCGGTCCGAGCGATAGCGGTTCCGAGGACTGATAAACTCGTGAGGATTGCCATCGGGACCGCGACAGCGATCGCTCATGCCGTCAGCGCGGCGGTCAGTACCATGGCGACGATAGCGCTACGAACGAGGCGCGCCCGCGATACACTCCTCGAGCAGGTTAAGAGTGGCTAACGCAAATGCGCGCATATTGGCTTGGCGATCATCGCTACCGGTGCGGACGGTAAGCGAACGCTCCACGGGACCGGCCACGGCGATGACGCTAGTGCCTGCGGGTTCGCCATAGCGGCTGCCGGTGGGACCGGCGGCTCCTAGTTCGCCCGTACTCCAGGTTGAATCGAAACGGGCGCGCATGCCGCGTGCGATTATCAACGCGCCGGCCTCGGTCAGCGGTTTGATGCCGGCGAAAGCCGAGTCAGGAATATCGAGCAGGACACGGCGAGCCTTGAGGGTGTAAACGTCCGCGCCGCCGAGATAGTAAACCGACGCTCCACCTATCGTCAGCAGCGCCGCCGAGACCAGGCCGCCAGTAGTGGATTCCGCGATCGCGATGGTCTCGCGACGGTCCTTCAGGAGGGCGCCAATTTTCTCCGCAATGGGCAACAGGCTTTGCATCGTGGATCGCTCCTTCGATATTCGCCGACCGACATTAGCCGATTAGCCGCGTGGTCGGCAAAGTTAATCGAGCAGGCGGCACCCCTCGCCGCGCATGCCATTCAGACAACGCCCCGGGCGCGGAGGCTCGCGATCTCTGTCGCGGAGTAGCCGAGCGCGGACAGGACCGCATCCGTGTGCTCACCCTTGTCGGGCGTTGACATTCGCAGGGTCCAAGGCGTCCGGCTCAATTCGACGGCCTGGCCGACGAGCGTCTGCCGGCCATGCCGCGGCGACTCGATCGCACGCGCAATACCCAGGTGGCGCACTTGCGGATCGGCGAAGACTTCGTCGATGCGATAGATCGGGCCGCAGGG
>DASXFX010000090.1:0-10239 GCA_036489375.1 Binataceae bacterium (SeqCode) | reverse complement strand
TCGGGCGAAATCGGCGCGCCACTCGAAGCGCGGCTCGAAGTCGCGGCGGCATCATCGGAGCACGGCGATCTTGCGGGGATCCTGCGGGACCATCGCGAGCAACTGAAGGACCTGTTCATCGTCTCCGACGTTTCGATCATGGGGGATTCCGCAGTGGCGGACTTCAAGAGCTTGGCGAATGGTAGTGAGGACTTCCGCACCGACGGCTACTTCGGCCACGTCGTCACGCAGCCGCCGCTCGTAATGGTCGGACGCAAGGCGCCGGGCCGCAAGTGTCAGCGCTGCTGGAAGTACTTCGAGGGCGAGGGGGATCTCGACCCGCGTTGCAGCGCAGTCGTGCAGGCCTGAGGCAATGGCTACCGGATTGGCTAGCGTAGCCGCCGACACGGAGCGTTCTCGTTCGTTTGCGACGCTATGGGCGCCGCTCGCCTTTATCACCACTCCGCTGATCGCACTCGACCAATGGAGCAAGATCTACGTCCGCTCACATTTCCATCTATACCAGTCGCATCCGCTGGTTCCGGGTTGGCTCGACCTTACTTACACCTTGAATCCGGGCGCCGCCTTCAGCCTGTTCGCGACGATGCCGCAAAGCTTTCGCAGCGTGTTCTTCATCGCGCTCTCGATCGTCGCGACAATCGTTCTGATCGTCCTGATGGGACGGCGGGCGACTACCATGCCACAGGCCATCGCCTACTCACTGATACTCGCGGGGACCATTGGTAATCTCATCGATCGGGTGGCGCGCGGCCTGGTCATCGACTTCATCTATTTTCATCATGCGACCTTCAGCTATCCGGTCTTCAACCTGGCCGACTCCGCAATTACGGTCGGCGTCGCGCTCATATTGATCCTATCCTGGGTGTCGCCCTCTCCTTCCGAACCTGCGTCTTCTCATTAGTTATTCGAAAGTCGAGGAGCACGGCGCCGGTAGTCTCCCATCGACTGAAGTTCACGAGTTCAAAGACTTCCGCTATTGGTCACACTCCTGGCCAAATCACACTTAGTCATTTCCTTAACCCGGTTCCGGCTCATGATTGTTCGACCCTGGTTCCACCGCCAAGACAACCTTGCGCTGCGCCGCCACGCATACTTGGCACGGCGCAAGAATAGCCTAGGGATTACCTAGGTAGAGGTAGTGGCATATCACTTGCCTTTAGGTCTCCCTGTCATCCGGGGGCAATACCAAACACCCGGGGAACAAAGGAGGGACGGTTATGGCTTTGCTACTCGAATTCAAAAGATTGGCGCTGACGAATGTGGACGATGCGGCGGGACGCTGGCAGTTTGAAGGCGGCCAGGTGTTCTTCAGGGAAAAGGAGCACGTCGCCAATTACGCGAGCGTCAAACGTGTCACCTTTAAAGGGACCGATCAGAACGGCCAGAACACCGCGAGCGTATCGACGACGCTGTATTTCCTCGGCGCAAACAATCCTCCGCAGAATGTCACGCTCGAGGGCGCCCACGATTTCAGCTCGGGCAATGAGACCGGCAGTGTGAGTGCGGCGTCGCCCACTCATGCCGCGTTGATCGGCAAGCAGTACACTCGTAACGGCGCTACGAATGTCGTTCATATCGCATAGCTGCGCCTAAGGGGTCTGGCCCGCAAGGCCGGGCCCCAATTTCGTATGATCGCGGCGACTGGTGAAGCTCCCGGTTGAACTAAGTCACGCAAAACGAACCTCGCGACGACAATTATCAGGAAGGATAAGACTCCCTGGGTCTGCGCGCTCGCGCTGGTTTGACGAGCCCGATCGAGCGGCGCTAGGTTGGCGCAGGCACATACACCAAAGGTCCAAGGCCCAGGGAGCTACGCAGATGAAGTCGATCAACACGGTTACCGGCTCAGTCAACAGCGACAAACTCGGCACCACGCTGATGCACGAGCATCTGCTGATCGGGATGGGCGGATGGGAACTGGACACCAAGGCCCCGCGCTTCGAACGAAAGGCCGCGCTCAAGACTGCGGTCGAACGCCTGAAGGAGCTCAAGGACCTCGGCCTCGGCACCTTCGTCGATCCCTGCCCCAACGACATCGGACGCGACGTTCAATTCATGGCGGAGGTTGGTTACGCCAGCGGCGTGAACGTGGTCTGTTCGACGGGACTCTACAAAGAGGATCTCGGCAACACCGCTTACTTCAAGTACCGCTCACTTGAAGAGATCAGTGAAATCTTCGTGTCGGAAATCAAGGACGGTGTCGGCGAGACCGGGGTCAAGGCGGGCCTGATCAAGTGCGCGACCGGCAAGGACCACATCACGGAGTATGAAGAGAAGTGCCTGCGGGCGGCGGCGCGCGCCTCGAAGAAAACCGGAGCGCCGATTACGACTCATACTGAAGAAGGGACGATGGGCCGCGAGCAGCTCAACATTTTCGCCGAAGAGGGCGTGGACCTTGCGCACGTGATTATAGGGCATAGCTGTGGCGCGTCCGACCTGAAGTACCACACCGACATGCTCGATCGCGGATGCCTGCTGGGTTTCGATCGTTTCGGCCTCGATATCGTGCATCCGGATCGCCTGCGGATGGCGGCGTTGATCGGGTTGGTCGGTATCGGCTTCGAAAAACAGCTCGTGCTCTCGCATGATTCGGTAGCTTGTTGGCTCGGCCGCGAGATGCCGGAGCTCGATCCCAAAACCCAGGCGGGGGTGCGCAACTGGCATCCTGCGCACATCTTCAAGAACATCATCCCGGCGTTGAAAGAGGCCGGTGTCGGCGATCACAAGATCAAGGCGATGATGGTCGATACTCCGCGCGGCTTCTTCGAAACCTGAGCGCGGCCGCGCCGCACAAACCTGCGATCAGGTCAGGTGCGCGACGATTTCGTCGAAGCCGAGTTTGCGCGTGAGCGCATGGCCGAGCCGATCGAGGAGAACGAACTCGACGCCTTCGCCGGTGCGCTTCTTGTCGAGCTTGAGCGCGCGCTCGAAATGTTCGCCGCGCCATGCGGTGGGCATCTGCGTGGGGAGGCCGGCGGCTTCGATCAATCGTTGCAGGCGATCTCCGTCGGTGACGCCCAACCCGGCGTGGGCGCGCGAGAGCGCGGACGCTGCGACCATCCCGATCGCGACCGCCTCGCCATGGAAATAGCTGCCATAACCGGCGGACGCCTCCAGCGCATGGCCGATGGTGTGGCCGAAGTTGAGAATCTTGCGCAGGCCGCCCTCGCGCTCGTCACTGGCAACGACAGCAGCCTTATGGCGCAGCGATTGGTCAACGATACGCTGAAGCGACGAGGGATCGCGGGTGAGAATCGCAGGCATCGCGGATTCCAGCGCGGCGATCATCGGGGCATCCATGATTGCGCCGTACTTGATGACCTCGGCGAGGCCCTCGCGGAATTCGCGATTGGGCAGCGTTGCGAGCGTCGCGACATCGGCGAGAATCATGCGCGGCTGATGAAACGCGCCGATCAGGTTTTTGGCGGCGCGATGGTTAATGCCGGTCTTGCCGCCGAGAGCGGAATCGACCTGCGCCGTCATCGTGGTCGGGACCTGTACCACCGCGAGTCCGCGCAAGTAGGTTGCGGCGGCGAAGCCCGCGAGATCGCCGACGACGCCCCCGCCGAGAGCGAAGATGACGCTGGATCGATCGAGCTGCGCGGCGACCAGGCGATCGTAAATCTGATCGAGCGTGGCTCCGGATTTACTTCCCTCGCCTGCCGCGACCTCAATTGTCGCGGCGTCGAAACCGGCCTGAACCAATGCTGTTGCCGCGCGCGCGCCATAGAGACGCCCGACGTTTGAATCGGTGATTAACGCTGCCCGCCCTGACTTGAGCCCAGCGGCGAGCGCGAGTTCGCCGAGCCGGTCGAGAATCCCCGCGCCGACGTGCACCGGATGCGCCTGTGCGCCGAGCTCTACGCGGAAGGTGTCCATGACTTTGCAGCGTACTCCGTAAAAGCAGCGATCGCCGCTTCGGCCGACTGATCGATCGACAGATCGGAGGTATCGACTGTAAGCGGGGCGCGGGCGTATGCGGCGCGGCGCACCTCGAAGAGCTCGGCGATGCGAACGTCGAGCGGCTTGCCGCCGGCTGCGAGCATCGGGCGCGCGGCGGCATTGCGGCCGGCACGTCGCGCAATCACCTCCGGCCGTGCGCTGAGGCAAATCATGACGCCGCAGCGGCTCAGCGCGGCGAAATTACGTTCGTCAACGAGGGCTCCGCCACCGGTCGCGATGACCGCCGGCAAGAGCTTACCGGATAGTGGGCAGCGTCGGTCGTCGGCCGCTATTTCGTGGATGAGTTCACGCTCGAGCGCGCGGAAGTGAGCCTCTCCGTGCGCGGAGAATATCTCCGGGATGGGCTTTCCGGCACGCGCCGCGAGCCGCTCGTCACAATCGATGAGTCGCCAAGAGAGGCGCCGCGCGATGGCGCGCGCCACCGCACTTTTGCCGGTGGCCATGAAGCCCGTGAGGATCAGTTTCGGCGCCATCGCGGCCCGCACGCGCTCAGAAGTTGCGCACCTGTTCCAGGTAGCTCCGATAATTGTTGGTAATTTCAGCGAGGGAGTCGCCGCCGAATTTTTCCAGAAACGCGTTGGCGAGCTCGAAGGCGACGACGGTCTCCGCGATCACGGCGGCGGCCGGAATCGCACAAACGTCGGAGCGTTCGATCGCGCCGACGGCTTCGGCCTTGGTCTTGATGTCGGCGGACTTGAGCGGGCGCATCAACGTGGAGAGCGGCTTGAAAGCGACGCGAACGCGCAACGGCTCGCCAGTCGACATGCCGCCCTCGGTGCCGCCGGAGTTATTCGAATGGCGAGTGAAGTGGCGCAGCTCGCGGTCGTAGCCGATTTCGTCGTGTAATTGCGATCCGCGCACGCGCGCTGCCTCGAAACCGATACCGACTTCGACGCCCTTGACCGCTTGCAGGCTGAGCAGCGCGTGGGCGAGCCGTCCGTCGAGCTTGCGATCCCATTGCACGTGGCTGCCGAGGCCGACCGGCAACCCGATCGCGACGACTTCGACGACGCCGCCGAGGGTGTCACCCTCTTTCTTACACTCGTCGATTTCCGCGATGATGGCGCGCTCTGCTTCTGCATCGGCGACGCGGACCTGCGATTCCTCGGTCACGCGCGTCAAATCCTCGATGGTCATCATCGGCGGAACCGCGGCTTGAACCGAACCGATACTCACGACGTAGCCCAGCACCTGAACTCCGAACGGTACGAGGATCTGGCGCGCGAAGGCCCCGATGGCGACGCGCGCGGTAGTCTCCCGCGCGGAGGCGCGCTCAAGGACGTCGCGGATGTCCTCAAGGTTATACTTGAGCACGCCGGCGAGGTCGGCGTGGCCGGGCCGCGGACGCGTCACGACCTTGGCCTCGCCGCGATCGCGGGGATCGGCTGACATGCGCTTTTCCCAGTTTTTGTAGTCCCGATTCTCGACAATGAAGGTGACCGGACTGCCCATGGTGCGGCCGAAGCGGATGCCCGAAACGATGCGAGCCTCATCCTTTTCGATCAACATGCGGCCGCCACGCCCGTAGCCCTTTTGCCGGCGCGCCAGGTCATGGTTAATGCGTGCGATATCGATTTCGAAGCCGGCTGGAGCGCCCTCAATGACCGCAACCAGTTCGGGTCCGTGCGATTCGCCTGCGGTAAGGAAACGTAACATCGCTGGTAATCCTATCGCGAAGCGACCGGCTCGGCCAACTCCGTCCAGGCCGCGCGGCTTTAGCAATGTCCTCGGCAAGCCCTGTAACGTAGAGTGGAGAACGGCCTGCAGATCGCCCCACGGTATTGAATGGGGAGTATAAGAGCGGACGAACCGACGAACCTGACCCTGACCCGGCAGCGATGAACGCAGCGCCGATCGTCGACAAGATTACGCGTCCTCAAGGAAAGGACGGGCGCCGAGAGAGATCGTATGAAGGAGACGGTAGCTGGAACGGTGGACGGCGGAGGCGGATCGCCGCCATCCCCGACTACGGCGGAAGAAAATCCTTGCGGTGCCATCGTTTCCAGGATCAGGCGTTTGCTGGGAGAGCTCGGTCCGGGCGTTGTCACCGGCGCCTCCGATGACGATCCCAGCGGCATCGGGACCTACGCCCAGGTGGGAGCCCAGTTCGGCTTCACGATGCTGTGGACGATGCTCTTTTCCTATCCGCTGATGACCGGGATTCAGGAAATTAGTGCGTGGATCGGCCGCGTGACCGGAATGGGCATCGCGGCCAATATCCGGCTCCACTATTCAGCGTGGGTGCTTTATCCAGTGGTCCTTCTGATGCTGATCGCCAATGTGGCCAACCTGGGCGCCGACATTGGAGCGATGGGCAGCGCACTCAAGTTGCTCGTCGGCGGATCGGCGCTGACTTACGCCGTCGGTTTCGGGGCGGTTTCGGTACTCGCCGAGGTTTTCATCCCGTATCACCGATATGCGCAACTGCTGAAATGGTCAACGCTGGTGCTGCTGGTGTATATCGCGACGGCGTTCGTCGGACACATCCCGTGGCATAGGGCGATAATGGCCACGCTGATTCCGCACATCACGCTATCCGCCGGCTATATGACCGCATTGACCGCGGTTTTTGGAACCACTATAAGTCCGTATCTTTTTTTCTGGCAGGCCTCGCAAGAAGTTGAAGAACAAGAAGCGGCGCCGAATGAAAAGGCGCTGATATTGGCGCCGGAGCAGGCCCCTTCACAACTTAAACCGATGCGAACGGATACTTACATAGGAATGTCGATCTCCAACGTGATCGCCTTTTTTATCATTCTCGACACGGCGGCAACTCTGCACATGCATGGCGTGACCAACATTCAAACTGCGACGCAGGCGGCGGAATCGCTGAGGCCGCTCGCGGGAGAACTGTGCTTCCTGCTCTTCAGCGTGGGAATTATCGGCACGGGGTTATTAGCGGTTCCGGTGCTGGCCGGCTCTGCCGCATACGCGCTGGCCGAAGCGCTCAAATGGCCCACCGGACTTGAGCGCCCACTAGGTAAGGCGTGGGGCTTTTACGGAACCTTGAGCGTCGCAACGCTGGTGGGCGTGGCCTTGAATTTTACTTCAATCGATCCCATCAAGGCGCTGTTCTGGAGCGCCGTCATCAATGGCGTGGTTGCCGTGCCCGTTATGATCGTAATGATGCTGATGACCGCCAATTCGCGGGTCACGGGTCCGCTGCGACTGTCACGGCCGCAAGCGATAGTTGGATGGACGGCGACGACGGTGATGTTCCTGGTGGCCGTCGGCATGTTCGCGACGTGGAAGAGCTAGTGCTGAAGTTCAGCTTAGCACGGGAGTCGGGCCGGCTTGTTTCAATCTCCGACCCTTTCATCGCGCATGCGAATGACCGGACGTCAGGCTGATCACCCGCGTTAGTAATTCCTGAGCCGCCGCGAAATACCACTACATGCGTTTCGTACCAATATCCCTGGCGCTGGTTACGCTTGTCTCGACCGGATTGGGCGGGATGCTGGCGCTGCGGTTTCGCGACCGGCTTCATTTGCTGCTGGGCTTCAGTTCGGGCGCGGTTTTGGGAGTGGCGCTTTTCGATATACTGCCCGAGGTCTTCGCGCTGAAGAACGGCGCATCTTACGTGCCGTTCGCCGGGGTCGGTTTCCTGGCGTTCTTCGCGCTCGAGCGGTACACCGCGATGCATCGATCGCGCGAACATCTGCACCTTGCCGCAGCGCATGAACAGGAACTCGGAGCCTTATCGGCGGCGGGCTTGACCTTTCATAGTTTTCTCGACGGTGTCGCGATCGGGGTGGGCTTTCAGACCAGCATCAAGGTGGGATTGCTGATCGCACTCGGAATAATTTCGCACGATCTCAGCGACGGTCTCAACACCGTAACCGTGGTTCTGGCGCATGGCAGTCCGCGCAAGAGCGCGACGACGTGGCTAGCGCTGGACTCGATCGCACCGCTGGTCGGCGTTATCGCGACAATGATGTTTGCGCTCGACGGAATTTTGCCGTGGGTATTGGCCTTCTTCGCGGGATCGTTCATTTATATCGGCGCTTCGGATTTATTGCCCGAAGCGAAAGAGCACGATTCGCCCTGGGTCGGCGTCGCGACCGCAGTCGGCATGCTCGCGATCTATTTGATCACGCGGATAATGCCAGGGCTATGAGGCTGCGCGCCGGCGAATAGTTACTCGTGCGAGGTTGCACCTCGTTTGCGACCTTAAACTCTGCATTTTCGAGAAGTCTTAACCCACCTCATGGCGGATGCTCGCGTTGCGGCTATTTGTAATTACGGCCCTTGAGCATTCGCTTGACGGTACACTCCATCACGTCTTCGCCGCTCTGATTCAAAACGCGATGGCGAAACGTGACGATGCCGCGATCGCCCTTGCTGGTCGCGCGGGTGTCGGTGACGTCAACGATTACACGCATGGTGTCGCCGGCAAAGAGCGGGCGCTTGAAGGTCATCGCATCAACGCCCACGAGAGCGAGTCCGACCCCATGAATACATCCGCTCAAGATGATGAGCCCTTCGGTGAAGGAGAAGATCAGCGCGCCCGGTGCGAACCGCTTCGGGTAGAGCGATTTGTGGGCGACATATTCCATACTCATGAAGAGCTCTTCGAAGAATCCACCGAGTGCCACGAATTGCGAAATTTCGGCGTCCCCGACCGTCCGGCCCATAGTCTCGATGCGATCGCCGACCTTCCAGTCCTCAAAGTAACGCGCTTCCATCCTAATTGTTTTCCCTTTCCCCCGTGTTGATTTTGCGGTTCCCGGTTTGCGTGCGCGGCGGTCCCTCGACGCGCGCCGCAAGAGGTCTATCTGCTAATCCCAGACCAGGCCTCCATCGACGTTGAACGATTGCCCGGTGATATTGTCGGCCTCTGACGAGGCGAGGAACGCCGCCATGTTCGCGATATCATCGGGGGTGTTCGATCGGCCAAGCGGAATGGTCGAATCAAGACGTTTAATGGCGTCCTCCTCCGAAAGTCCACGCTTCTCGGTCATCTCTTTCATCAAGGTTTCGAACATGTGCGTGCGGGTAACACCGGGACAGATGGCGTTGACGTTAATATTGAAACGCGCGAGTTGCGAAGCGCCGACCCGTGTCATCGCGATGACCGCTCCTTTAGTGCCGGCGTATGCGATATTTGAAGTTCCGCGAAATCCCTTGCCTGCGATCGACGCGATATTAATGATCTTGCCGGACTTGCACCTGGCCATTTCACGCGCGGCTCGCTGCATGCAAAAGAACAATCCGCGGGCGTTGACCGAGTACATCCAATCCCAGTCCGACTCGGAAACGTCGAAAAAGCCCAGGCTCTTGGTTACGCCGGCGTTGTTGACGAGGATATCGAGTTGCCCGAACTCCGCCACGGTGCGACTGACCAGATCGTCGATTTCGGAGACCTGTGCCATGTCGGTGCGCATCAGGAGACCGTGCTTGCCGATCTCGGAAAAAGTCTTCTCACCGCTTTCACGATCGAGTTCTGCGATGACGACGCGAGCGCCCTCGCGGGCGAATCGAAGCGCCATCGCGCGGCCCATCCCGCGTCCTCCCCCAGTTACGATTGCGACTTTGTGTTCCAATTTCATGGCATCGCCCTCCGGCAAGGTCTAAAGGCGCTTGTAGCGCACCGCAACGGAAATAGACAACTTTCAATCCTTGGCGGCACCTGAATTCATACTGGCGGTAGTTGCGGGGACCAGCGGCGGGATAGATTAGCGGGTCACGATGCGAGCGCGAGTGGTAATCGTCGGCAGCGCCGGTGCGGTGGAACAACTGACCTACGCGGTCCCGCCCGCACTCGAAGGGCGACTTCAATGCGGCCATCGAGTACTCGTACCTATGCGATCGCGGCGTCTGACCGGGTTGGTCACCGCACTCGGTGATGACCTCGACAGCGGCGGTGTGGAACCACGCGCGATTCTTGAATTGCTCGAGGCGCGCCCGCTCTTTGATCACGCGCATATCGAATTGATCGAGTTTCTTGCGTCCTACTACATGGCGCCGCTCGCCGAGGCGTATCGCAACGTGATCCCGGCGGTTGCCCGCGTGGAATCGCGCGTGATGTATAAGGCCGGCACGCCGCCGATGCCACTGGCACTGGCAACGATGAGCCCGCTGGAGAGCGGGCTCATCGTTGCTGTCGCGCGCCGTCCGCTGACGGCGCGTCAGTTGGAGCGGCACGGACCGCGCCGCGAGGTCGAGGCGGCGTTGGCGCGCCTGATGGCCGAGGGGCTGATTGAGCGGCTAGACGGAACGCGCGGACGTCATCGGGAGACCGTGCCGCCGCTGGTGCGGTTGCGCGAGAGCGCAACC
>DASXFX010000062.1:0-14782 GCA_036489375.1 Binataceae bacterium (SeqCode) | reverse complement strand
TTAAACCAAAAAAAAGGCCCCGACGCTTTCAGCAAGCACAGCAGTTGCTGCACTTACGGAAAACGCCGAGACCACGTCCCTTGTTTCGCCTGGATTACAGGTCCGGTGTTGGGGTTACGGCGGGACTAAGTTCGTCACTTTGTATTATAAGTACGATTCTGGAGTTGTCAAGGGCGCTCCTTACTCTTTCAGAACTATCTAGTCAAGTGGTACCTAGCGTTTAAACGGGGGTCAATGATCCCCCTAAGACGCACGATGCGCGGGAGCAACTCGTCGTCACTCCCGCGCACCTTGCGGCTGCGTGTAAACGTCGTGCGCTCAGTTCAGAAGTTGCTGATGGCTCACCCGCGCGATCTTCGGATTCCAGCATAGGCGACAGTCGACGCACTGGTTGCCTCGCATGGGCGCACCACATGGGTTGGCGTCCTCGGGCGCCGCCGCTTCGAAGGAGTGGGTCGTTGCAACGGTCAGGCCGGCCGCGGTGGCCCACTCGGGCGTAGGCCCGTCGATCATCAACCTGATGTTCAGGTTCGCCGGCCGAGTGTTCCCTGCCGCTAACCATTCCAAGACGATTCTGTCTG
Organism: Binataceae bacterium (SeqCode); assembly: GCA_036489375.1. GTDB lineage: Bacteria > Desulfobacterota > Binatia > Binatales > Binataceae > JADMIL01. Next base: position 14,201 of record DASXFX010000062.1, on the reverse strand, counting down.
CCCCCGTTGGCAGCAAGTGGCGCACGCCCTCGGTCTTGCGAGCCATCGCCGCGATCGCAGCGAGGTGCTCGACGCTTTGCAGCTCTCCGCCGTCGTTCCATCGGATCCAACGGTCTTCAATCTCGGTGTAGTTACATTCTTGCGGCATTTCTCTCTCCTCGGTGTGCGGGGTTTGCTCCCGTCGAGAGTGCCACACAGTAGTGATTGGGTCAATACAAAAATAGCTAGTTTCAAAATGTTTTGTTTTAACCAAACTTAGTAACTTTGGTTAAACTGCGAAAGCGGCTCAGAATCCGAACAGCTTCAACGCTTCGTCGCCGTCGAGCGCAGCGTCATCGTGCGTCACGCCCTCGCGCGTGGGAGGTTCGATGCCTGGCACCACGGTCGGCGCTGCGGGCTCAGCCGCCGCAGCAACTTCGTTGAACCGCATCCGGCCCGCGCCCTTCTCCAGCGCCGCGCGCTTCGTTTGCAGGTCGAGATGACCGTACACGGCAGCCGTGATGGCAGGCGTTCGATGCCCCAGCGCACCACCAACCGCATAGAGGTCGACGCCTTCGCGAATCATTGCGGCGGCCGCGCTGTGCCTGAGTCCATGAATGGTTATATGTTCCGTGATGTTCGCGGCCCTCAGGATTTGCATCCAACGATGCCGGGGCTGCACCGTGACGCCAGTTTTGCTCTTCTTCTGCGCCGGGAACACCCATTCCGACCACTCTTGACTGCTCATTCCACGCAGAATCCCGATCGCCGCGGCAGGCAGCGGCTGAGTGCGCGGGCCCTTCTTCGCGTGCGGAATGTGCAACGTACCGACCTCAAGGTCGACGTCCGACCATCGCGCCCGGGCCAGCTCGTTGCGCCGGAGGCCCAGCAGCAACATCAAGCTGAAGTAGCATCGCCACCGTTCCGGCTGAACGGCCAGCGCGTCACGCAGCCGCACAACCTCTTCGTCGCTCAAATACCGTCGCCGAGGATGCTCCTCGTACAGCTCGATCCCGCCACTCTGCCGGCCACGCGTGTCGGTGCGCGCTGGATTCGGCGCCGTAAAGAAGCCGCGCTTGATTTCCAGGTTGAACGCCGCTCGCAAATACCTGACTACCTGATTCGCACTGTAGATGCGCCCGCCGTGGGCGGAATGTACCCGCCGATGCTCGCATTGCGTCGTTCCGATCAGACGGTGGAGCGCTTCGACATCATCGCGTCTGATTTTGGAGAGCGGGGTGCTGAGCATCTGCGGATCGTAGCGCTCGATCAGTTTCCGGCAGTTCGCGTCCGACAGCTTGGCGTTCTCGCTCTTCTTGTCCGTCCACATCGCGTATCCGTCGAGCAGATCCGACAACCGGAGCTCGTCGCGCTTCGAAGCGCGATCCAGCGTCGGCTCGCCTCCATTATCGACTATCAGCTTTTGTCGTTTGGCTTCGGCTCGGGCCTCACCCACGGTCATGGCTGGGAACGTACCGAGCTTGAATCGGCGCTGTGCTGCGCCAGCGGATCGGTAGCGCAAGACGAAGACTTTCCTTCCTGACATGCTCACGCGCACCGTCAATCCCTTGAAGCTACGCGGGCCGTCATCCCAGTACTCGTCGCGCTTGGTTGTTGGCGCAGCCGGAAGGTTCCGCACCGCGCCGTCCGTGAAGTTTAACACCCGCTTCCCGTTCGCTTCTGCCATGTTAAATTTCCCCATCTTGGAATGAACGTTCCAACATACCGGTCAAGCACCGCTCTCAGCGCTCATTAAAACAAACAGGCGTTCGTTTTGTTTAACTACTCGGGGCCTCCCAGGGGCCTCAACTCTCTGCTAGACGGCACTGGACGGTATGACGAATATAGCACACCTAGATGGTAGGTTCCAAGTAAAAAGATCACTGCGCGTAGGCATTTTCAATCATGTACGGTATCCATCAGCCTTATGTCTTCTAATCAACGATCAGAGTTCGTACGGCCATTGTCGGCGTCCTCTTGTGGCAAATAGTTACGATGATCCACGCACGGTTCATGCCGCGCGCCAATCGACGCTTCGCCGAGCAGAGGTGGCTGCTGCCGTCGCAGAGCAGATTCGGCGGCACATTGTGGTCGCTGCGCGCCATCTTTTTGGGGCAGGTCAAGCCGCGACACGCGCCCGAGCCTTCATCGGACAGTTGCGTCAAATCCGCGTCAGTCGGCGAATGTGCAAGGACCGCATCGGCGTCGTCGCGGCTGAATTAATTCGGGGGCAGATTTGCGCGAGGGCTAATCGCCGCAAGCTATCAAGGCGGGAATAATTCGGTCGCGGCGACTGTTTCGGCGGCCGGCGGCGCGAGCAGGCCGCGCGCGGCCTCAATCGCGTCGGTCGAGCCGGCCAAAGCGATCGTATCGCCGTTGCGCAGGATTTCTTCGCCACCCGGCAGCGTAATGCCGTGGCCGTTGCGCGCAATCGCCATCACCATCGCGCCGGTGACCGCGTGCAGATTGAGATCGGCGAGGCTCATCCCAAGCGCACTGCTGTGGTCCGGAACACGGACCCAAGTGACCGGCCCGACCCGCGCCGAATCGGCCGCATTTGCAGCGCCGGCGGATAACGATTGGCGCGCCAGCAGGAGCCGGTCGATGAGCGCGCCCGAGGTCGAATGCATAAGTGCGTAGAGATTGCGTGCGATGCGCCAGATGGCGAACGCAAGCCCGACGACGACGAGCACCATCACCGCCAGTCCATCGAACAGACTCATGAGGGGAGCGATGACCGCAAGCAGGAAGGTTGCGGCGCCGAAGACGATTGCGGTTTCGAAGATGCCAGCCAGCAGACCGGCATTCGCCAGATCCGGCTCGGTTGCTTCATCCGAGCGCAGGGATGCGGTGGAAAGGCTCACGGCGATTCGCATCGCGATGCTATGCGCACCACGCCAGATGGCGATGCCGGGCAGCGCGGTCAACACTAGCGCCATCGCCTGAACCAGCGTTTCGGCGGTATCCGGGTACACGCCGGTGGCAGCCCTGACCAGCACTTCCAGCCGGTAGGCCGTCACCTCGTAAGTGGCGGCGATGGCTATGACCGCCACGATCGCGATGCCGATGAGGATGACAGGACCGCGAATGTTATGCTGATGCGACCGCGCGCGCAGACGCTCGATCCACGAATCGTACATCGATTGCAGCATGCCGACCGACTGCGGCAGGCGCGCGTCGATGAAGCTGCCGATTCGCCCCGAAGCGCGGATCATGAACGGCGTCATGAAGGTCGTAATCGCCGAGACGGCGATTGCGAGTGAATAGAGAAAGGGGCGCGTGGCGTGATGGTCGAGACCGGCGCCGGCGATAATGAACGAAAACTCGCCAATTTGCGCCATCGACATGCCGGCCTGTATGGAGGTACGGGTGGAACTGCCGGTAAGCATCGCACCGATGGTGACGCCGACAATCTTTCCGACCAGAACGACCGCAATCAACGCGATCAGATCGGGCCAATGATCGAGGATGACCTGCGGCTCGAGCATCATGCCGACGGAGACGAAGAAGATCGCACCGAACATGTCGCGCAAAGGAGCGATCAGATGTTCTATTTTGTGCGCCTGGCCCGACTCGGAAACGAGAACGCCGGCAAGAAACGCTCCGAGGGCGACGGAGTAACCGGCCATTTCCGCGATCATCGCGATGGCGAAACAGAGGCCGACGCTGGCAACGACCAAGGTCTCGTCGCGCTCGAAGCTGGCCGCGAGGCGTATCGCACGGGGTACGATCAGCATGCCGCCGCCGACCAGCGCCGCAAGGAAGAAAACCAACTGGCCGACCGTGACGGCGATCATTTTGGCCGAGAGGCCCGCGCCCGTTGCAATAGCGGTGAGGACCGCGAGAATTATCACCGCAGCCAGGTCCTCGAAGAGCGCGACGCCGAAGACCAACTCGCTCAAGCTGCGGGCGATCTTTTCCTCCGAGAACGCCTTGGCGATGATCGTGGTGCTGGAGATGGCGAGCAGTGCGCCGGTGAAGACCGCTTCGAGCTCGGACCAACCGAAGGCGCGTCCGACCTCATAGCCGAGCCACATCAACAATCCGACTTGCACGATGGTGATAAAGCCTGCGGACGGTGCGAGGCGGACGAGTTTGCGCACGCTGAATTCGAGGCCGAGCGCGAACATCAGCAGAATGACGCCGAACTCCGAAAGGTGATGGATGCGATCGATATCGACCAGCAGCGGAAACGGGAAGTATGGGCCGACCAGCATCCCGGCGACCAGGTACCCCACGACCAATGGTTGTCGGAGCGCCTGACAAAGCACCGAAATGATGGCGGCAATGGTCAGGACGAAGGCCAGATCTTCAAGAAAATTATGAGACGTGATCATCGGCACGCGCAGCTACCCCGCTCAAGGGTGCAGATCGAGCGAGGGCGGGTAAAGCCCTGCCGGTGCGAAATCAAAGAATCGATCCACTCAGGGAGCGCGGGTCTCGCAGGGTCCAGCGGCCGGCTTGAACCTGGTGGAAGAAATCCTCAAGGTGCGCGTTGAAGGCGTCCGGCTCCTCGAGATTGAGGGCGTGGCCGGTGCGTGGCAGGACGGCGAGTGCGGACGAGGGTATCGTGCGCTTCATCATCAACGATGCTTCGAGGCAGGGATCGTCCTCGTCGCCCGTCATGATTAAGGTCGGCACCGTCATCTGGCGCAGCCGCTCAGTCAATTCGTAGAGCGACGGGCGCATTTTCTGCACGCCGCGCAGGGTCAAGGCTGATCCGAGCGGCGAATGTTCCGCGAGCGCCGTGCGGAACTGCTCCCATCCGCGAGCATCCTTGTTCTGCAACTGAACGCGTGTCGGACCGAGCGCGTAGGCCTCGGCGGACTCGGCAATATCGAGCGTTTCGAAGCGCCGCGCGGCAGCCTCAGCCTCCTCCTGGAATTGCGCACGCCGATCCGGCGCGGCCCCGTAGCCGCATCCGGCGACCACGAGAGATCGCGCAAGCGAGCTGTAATTCAAACCGAAGTGGAGCGTGGCGAAGCCACCCATCGAGATTCCTACAATGTGAGCGCGGGTCAAGCCGAGGCCGTCGAGGATCGCGAGAATGTCGTCGCGCGCGCGATCCTGCGAATAGCTCGCTGGATTCGTGGGAACGTCGGACGGCGGATAGCCGCGGGCGTTATAGGCGACGCATCGATAGCGCCGGCCGAAATGGCGCATTTGGGCCTCGTAGCTGCGATGGTCGCCGGCGAACTCGTGCACGAACACGATCGGCAGGCCCGAGCCGGTCTCTTCGTAGTAGAGCTTGATGCCATCTGAAGCGGTGACGTAGGGCACGACATAACCTCCAGGAGCGCGGGCGAGACCGGCCGGCGGAATCTCGCGCCTGAGCCGCGGCGTGGAACATCGATCCATGCTGGATTGACGATCGCCTCGTTCGGCGCCATGCGCATCAGTAGCACAGGGTCGCGCGAACTCGACAGCTTTGGTGTCAGTCAGCGGAAGGAATGATCGAGGTATGTCGTCATCGGGATCGATCTGAATCCCGGAGCGCCGATGGGCGCGGGGAGAATCGATCAGGCAGCGACGGCAGAGTGCTCTGCAGAAACAATCGCGGGCGGGTTACGCGTGACCGTCAGGTTCATTCGCATGGAATGAGCGGGCACTTTAATGACGATCGTTTCCCCGCGAGAGTTCTCTGCCAGCGGGCGGAATTTGACGTAGTAGCTGCCTGGCGTCACGTTATCGATGTGGAAAATGCCTTTGTCGTCGGAAACGGCGCTGCCAAAATCCACACCGAACCAGTTCATCAGGGAGATTTTCAACGCGGCGACAGGCCGTCCATGCATATCGCGAATTCTGCCGATTATTTCTGTGCCTCCCTTAGGCGCGCTCAGTATAAAGCCTTGCGTCGCTAGCTGAACGGCGATTCCCAAGGTCACGATAAGGATTGCTAGCTTCGCGATATTGGATAGCTTGGTGGCCAATGCCGCCTTGAGGGCCGTACGGAATCCTTCGATCGGAGTTTTTCTCATGGCTCGACAGCTCCCGATGGCGCGTCTCACGCTTCGCGAATGAGCGCAGCTGGCAGAAAGAGGAGCAATCGGTGTGCCGATGAAGGAACCGAGCACTAACCAAGGCATAGGTATCTGCGCTTGCGGCAAGCGGCGGGAATCGGTGCACGATTCGCTATAAAACTCCCTCTTCGTCATCAGCGTGACATACTTCGTCGCCGCGGAGTCCAAAGAGCGTCGCTCAGCCGCCAAAAATGTGCCACGGAGAACTAATGTTCAGCTCAGGCCAAGACGACCTTTGCTCACCAATTTGATGCCGATTTTCTTGAGGAACGCGGTTGGCAGTTCGGCCCCAATCATCGCGAAGATGATGTCGTTTTCAAGTTCGATCGGGCCGGATGGAGTCGCGCGCGAGCCAGACGACGCAACGTCAGTATTCTTTACCGGATCGAGCACCACCCGGTCCGGGCTAATTTCCTTGAGCGCGGTTCCGGGATAGAGCGTGAGGAGATTAGCCCGTTGCAGTTCGCTGATTTTCTCGGCGTTTTCGCGAGTGATGTTGCTCAGCACCGGCACGCGAAATGAATAACTGACCTGGTTGCCGAGGGCGGGTGCCGCCAGCGCTTGTGCTACTTCCGCGCCGGCGTTGCCACCACCGACGACCAGAATCTTCCGCTGTTGAAATTCGCTGGGCTCGATTAGCGTGTAGAAGACCCGGCCGGCTTCCTCGCCCGGCAGATCGAGATGGCGCGCGTTTCCGCGCACACCGATCGCGAGCACCAGGGTACGCGTGAGATAGGAATTTCCACGCGCCGTATGGACGGTGAGCAAATCATCGGTGTGGGTCACTTCAACGACTTCTTCGCGATCGATGATCTTGAGTTCGAGGGTCGTAATGATGCGCTCCCACTCCTGGATTAGTTCCTCGCGCGAATTGTCGCCTTCAAGGAAAAATGACCCATACTCATCGATATCGATGGGCGTCGCCTGCACGAATTTCGCGCGCGGATAGGCGCGCAGGGTGCTCGCCGGCGTCATCTTTTCGAGCGTGACGTAGTTGAGACCCGCGGCACGCGCGGTAGCGGTCGCGCCGAGGCCGGCCGGCCCGCAGCCGACGATGACAACATCATACGCAGACGGATCCGACGGCGGTCGTGAGCGCTTGATTTCGGCTGCGATCGCTTCGATCACCTGGCGGCCGGTGCGCATCGCGAGGTTGATCGACGCGGTGCCCGAAGCTTCGCCGATGATATATAGATGGCGCACAGTGGTCTGGTAGGTATCGTCGATGAGCGGGACTTCCGAGGTGCGCTGCGGCGCGACTCCGGCGACGACTTCGCGCTCCGCTGCCTCCTCCGGGAACAACCGTACAAACGTAGCGACGCAAAGCGCTCCCACCAACAAGCCGAACCAACCCAGCAGCCACTGCGAGACTCTCAGCGGCCGGATCACAATGCCGTGCGTGCGGTCCACCATCGGCAGGAAAAGCGTCCATTGGAAGGCAGGCTTGACGTTGGGCAACGCTTGCGGAGGGTTTCCGGCAAAGTCGTTCTTCAACATCGGTCCGTGCGTGTGGAACAAATGGCATTCGCCGCACGCGGTGACGGTATTGCCACTGGCTATGGGCATCGCCGCAAACGCGGTTCCGGTGCTCAGCCAATTGATCGTGGCGCGCGCCGTGTGCATCCCACTCGCCGGCGCCGACGGTTGATGCGCATGGCACTTGAAGCAATTCTCGACCTTCTTCGAATCTTCGTCATTGGGCGTTTTGCTGGTCGGGATCGCGAAATGACAGGTTTCGCAGGCCGTCTCCAGGTGGCCCGCCGAATGCGCGAAGACCGTGTTCATGTGGAGAAAGTTCGGTCGGTAAGCGATGGTCTCCGGCGCGGGCCCGATCGAGGCCGGCAATTGCATGAAGGAATCCTGTGGCGCCACGTGGCATCCGCTACCGGCGCACCCGCTCCAATGGAAACTCATCGAATCCGCCTTCCCCGGCGTAGTCGGCGGCACCAGGTGGCATGATACGCACTTGAAGCCGCCCGGCAGCGCGGGGTAGTGCGATTCGATCAGCAACTTGTGTTCGAAATGGTTGAAGGGCTGGACGAAGGCGGTCCGCGTGGTAACGCCACGGTTCATGACCGGAGCCGTGTGCTCCTCCACTGCGTCGATCGAAGGATGCTTATGACACCAGGCGCAGTTGAAAGTGGCGGTCGCATTCAGATTGACCACGCGGCCCTGATGTTCGGTGTGGCAACTGAGACAAGTGATTTCGTTGTCGCGAGTCAGGAATTTCAGAGTGCGGCCGGCGATCAGTCCGGTATCGTTGGTAACGTCGTAGCCGCCATGCGGATTCACGTCTGCGATATCGCCGTGGCAGGCGACGCAGCGGTCGCTCACGGGACCATGCCAGGGCTGATGGCACGAGGCGCATTGACCGCGCAGGTTATCGTGCGCCGCCATCAATTCACCGGGCTGGTAACTTTTGCGGCGCGAGAGCGTGAGGGTGACGAGCACAATCGCCACGCATCCCGCTATGAAGAACGTTCGCCGCATCAGATGCCCGCGAAGTAGAGCGCGCCGGTGATGTGAAAGACGATTTCGACCGCCATGATCATGACCAGCGCAATATGAAACTTGAGCCAGACCGTGCCGAGCCGCAGGTTGAACTGATTGTGTTCGAGGCGCACTTTGCGCGCGGCAATCCCGACCAGCTCGCGGTAGATGGGCTCATCGGCGCCGACCGTCGCCGCCGCGCTGATCGCGGTTCGGCAGGCGCGCGGGGACGGATCGGTACCGCGCAAGGTGGCCCATGCGAGCCGCACCGGCGACTGTTCTCCGATCAACAGGGGACGGACGTTCTTGAGATAGGCGCGAACGAGATCCTCGGAATGGCCAAGGATCGCTTCCTCGGCTTCGAAATAAAGCTGATGGAAGCCCGCCTCGACATCCGCCAGCCGCACCTCCTGGCTTGGCCGCACCCGCATCGAACGAGGCAGCAGATCGTGCACCGCGACTCCGAAGAGGCCGCTAAGCACTACCAGTATGACGGTGCTCTCGAGGCAGCGCTCGAGCAGCGTGGCGTTACCGCCCGCATTGAGGTGCCACCAGAACGGTAGCAGTGCGAGCACTCCGATGGTGATGTGCAGCGTGCGCCAGGTCTCAAGGCGATCCATCAGGACCAGGCGGCGTGCGAGCGCTTGTGGCAACCGCGCGGCAACCCGTAGCCATCGCACCGACAGCCACAGCGTATGCTTGCGAACGCTGTAAACCGCCGCCAGTACGAATGAGATTATCGCGATGATTCCGGTGCGGTACGATCCGAGGCGTTCCGGCACAAAGGCAGTCGCGGTGTGTATGGCGAAGACCACCACCCCGCAGATCGCAACCCACAATGTCACCGACGCTATCGGCGCCGTATGACGCCGGTCGGCGGCCTCGCCTATCTGCTCTCTCACCCGCTTATTATCTGGTCAGGCCTGGTCGATCAGGCCAAGCTCCCGGATTCCGATCCACCATTCCCTCACAGTGCTCTAGTTCGTTCGCCGCCCTGGCTGCAGCGACTGTTGTCAAAATCCAACCATCGTTGCGATTGCGTGTCGATAGCTTGCGCCGCCGCTGCGTTCCGGGGTGCCGGCGATGCACTAGTCGCTGCCGCCTTGCGCCTTACGCACGCGCGAGCCGGCACTGATCGCGCCGGTCTTGGCGAAGAGCTCAGCCGGGTCGATCCTGATCGCCGCACCGGTCGGACAATTGTGCACGCATCCCATGAACGGCAATCCGTCGCAGAGGTCGCACTTGATCGGAAAGGCGGCCGGAATGTGCTCGTATTCAGCAAGTGGCAGCAGCGCAACCGGTTTGGGCACGTCCGCTTTCTTGCCGGCGGAGGCGAACAGGCGCTCCCAGATGCCGACCTCGCCGGCGTCATGCGCGGCCAGCGGATAGGGGCGAAAGAAATTCGCATCGTTCATCGCGTGGGCCTTGCGCGCCTGGGCTTTATCGAAGGTCGGCGTGTCGATCATCGCGATGTTGTCGTAGGGGCACGCGATCGCGCAATTGCCGCATCCGATGCACATGTCGTACTGGAAGTAGATCTCGCCCTCCGGACGGCGCTTGATCGCTCCGGTCGGGCAACTATTCATGCACTTGGGATCATCGCAATGGCGGCAGGCGCTCGGCACCAGGTACTTACCCAGTTGGATGCCGTTGCGAATGAGACGGCTCTCGCCGTGCAACGACTCGCACGCCTTCACGCATTCATCGCACTTGATACACAGGTCCAGGTCCATCACGAGCAGCGCATCGGCCTGAATCACGCCGAGTTGTCCGCTGCGTTCCAGGAGATCGGAGATTTCAGGAGTGACAGTGCGTTCCTGTTCGAAGCGCTGCTGGATGACCTTGCGAGCTTCTACTTCAATCTGCGGATATCTGTGGCACAGGTCGAGAAAGTCATCGCGCATGATCTTGATCAGCTCGCACTTTCCGGCCGTCAACACGCTCGCCCAGCGGACGCCGGTCTCGAACAACGCCATCTCGCCGAAATACTCGCCAGTGCGCAGATAGGCGAGGACACGGCGGCTGCCGTCGGGCTCCTCGCGAACTACCTGCACGAAGCCGTCGCGTATCAGGTAAAGTGCGTCGCCGGGCTCGCCCTGGGTCACCAGGGGAATTCCACGCAGCTCGTAGCGCAGGATTTCACACTTCGGAATCAGGTCGTCGAGGCCCGAGGGCGGCACTCCATGGAAGAGCTCGATATCGGCCGCAGTAACCCGCACCGCGCGTTCGCGATAGCGCTGGGCGAGAACCTCGCGGGCGTGGGTGTTGAGTTCGAGGTACTTGAGCGCATGCCGCGGGATGTAGAAGATTTCGCAATCCTCGCGTGCGACCACGTCCAAGGTGCGCGGCAGACCACCGATCGCGCCTAGCTCGCCATAGATGTCGCCGGTTTCAAGCGCAGCGACAAATACCTGATTGTCTTCACCGTACCGATCGATCAAGTTGACGCCGCCGCTCAGGATGACGCAGAGATCGAGTTCATACTCGCCTTTGCGGCAAATGATCTCGTCGCGCTCGAACGCGCGCACGCGGATGCCTGGCTCGGTCTCGTACGCCTTGAGAAACGCATCGCGCTGGTCATCGCTGAAGTGCTCGAAAATTCCGAACCGACTCAGGCGCTGCCATAGCAACCATGGTGGGATTTTCTCGCTCACCGATTGGTTCGACACAAGCTTGAGTCAACCTTGCACGGTCTCTGATGTCAATCACGGCCGCATGGCGCCGGTCTATTGAATGATGACCCCGAATCGGGGAAGTTCTTGACTGGCTTTTGAGCGAACGATGCCGATGGAACATTCGGATTTCGACGAACGGGAAGGCCTGCTGATGGGCGAGGTGGCGCGAAGGCTGGAACCGCGCCTCGGCGAAATCATTCAAGCCTGGACCGCGGCGATTCCGCTGGTGGCGCCGCCCGACAAAATCCCCGGGATGAGGCGCACCCTGGTCGCGCTGACCCAGGAGTTCATTGGCAGCTTCTTTCCGGCCCTGATTGCCGGCGGCCCGCAACTGGCGCTCACCGCGTACATCGAATTCGCCGAAAGGCTGATCCGGCGCCGGCCCGCCGCTACCGCCGCCAGTCAGCGCCTGACGATCGCCGATATGATGCGCGCGGCGCGCGTACTGCGCGAGGTCGTGGACGGCGAGATCACGCTGGCGTTCGACAGCGAAGGCGCCGATGAAACTGCGGCGCGGCTGGCTTTTGCGCGCCTCTGGAACCTGGCCTCCGAAGCGGTGGCGTTTTCTTACTCCAGACTTTACGAACAGCAGGTGCGACTTCATCAGGAGGAACTGAGCGTCGCGCGGGATGCGGCGCTGGAAGCCTCGCGCTTGAAGTCTGCCTTCGTCGCCAACATCACGCACGAGATCCGTACGCCCTTGAACGTCATACTCGGCTACGCCGATCTGATGGCTGAACGGCTCGCGGATATCAACGACGAGAACGCGCTGGAGTACGCTGAGCCGATCCGCCGCGCCGGACAGCGCCTGCTGGATACGATTGGCGCGGTGCTCGATCTGTCGCGGATCGAATCCGGCGCATTCGAATTGCGACCGGCACAAATCAAGCTAGCGGACCTGGTGGAGCGGCAGGTCAAGGACCTCGGCGTGCTCGCGCGCAAGAAGGGCATCGAGCTCGTCTGCCAGATCGACGAACCGAACGCGACCGTGTTCTTCGACGAACATTGCCTCTCCAACACGATCATCAACCTGCTCCAGAACGCGATTAAGTTCACCGCCGCGGGCTCGGTTACCGTGCGCATCTATCGCAATAGCAACGGCACGCTCGCGCTCGAAGTCCGCGATACCGGCGCCGGTATCGATGAGGCTTATCTGCCACGCCTGTTCGAGCCTTTCTCGCAGGCGAGCGACGTGTCGGCGCATCGCCGTGAGGGTGCGGGTCTCGGCCTTGCGCTGGTCAAGCGCTACGTCGAGTTTAATCACGCCCGGATTGAGGTTAAGAGCATCAGGGACGCGGGTACCGCCTTTACCGTCACCTTCGCGCAGGACGCTGATAATCGCGCGGTGGATTAACGATTCCGCTGTGGACTTTGGGTTTTGCAAGTAATAGATAAATATCGTGTAACCGCCCGAACGCACCTTTCATTTAAACCCAGCTCAAGGGTTTTTCTGGCTCGCGCGCTCTACGGCATTGATCAAGGAGGGGCGCTGAATGCCCACTAAATTGTACGTAGGCAACCTGGCCTACTCGGTGACCAACGAAGACCTCGAGGGACTCTTCTCTCAGGCCGGCAAGGTCGACAGCGCGGTAGTCGTGGTCGACAAGTTCTCGGGACAGTCGCGCGGTTTTGGATTCGTCGAAATGGCTGACTCCAATGATGCCGCACGGGCGATCGAGGAGTTCAACGAAACCGAACTCAAGGGTCGAAATATCCGTGTCAACGAGGCGCGTCCGCGCGAAGGCGGCGGGGGCGGTCCTCGTGGTGGCGGTGGTGGTGGCGGCTTCGGTGGCCCGCGTGGCGGAGGCGGAGGGGGCGGCGGTGGTGGTGGCGGACGCGATCGCCGCGGCGGAGGGGGCGGCGGCGGTGGTGGACGCTGGTAAGCACACGTAATTAGTCCCGCGGACGAGCGTGGGAATGCCATGCCCGTCCGCGGCTTCATTTTCGCTGCGAGCGGCCGGCAGTATGTCCGAGAACGTGCCAAAGCCTGACCGGGGCTTGGCGCAGTAGCGGCCGTCTGCGCCCTCAGCGAAATTAAATTTGCCGCGCTTTTCCGCTATTTGCTATATCTCTAAGCGTTCGTATGGCTGTTATCTCAACGGAACAGACCAGGAGTACGCATCGTGCTGAGTCCTTCTGAACAGATCGATCATCTCAAGCTTTCGGCCGAACACGCGGGGCTCACGTTGCCCGCGGTGGAGCTGCCGGAATCCCATCACCTCGTCGTTGGCCGGATGCGGCTGCATTATCTCGATTGGGGTGTGAAGGGCCGTCACCCGATCTTGTTTCTGCACGGCGGAGGCCTCAACGCGCACACATGGGACCTCGTTTGTCTCATGTTGCGGCATCGCTATCACTGCCTCGCCCTCGACCAGCGTGGTCATGGCGACAGCGAGTGGGAACCGACCGCTGACTACCGCTTCGATGCGCAGGTCGCAGACGTCGAAGGTTTTATCGAGAAGCTCAAACTGGAGCGACCTCTGCTCGTGGGCCATTCGATGGGCGGGTTTGCCGCGATGGGTTATGCCATCCGCCATGCCGCCAGTATGGCCGGCCTGGTGTTGGTGGATATCGCGCCTGAAATCAGCATGCAGGGCTCGCTGAAAATCCGCGATTTCATCAGGATGGATCGCGAAATGGATTCGGTTGAGGACTTCGTCGAGCGCGCGCTGAAGTTCAATCCGATGCGCAATCGCGAACTGCTGCGTCGCAGCCTGCTCCATAATCTGCGCCAGCAACCCAACGGCAGATGGGCCTGGAAACACGATCCCAACCGGATGCCGCAGAACTTCGAGCACGAGCGTGACGAGCGCAAGACCATGATCATGGATAACGCGCAAAATATCGTGTGCCCAACCCTGGTGCTGCGCGGATCGCGCAGCGATGTGCTCACCGACGAGAGTGCCAAGGAGTTTTCGGAGTCGGTACCGAAGGGGCGCTGGCTGCGGATCGAGAATGCCGGCCACACTATTCAGGGCGACAATCCGCGCGCGTTGCTCGACGCGCTCGATCCGTTCCTGAAGGAAATCGGCCTTTA
>DASXFX010000013.1:0-4471 GCA_036489375.1 Binataceae bacterium (SeqCode) | reverse complement strand
ACGCGAAAATCGAAGTTGGGTTCGAGCCACGCGAGGATTCTCAGAGTGAAGCCGAGGTTGCGTAAATCAGCATCGACAATCGCTTCGATTCGCGGGTACTGTATTTTCACCGCACAGCGGCGGCCATCGATGGTTCGTGCCGCGTGAACCTGGGCGAGTGAGGCGGCGGCAAGCGGCACCGGATCGAATTCGCTGAAAATCGATTCGAGCGGACGACCCAGCTCGCGTTCGATTTGAGTGCGAATGATTTCGAACGGCTGCGGCGGCACGCGGTCCTGCAATCCGGCCAGGGTCGAGACCCATTCGTCGGGCAGAATATCCGCGCGGGTTGCGATAAACTGGCTCGCTTTGATCAGCAGGCCCTCAAGGCGAATCGAGGTGCGATAGAGCGCGCGGGCGGCGCGCAGGTCCTGGCGGCGGTAGCGAGCCTCTTTGCGGCCATCGCCGGTTAGACGCGACCATAGTTGGATCGCTTTGTACGGAACATAAATCCGCACTGCCAGGATGATCACGCTCAAGAAGCGATATGTGCGGACGATTGTCCCGAGCCGCTCAGACGGTCGCGGGGCGCTGGACGCTGGCGCAAACGTCTGCGAGGCGTTGGTGGATGCGGACGGCGCGTCCGAATCTTGAGACGCCGTCCCTTCATCTGAGCGCGGTGCTCGCGGACCTGAGTTTGAACCGGAGGATGACAAAACAGCGTTAAGCGATCCTTACGCGCGGACGAAGGCCTCGATCGGACGGGCGAAACTGAAAGTTTAAACTATGGCGGGCACACAGAGAACAGGCGGCGAGCATCTCGCTGAAGGTAGCGTGACTACCGGCGCTGCGCCGCCGCATACGGTCAGCCACATCCTGCGCCGTTATTACACGGTGTGGGCGGTGTATGCGCTCGCCAACGGCTTTCTGTTTGGGGTCTATCCGCTCTTTCTGCGCGCGCGTGGCCTCAACCAGTTTCAGATGAACAGCGTGCTCGCGACCTATTTCGCGGTCACCTTCCTCACCGATGTGCCGACCGGCGCCTTCGCCGATGCGCTCGGCCGCCGCCGCTCGTTCGTGCTCGGATGCATGCTGAGGGTCAGCGCCTTCATGGTCTATTTCTTCGCCCACGCCTATCCGATTTTCCTGGTAGCCGAAGCGATCGACGGCGTCGGCACGACCTTTTGCAACGGCGCAATCGACGCATGGGGCGTCGATGCGCTCGACGACGCGGGCTTCGTAGGCCTGAAAGATCGTCTGTTCTCGCGCATCTCGCAGTTGATGAACATCGGTTTTATGGTCTCGGCTTTGATCGGGACCTACGTCGCCGACGTGAATATAGCGTGGCCGTGGCTGATGAGTGCGACCGGGTATGCAATCAGCGCGATCGTCGGCGCGACGCTGATGCAAGAGCGTGCGGGCCGGCGCACCCACGTCGCGTTCGCGAAGATTCCGCGGCAGGTCGTCGATCGCATCGTGAACGGATTTCGCCGCGGCTTTCGCGGCCGCACGATTCTGATGCTTAGCCTGGCGAACGGGATCTTCTTCGCCGCGTCCGCGCCTTACTGGCTCGAATGGCCGCAATACGTCAACGATAGCTACGGCCTCGGTATCTGGGTCGTGGGGTGGGTCTATTGCCTGCTTACGATCGGGCGGCTGGCCGGGGCCGAAGTAGTGATGCGGATGTCGATGGAGGAATCCGCGCGTTCGACCCGCCTGGTCATTTTGATCGCGGCGGCGAGCGTGGCCTTTTTTGCCGCCGCGGCGGTTGCCGGACGGCCAAACCTGGTAGTGGCCTTCTTCTTCCTGATGAACGTGCTGATCGGCGCGATGATGCCCCTGATGCAGAGTTGGTTCAACGAACAGATCGTGTCCGGCGATCGCGCCACGCTGCTGTCGTTCAACAGCACTTTCGCGACGATGGGCGCCGCGACCGGATTGTTATCGGTCGGCGCGTACGCCGACGTAGCGGGGATTCCAGCGACATGGAAGATTTGCGCGGTGATCTTCCTCGCGGCCATTCCGTGCTACTGGCTGATTCGCCCCGGCGCGCTCGCGCCTGCGGCCGAGACGGTCACCCCTGTTTCCTAAGAGTGCGCGGCACCTCGCTAAGCGGCTCTTCATGACGACGTTACCGACGCAATATTAAGACATTAGATGCGATGGGGGCTGGCGGTTGGGCGTCGCGTCGGTTAAAAATTAATGATTCAACCCGTGCGCGATGCGCGGGTTGGGGGTGGTTGGCGACGACGATGGAATTCCCGAGGATCAAGCGGCTACCGCCGTACGTTTTCAATGCGATCGGTGAACTGTGCCTCCAGGCGCGGCGCGCCGGCGAGGATATTATCGACTTCGGCATGGGTAATCCCGATGAGCCGACGCCGCCGCACATCGTCAACAAACTGATCGAGTCCGCCTCGAAGAACGCCAACCATCGCTACTCGGTTTCACGCGGGGTCTATAAGCTCCGGCTCGCGATCTGCGACTGGTACAAGCGCCGCTACGGCGCCGAGTTCGACCCCGACTCTGAAGCGATCGTTACGATTGGCTCCAAAGAGGGTATCGCCCATCTTGCGCTCGCGATGCTCGACCAGGGCGACGTCGTGCTCGCGCCCACTCCCACCTACCCGATCCATCAATATGGATGCGTTATTGCCGGGGCGCAGGTGCAGGGCGTACCCATTCGCAACGGCGACGAATTCTTCGATGAGATGTTAAATACGGTCAGCCGCTGCTGGCCGCGTCCGAAGCTGCTCATCATCAATTTTCCGCACAATCCGACGACCGCGATTGTCAACCTCGCGTTCATGCAGCGCATCGTCGATTTTGCCCGCGAGAACGATATTCTCGTGGTCCACGATTTCGCGTATGCGGATCTCTGCTTCGACGGTTACCGCGCCCCCTCGATCATGGAAGTGCCGGGTGCGCGTGATGTCGCAGTCGAATTCTTTACCTTGTCCAAGAGCTACAATATGCCGGGATGGCGAGTCGGCTTCGCTGTCGGCAACCGCGAGATGATCGCGGCGTTGGGGCGGCTGAAGTCCTACTTCGATTACGGCATGTTTGCCCCGGTTCAGGTCGCGGCGATCGCGGCTCTCAACGGCCCGCAGGAATGCGTCAGCGAGATCGTCGAGACCTATCGTCAACGACGCAACGTGCTGGTGGACGGGCTCAATCGCGCGGGCTGGCCGATCGAAAAACCCAAGGCGACGATGTTCGTGTGGGCACCGATTCCGGAGCCCTTTCGCGCGATGGGCTCGCTCGATTTCGCCAAATTCCTGCTGCGCGATGCTAAGGTCGCTGTCTCTCCCGGAATCGGTTTCGGGGCCGACGGTGATGGCTTCGTGCGCTTCGCTCTGATCGAAAATGAGCATCGCTCGCGCCAGGCAATTCGCGGCATCCGGCACGCGCTAACTCACGCCGAAGTACCCGGCCTGCCCAAGCGGATAGCCGTCGCAGGCGCTTGATCGCATCTGCGGCCAGCGCTCCTTGATGTCTCCCCGGTGACTGCTTGAAACCTATCGGTCTAGCCTTGCTCGGCTGCGGCACGGTCGGCGAGGGCGTCGTGCGGCTATTGCGCACCAACGCCGCAATGTTCGAGCGCAAGCTCGGCGCGCCCCTCGAATTGGTCGGCATTGCCGATCGCAGCCTCAAACCGATTCCCGCACTCGGCATCAACGCCAAATTGATCACGCGCGACGCTGCGTCTCTCATCGCGCGCCCCGACGTCGATATCGTGGCGGAATTGTTCGGTGGCTATGAACCCGCGCGCGGCCTCATCTTACAGTCGATCGCGGCCGGCAAAGATGTCGTCACCGCGAACAAAGCCCTGCTCGCCGCGCATGGCGCCGAAATCTTCGGCGCGGCGGGGAAGGCGGGTCTCGCGCTCGGCTTCG
Organism: Binataceae bacterium (SeqCode); assembly: GCA_036489375.1. Classification (GTDB taxonomy): domain Bacteria; phylum Desulfobacterota; class Binatia; order Binatales; family Binataceae; genus JADMIL01. The sequence goes on along the minus strand of DASXFX010000013.1, from coordinate 596 downwards.
AGGCCAGCGTGGGCGGCGGCGTGCCGATCATCCGCACCCTGCGCGAGGCGCTCGCCGGCGATCGTCAGCGCGCCGTTTACGGCATCGTCAACGGTACCTGCAATTCGATTCTCAGCATGATGACCGAGAGCGGAGCCGAATTCGCCGACGCGCTGCGGCAGGCCCAAAAAGACGGTTTGGCGGAGGCCGATCCAACTCTCGATATCGACGGCCACGACGCCGCGCACAAGCTATGCCTGCTGGTGACGCTGGCGTTCGGGGTGCTGCTGGAACCGCAGCAAGTGCATACGGAGGGCATCAGTCAGCTCACACTCGCCGATATCAATTACGCGCGTGAGCTCGGCTATACCATCAAGCTGCTCGCCATCGCGAAGGACGACAACGGCGCGATCGAGGCGCGGGTACATCCGACCATGATCGCCGCGCGCCATCTGCTCGCGGGCGTCGCCGGCGCGTTCAACGCAATCTACATTCATGGCGAGGCGCTCGGTTCGAGCATGTATTTCGGCCAGGGCGCCGGCCAGATGCCGACGGCGACTGCGGTGATGGCCGACATCCTCGAGATCGCGCGCCATCGCCGGGCCGGGGCCCGCGGC
>DASXFX010000220.1:0-7343 GCA_036489375.1 Binataceae bacterium (SeqCode) | reverse complement strand
TCGCCGATAATACCTACATCGGCGGTGCGATTGTGGCCAATCTCCTTGCCGTCGAGATTCACGTTGATGAATTTCGCCGACTCCGAAAAGCGCGGTGCGCGCAAAAAGGAAAGCATCGAATTGGCGCGTGCGCCGATCACTAATACCACGTCGGCTTCGCGAAATGCGGTCGAACGGGCGGCCGGGTAGGAGAGCGCGTGATCCTCGGGAATGACGCCGCGGCCTTGCGGAGTGGTGAAGAACGGGATGCCGGTGGCCTCGACGAAATGGCGCAAGGCGGCCTCGGCGCGCGACCAGATGACGCCGCTGCCGGTAACGATCAAGGGTTTGCGCGCGTTGGCGAGGAGTTCGACGGCCTTATGCACCATCGCGGGGTCACCGGCCGGGCGCGCGTCGGTGCGTGAATTCTCGACCCAGTGGATTTTTTCCTCGTCAACTTTGCCGGCGAGAATGTCTCCGGGAAGGTCGAGATAAACGGGGCCGCGCTTGCCGTCGAGGGCCTCGCGAAAGGCGATACTGATATATTCGGGGATGCGGTAGCCGAGATCGACCCGATAGGCGGCCTTGACGATCGGGCGCATCATCGGGATCTGGTCCATTTCCTGGAAGGTGTCGAGCGTGGTTCCGCGCATCGGGGAAGCGCCGCCGATAGCGATGACGGGGGCGGCGTCAGCCCACGCGTTGGCGAGTCCGGTGACGAGATTGGCGACGCCGGGGCCCATCGGAGCGATGCAGATGCCGGGCTTGCCGGAGATGCGGGAGTAGGCGTGCGCCATCATCGCGGCGGCCTGCTCGTGACGGACGTAGATGCCTTTCATGCCGAGCTCGAGGCACGCGCCGGCGGTGCCGCCGGTGGGCCCGCCCATCATGAAGAAGATCGTGTCAACGCCCTCGCGCTGGAAGGAACGCGCGATTATTTCTTCGCCCCGTAGTGTGCCCATGGCCTGAACGCCTCCGCTAGAACGATCGAATTGAGTTTCCGTCAACTGCGAAATCCGCACTGTGCCGCGACAGATGCGAGGTTTCATCGCTAATAGGAACTCGCCCAACAGACCATGTTCATCGCGATAACGTCAAGTTTGCGTCGTGTGCGCAATGACTCTGCGGATGCGCTCGAACTGACGGTTGCGAGAGTGGAGTGGATACTCGATGCGGCAGGCAGCGGCGCTTCGTGGTAGTGCTCGATGGATGAAGTTCGGACTATTCGGGATGAACATGCGGCCGTGCGTCACGCCCGAAGCGATCGCGGCGGTGGCGCGGGCGGCAGAGGCGGCGGGCTTCGAGAGCTTTTGGGGTGGCGAGCACCTGGCGCTGGCCGATCCGCAGACGGAAGCATCGCCGATGCCGCCGCTTATCGATTTCGTCGATCTGAACGTGACGATGGCATTCGCGGCGGCGCACACCCGGACGCTGCGCTTCGGCACGGGCATCATGATTTTGCCGCTGCGCAATCCGGTGGTGCTGGCGAAGCAACTCGCGTCGGTGGACGTGATGTCGGGCGGGCGGCTGATCTTCGGCGTGGGCATCGGCAACCTGGAGTTCGAATTCAACGCGGTGGGCATGCCGTTCGATCACAAGGGGCGGCGGGCGGAAGAGATGATCGCTGCGATGAAAGCATTGTGGACGATGGAGCGGGCGGAGTTTCACGGCCGCTACTTTTCATTTGAGGGCGTGCGCGCCGAGCCGCGACCGCATCAGCAGCCGCATCCGGCGATTGTGTTTGGCGGCAAGACCGCGCACGCATTCAGCCGCACGGCGAGACTGGGCGACGGCTGGTATGGGTACGCACTCGATCTGGCAGCGACCCGCGATTGCATCGAGGGGATTCGCGCGGCGTGCGCGAGAGCCGGGCGTCCATTCGCGCAGATCGAAGTGAGCGTCACGCCGAAGGGCATCCTCGATCGCGACCTCGCAAAACGCTACGCGGAGCTTGGAGTGGGGCGGTTGATACTACCGCCGCGCGGTCGCGATGTCGCCGAGGCGCTGGCGGCGATTGACGCCGCGGAGCGTGACCTTATCGGCAAGGTCTGACGCACCGCGGCGCGCGAAAACGCGATCATCGCATGATCAGATTAAGTCCCGGCGCCGAGGTAAAGCGGCCGAGGTCAGTAAACTCCTTGGGCGCCTGATCGTTGAGATAGAATGGATGGCCAGGGGCGGGATCGATGAAAAACGTCGCGTGCGAATTCTGGACGTCCCAGAAACCCCAGACCATCGAACCCGAGGATGTAACCGGACCGATGCCGGGGACGTCGGCGGCGCGCAGGAACAGTCCAAAGATGCGCCACAGCTCCATTTTGGAATCGTACAGATCCTCCCACAACGGCGCATATGAGGCCTTGTCCACGTACATCACGCGCTTGCCGTAACAATAGCCGGAGGCCTTCGAGGGAATTTTGCTGGCGCTGATTTCATCGGCGTCGCGCAACTGCCATTTGCCCCACGAGGGCAGCGGCCATCCGAGCGGCATATCGAAGTTCTCGGGGAATTTGCCGTCGGGTACGTTGGCGTCGAGCATCGCGAGCACCTTCTTCTCGCCGATCATATCGACCTTGAGTTCCGTAATGTTGGAATTGAAGCCGAAGCGATAATCCTCCTCGGTCGAATCGGAGCCCTGGTTGGGACTGCAGCGCGCGGCGGTCGAGACCGGCTGAGCGCGGCGCAGCGAGGGGATGAAGATGTAGCTGTCCTCGGGCTTGGAGGGATCGGTGTAGGAGATGGTCAAGAAGGCGGTGTAACGCTGCTGTTCGGGCTCCAGCACCATCAGCCATTCGCTGGAGAACTTGCCTTCCGCGCCGGGGTAATTCACCGGGGTATTGGGGTCGGTATTGAAAGCAAGCTGGCGGTTGACGATCTGCGCCGCCTCGCAATTCACGTTACCGGTGCTGTTGAGGTAACAGCCGTTGCCATAGGTATCGACGATGAGATGGGGCAGGTAGCGGTACCAAAGATTGGCGAGCACTTTCCATCCCTGATGCGGCTCGGCGGGGCTGGGAAACGGGATGCCGCCCTGGTAGCCCGTGAGGGTGAGGCCGCCATCGGGCAATTCAACCACGTTGGTCTGGCCGGAATATTTTTCGGTCGCCTCCATGTAGCCTTTTGGTAGCGGATGGATGACGGTTGGACCCACGTCCATCTTCACGTCGGCGGGCATCTTCCAGAAATATTTACCCTGGAACATGGACGCCATCCCGTCGGGCATGAACTGCTGATACTGCTGCCAGTTCGCCATCGTGATGGTGGTTCCAGGCGGAATCGAGTCGCCTGACGGTGGTGCGGCAGCGGTGGCAGTCGCAGGCGGCGCAGCGGAAGCGGTCGGGGCGGCGGGCGCCGTCGCTGGATTTGCGGCGGGAGCGGCGGAGACAGGAGCAGCAGCGGGCGAAGTTTGCGCGCGGGAGATGCCGGCGCCAATCGCGATCATGAGGGCGACCGCAGCCGCAATCGCGGTCGCGCGCCGAATAAGTTGATTAGGCAGTAGCGAAGTTGAATCTGGAACCATCTCTTCCCCCCAACAATGCCCGCGCCGTCATCAGCAAAAGGCGAACGGGATTTACATCCGAACCTTGAGCGCCGACGCGGCTACAAGCCGCTTCGGAGGCGCACGAGCGAGCGCCGGGCGAGCCGGTTTCGCCGGTGTGCGATCGAGGACGACCGCGCACCGCAATCAAACCGCTCGCGCCTTAGGTGCGTGGCGATAGTGCAACAGTTTGGTAAGGACGGCAAGCGAAAATCCGTACCGCCGGTACCGCAGGGCACCAGCGGGTGACGAAGTCGATGGCGCCGAAGCGGATTACGATCGCGGCGCAGGCCGCGAAGCGGGGACGATTTCCTGATCCAGTTTTTCGGTCCCGCGGATGACCGTGATGGCAGATTTTGCGCCGACCTGATCGCCCGTGAGCAGCCGCTGCAAATCGTCACTGCCGGCGACCGGATGGCCGGCGAAGTTGACGATGACGTCGTTGCGCTTGAGTCCTGCGCGATCGGCCGGGCTATCGATTTCGATCGAGGCGGCCATCACACCGCTCGGCGTTTTGAGATCGTGAAAGCGGATTACGCGCCGGGGGAGCTCGACGTTCTGTCCGGCGATTCCGAGCCATGCGCGTTCGACGCGTCCATCGCGGATGAGCTGCGCGGCGACGAACTTCGCGGTGTTGATCGCGATCGCAAAACAAATCCCCTGCGCAGGCAAAATCGACGCGGTGTTCACGCCGATAACCTCAGCGCGCGAGCTGACCAGGGGGCCACCCGAGTTCCCGGGATTGAGCGCGGCGTCGGTCTGCAAGACGTTGTCGATCAGTCGTCCCGACTGCGATCGTAGCGAACGGCCGAGCGCGCTGACGACGCCTGCGGTGACGGAATACTGGAAGCCGTAAGGGTTGCCAATAGCGATCGCGAGTTGGCCGACGCGAATCGTGTGCGAATCGCCAAGTTTAGCCGCCCACAGATCATTGGCACCGATGCGGATGACGGCGAGATCGGTGTCGGGATCGTCACCGACGAGTTCAGCGCGCGTGCGGCGTCCGTCGCTCAGCGCGACATCGATTCGGCCAGCGCCGTGAACGACGTGGCTGTTGGTCAGGACATAACCGTCGGGCGTGAAGATGAAGCCGGAACCGGTCGAATGGGGTCCCGGGCGCAGTGGCCTGGCGGGCGTCGCGGCATTGCGCCCGGCGGCGGGAGCGTGCGTGACTTCAATATAGACCACCGAGGGGCTGACCACCTCGGCGGCATGAATGACGGCTTGGGAGTACGCATCCAGAATGGCGCCGTCAGAATTCGGTTCGTGCACGGAAAATTGATCGCGCGCGGAACCGACGTGCGACAATGCTCGTGCCTTGGGTCTCATCGAATAATCCTCCTGAATTCCATTGTAACCATTCTGTCAAGCGCCCGAAGAATTCGCGTAACAATAACCGGAACGCGCTTGCGGGTCATCCACAATTTGAGATGGTCAGGCGCGCGGATGGGCGACGCTTCAGATACGCGCGCGATCGAGCGCTGCCATGATCAGGCTGGCGGCCTCGTCAGGCCCGACCCAGCGGATGATCTTGACCCATTTGCCGACTTCGAGGTCCTTGTAATGGTGAAAGAAATGCTGGATTTGCTCGCGCAGGAGAATCGGCAAGTCGGTATAGCTGTTGATGTCTTTGTAATACGGATTCAGCGCTTCGACCGGCACAGTGATGATTTTTTCGTCGTTGCCGGCTTCATCCTCCATCATCAGGGCGCCGACCGGCCGGCAGCGCACGACGGCACCCGGCACCACCGCGGACTGTGACACCACGAGCGCATCGCAGGGGTCGCCGTCCTCCGCTAGCGTGCTCGGGATGAAGCCGTAGTTGCCCGGATAAAACATGGTGGTGTGCAGGAAACGATTGACGAACAGCGCACCGGAGGCTTTGTCGAGCTCGTACTTCACCGGCAGGCCGCCCTGCGGAATCTCGATGAACACGTTGATGTCGTGCGGAGGCTCGATGCCGGCGGGAATCTTGCTGATGTCCATGGATGGTTCTCCTTGGTGCGGATAATCTATTGCGGTGCCCGGCGCGAACAAATCGATGGGCAAAGGCGCTCGATTGGAGTAAGCGACGGGGGACATTGGGGGTCAGCGCGATGAAACGATCGGAAAAGCGGATACTGACGACGCATGCCGGCAGCCTGCTGCGGCCGCGCGCGTTGGGCGAGATGCTGGGGCGTCATAGCCGGCACGAGAAGGTCGATGCGGCCGCGATGGAGGCGGCAATCCTCGCGGCGACACGGCACGTGGTCAAGCTGCAGGCCGAATGCGGCATCGATATCGCCAACAACGGCGAGCAGGCGCGCGAGAGCTTTTTCACCTACGTGCAACATCGGATGAGCGGCTTCGGCGGCGAGAGCGACCGGCCCGGCTTTGCCGACATGATCGCGTATCCGAGTTTCCTCGAAATGATCATGGCGCAGATGCGCAATCGAGTGCAGGTCGATTTGCTGCATGCGCCCAAGGCGATCGGCGCCGTGAAGTACACCGATCGCGCGGCGCTCAAGCGCGAATGCGACGACTTCGCGAAGGTCCTCGCCGAGCTCAAGCCGGGCTTTACCGAGACTTTCATGACGGCGCCGTCTCCCGGCATCATCGCGGCCGCGATGCTCAACGAACATTACCCGAACCTGGAGGCCTATGTCGCGGCGCTCGCAGACGCACTGCGGGTCGAATACGAGGCGATTGTCGCGCACGGCTTCATCCTGCAAATCGACGCACCTGACCTCGCGATGGAGCGCCACGTGACATACGCGCAACGCCCGTTGAAGGACTTTGTTGGTTTCGTAGATCTGGTGGTTACGGCGATCAATCGCGCACTGGAAAAGATTCCGCCCGAACAGGTGCGGCTGCACGTCTGCTGGGGCAATTACGAGGGCCCGCACAATCACGACGTCGCGCTCGACGCCATTTTGCCCCATCTATACAAGGCGCACGTGGGCGCGCTGATGATCTCGATGGCGAATCCGCGCCACGAGCATGAGTATCGCTACTTCGAGCGTCATCGCCTGCCCGCAGGGATGAACCTGATTGCCGGGGTCATCGACACGACCACCAACTACGTCGAACATCCGGAGGTGGTGGCCGAGCGGATCATGCGGGTGGCGCATGCGATCGGCGATCCGCGCCGGGTTATCGCGGGTACCGACTGCGGCTTCGAAACCACCACCGGACTGGCGCCGGTGGCCGAAGAAGTGGTGTGGGAAAAGCTCAGAGCGATGCGCGATGGGGCGGCGATCGCGAGCAAGCATCTGCTCGGCTGATCGCGATCGCGCGCAGCGGTGGTAACGCGCGCGCCCACAAGGCCGGCGCCAAGGACTTCGGTGGCGCAGGTTGCCGGCGGTCGGCGCGGGGGTCAGCGCGTCTTTATTCGCGCTCCCAGCCGATCACCGCCTGGATGGTAACGCCGAAGCGCTCGGCGAGCTTGCCTCCGTCCTCGCGCATCGCACGCCACTGCGCGGTTTCGGTAGCGCGATGGAAGGCTTCAGGATTGTCAAAATGCAATTCCGCCACCCGATGAAACGGCGGAGCCGAGCCTTCCAGGCCGGATTCCGCGCGGGTCAGCACCAGCTTACGCAAGTGCGGTACTTTGCGCGCGAGCGGCACGTGCACGTCCAGGTAATGCTTTTCGAAACTCTCGATATCCGACGGTTTGGGCGATCCCCATAGGCCGACAACCTTGTACATCTAATAACCCCTCGCCTCAGCTTGATTGAGTGCGTGACGCCTCGCAAGCGAGATCGTAAGTATAACGGCGTGGCACATTTTGCGTCAGATCGAGATCGCGTCGGCGGCATCATGGCGGCAGATAGCCGAGGGGCGGCCG